>JAOASG010000058.1 GCA_025210235.1 Vallitalea sp.
AAATGTCAATTTAATATACATATCTACTAACCTGCCATTAGTAAAGGTGGGTTATTTTTATGTAAAATTAGGTATAAAAGTTTTTAAGTAATATAAGTAAATATAAGAAATGCATAAATTGTAATAACTAAATAATAGAATATATATTGTGTATATTACTAAAAAATATTTTGATTCTATAGTGAATAGTAACAAAAATAAAATTTGTTGTAACCTTTATGCCTATAAATACCCTTATATAAAGTATAGGGTATTTTTTATAACATAAAAAAATGACGAAAATCGTAGGAAATATTGAAAATGAAATTGCAAGTAGTATAATTAGTTGTGGGAAAAACAACAATGTATTATGTTATTAATGCTGCAGCTTTAATATAAATAATTATAAAGGTGGATGAAGATATATGAAGAAATTATCAATTATCATATTGAGTATAGCTTTAATTACATCAAGTATGCCGGTATTAGCAAGTGAAACTAAAAAAGAACACAAATTCGACATTGTAAAGGCAAAAATTGAACTAAAAGAAATGGCGGATAGAGAAGTTTATAATCTGAAGAAAACTAATAGTTATTCAATAAGAAAAGAGATAAATCCAGAAAAGTTAGTAACTCAATTGTACAACAATCAGAAGATATCAAGTAAGGATGCTGAAGAAATACTCAAAGCTAATGGTATTTATAAATTAAATATTCCTAAAGAATATTTGCCAGCTACTAAGTCTATGGATACTGGAGATGTCTCAATGACTGAGCCTTGGATTACTTATGATAGCCATAATAATGAATGGATTGTAACTTGTGGAGGATATTGGGAAAATGCTGATTATAGTGACGGTATTGGTAAGTTGTGGGCCGGTTATGTTGGAGAAATAAAGAATGTAGGTGGAAGAGATGGATTTGGAGTTGGATTTACTTCAACTACAGGTACTTACAAGACTTATGTAAAACGTAGTTATGCACAAATATCAGATGGAGAAGGAAATATAGAAACTACAGACAATCGTACTGATGGTAATGGAGAAAAAGGCTTTGGATTTCAATTTCAAGATTATGCAAAATGTTATAAAGTAGAGCTTGCTAAAGTATATTATACTTATATTGGTAAACACTTTGGTGGGTCATGTGTGTATGATAAAAACTTTACTGAATATGATGGATGTGCTACTACTTACTATAGACATACTTATAATAAAGCAAAACTAAACTCAGTTTCATTCGGTGTTAGTGGTAAGACAGCTGGGGTAGAATTTAGTATTACAAATGAACAATATAGTTTACCCCCTATTTTTAGTAATGATACTAGATTTTAAATTAATTCTAATTTGGAGGTAATATGGCAACTGGAATAAGTTTAATTAATACAACAATAATATTTATAATAATTTGTATTCCATTGCTTATTATTATAGGTTGTATAGTTAAGAAAACTAAAATTAATAAGTACATTACCAATATTCTTATTGTTTTTACTCAACTTATAATGTTTTTTGGAATAGTTATTTTAAAATCTACATCAGACTTTGTTATATTATTTTGTTATTATATAATTGTTTTTGTTAATTTCATTGGAGTTGAACTTGTAATAATAAGCTCGAGAAAAAGAATTAATTAATATAGAACACAGGATTCAGTAACCAGTAGGATTCTATATTCTAGGTATTATATAAAATAATATTAGTATAAACTAAAGCACTGATTAGTACATATTGTACAATCCCAATATGTCGATCAACAAATTAAATTGTACAAAATAACATAAATAAAAAGCTATACAGGGTTATTCTACCTATAGCTTTTTATTTTTTCTTTCTTAGAATTATTTCATATCCTAAAAAATCAAGTGCTTTTATATAATCCCTATACTTTATTGTCCCTCTAGTTAGCTGATTATTAAAATTCTGTTTAGTCATGCCTAATTCTTCTGCTATGCTTTTCATAGTTATACCATGTTTTTGGGATAAATTCTTAATTATTTTTTTTATATTATTGCGTGACAATATTTACCACCTCACTAAAGTGTATGGTAATGTATAATTATAGTTAATTCAAGAAATGTATACTGTATAGTATACAACTATAATTTGCCATTGTACTTTAGCACGTCAACACACGAAATATATCATAAGACTAATTACTTACTTCAGGGGTGGACTTAATGAAAGAGATTACTAAATTTAGGAAAATTAGAGGGTTAACTCAAAAAGAACTAGCTGAACTAGCTGGAATATCCAAAACAACGCTTATAAAAATAGAACAAGGTTTAGGGAATCCACGTTTTTCCACATTAAAAAAATTGACAGAAGCTCTAAATGTAAAAATAGAATTTGTCGACTGCAATTGTTTAAAAGGTACAACATACTGTACCAAAATTCAGAAACCCATAGACTATTGATAGTGCTATAATATATATAACAGCTGTTAAAGAAAATAATCCAAATTAAAAAGGGTTATTGGTTTATTTGCTACTAGTCCGGACTAAAAATAGAAATACTTAACATAGACACCATTGCAGACTTCTTACATGACATCAAAGCGAAATAATGTTATAGGGGATGGTTACAACGTATGCAAACAAAGTTAATTCTTCTTAGTATTGTTATGATTTTAGGGCAAAAACTTTACATAACTATACCGAGGAGGAAAAAAATATGGCACAAGCATTAATAAAATACAATAAACACAATTTTGAATTTAAGATTAACAGAAAGAAAAGAACTATTACATGCATAGCTAGAGGTTATTTTTCGGTAGAGGAAGCTAATGCATACATAGAAGCATTTAAAGCATTTATTGCGACCATAGAAGATATACAAAACTATAAGTTGGTAGTAGACGCTACAGGGCAAGAGGAATTGCCAGAAGAAGCCTTACCTTACTTAGCAGAGGTAGAGAAAATGTATATGACAATTCCTTTTAGGAGTAGACAGTACATTAAGTTAGATAATTACAATGCTCTTACTCAAGTAATAGGTATGGGTGGCAAACGATTTATTGATAGTTTTGAACCTATTGAGAAACAAAGAAATGTCGATAATAGTATTAATTCTGATATGATTGAAATACTAAAAATGTTAGAACAATTAGAAATGTTACCCAATTCAAGTTTAAATCATATAAAAATGTTTATAAAAGGCAGCATTAATAATTACTTTACTACTTAATAATAGTCCCTAAATATGGGACTATTTTGTATTTTCTTTTTATAACCAACAATGATAGTCTAGATTGGAAAGAATACGGAGTAGAACATGAAGTAAAAACTGTAATAAATAATAAACATCTTACTAACGGTTCAATAATACTTTTTCATAACGATGCAAAATATACGCCACAGGCATTGCCCACTATTTTGGATGAATTAAAAAAACAAGGATATAAAATAGTACCAATATCAGAACTCATAATTAGAGATGATTATTATATGGATCATACAGGTAAACAAATTAAAAATAGTAAATAATATTAATAAAAAATATAGACAAAAGTAAAATATTTCTTTGTCTATATTTTTTGCAATGAACAATTATTATATGAAGAAATAATGATTGATTATTTACTTTTCTTAGTTACATTTTCAAGTTTTTTATTTAGTAGTATTTTAGTATATTTATAAGCAATTATTAACAGTGCTACTCCAATGATAAGAAAAGGTATATAAGTGGCATATAATATAAATTTAAAATCGCCTGGGTCGCATAATTTATTATTGAAATAAACTTGAGTTATTTCGTAAGAAATCTTAGGCGAAAAAATAAGTATGACAGCGCCAATTATTAAACTAAAACTTATAACTCTTTTTTCATATGTAGGATTTGCAAAAAATTTTTCTTTTGTTGGTACATCCAGTTTATCCACTAGCGCACTATTACATTCTTTACATATAGTGACACCATCTTCATATTCTTCTTTGCAATTTGGACAGTAAGGCATTAAAAATCACTCCTTTGAATAAAAAATATCTAAGTATATCATACTCTATTAACCAAAAAAAACAAGTATAAGGTATAACAATTAACAAAAATATGTTATTATAATTATACAATAATTATACAAAAGTTTAGGAGATGAAATGATATGTTAAAAAAAATTCCAAGTATTTTATCACCAGAATTATTAAAGATATTAATGGAAATGGGACATGGGGACGAAATTGTTATTGCAGATGGAAATTTTCCAGGAGCTTCAATGGCGCAGCGACTTGTTAGACTAGATGGACATGGTGTTCCCGAAGTGCTAGATGCAGTATTAGAGTTAATGCCTTTAGATGTATATTCTGATAAACCAGTAGCATTAATGGAAGTTGTAAAAGGGGATACTTATGTTCCTGAAATATGGGATACTTACAAACAAATAATTAACAAAAAAGAAGGAACTAAAGAAATTGCTTATGAAGAAAGATTTGCATTCTATGAAAGAGCAAAAAAAGCATATGCAGTTATAGCAACTGGTGAAACTTCTTTATATGCAAACATCATACTAAAAAAAGGTGTGGTTGTGTAACCGCTATTAATATATGTTAAATTGAAGATTTTTGTAAAAAAAGGCTACCTTAATTAATAAATTAATGGTAGCTAATTTTGTAGCTTTTTCTATACTATTTGTTAAGAGATATAGAATTATGTCTATAAATAAATTCAAGATGAGGGGAGTATATACAAAGATAGTAATCAAAATGTTAACTACATTATAATACACATTATGGTTATTGTCAATGATTTAATATATAATAAATAATCTTTTTGGTTACTAGTATTTACAGTGAATTAAATGAATTTTAAAATAAATAAGAGGTGGTAAAAATGCCAAGTTTTAGTGATAGACTAAGATTATTAAGAAAACAAAGAGGACTAACTCAAGAACAAATAGGTAAAATTGTTAATAAATCTAAAAATAATATATCACAATATGAAAGAAATATTCGACAAGCAGATGATGAAACAAAAAAGCAATTAGCTATATATTTTGATGTATCTATGGATTATTTAATAGGCATTACAGAAAATCCAACTCCTATATCTAAATTTGATAATAATAAGGACATAGATAAAGAATTTGATAACTTAATAAAAAAATTACAAGAGCAAGAAGAATTAAACTTTCAAGGTAGAGAAATAGATGATCAAACTAGAACAATTATAATAAAAACATTACAGCATGCAAAAGAATTAGCAGAAAGTACAGCATCATATAATTGTAATAATAAAGGCTAATGTTCATTTGAAAATTTAGAGAAAAAGGGTATTTTAGATATTATAAATGGGTAAAATAACTTATAGTAATTTATATAAATAACTGTAAAATTAATAGATAAAATTATTTGGGATAAATTAATTTCCATATAAGATTAATAAAATCTGCTTCTAAAAATGAATCATATGGAATAAAAATAGATATAGATAAACAATAAACATATGAATATTTATTGAGTGAGATAGTGGAAACATATTAAAAAATTATAAGAGAATATATTAAGCATAATCATGATTTTCATTCGATAAAATGGAAGGGAGATAAGTATTATGGAAGATAATGTTATCAGGAACAACCAAGTTAATTTAATTGGGAAAATACATTCTACATTTGAATTTAGTCATGAAGTTTATGGTGAAGGGTTTTATAATTTTGATGTTGAAATATCTAGACTAAGTGATAATGCAGATATTATACCTATTATGGTATCTGAACGACTTATTGATACAACAAAAGATTTAAGAGGCAATATTGTAGATGTTCAAGGGCAATTTCGATCTTATAATAGACAAATTGATGGTAAAAATCGATTAGTATTAACAGTTTTTGCTAGAGAAATATCTATTTTTGATGAAGATGAGATTAAAAGAAACCCTAATTACATATATTTAGATGGTTATATTTGTAAACCACCAATGTATAGAACAACACCTTTTGGAAGGGAAATAACAGATCTATTATTAGCTGTTAATCGACCTTATAATAAATCTGATTATATTCCTTGTATATGTTGGGGAAGAAATGCGCGTTTTGCAGAAAAATTTACTGTGGGGGATAGAATTAAAATTTGGGGAAGGATACAAAGTAGAGAATATCAGAAAAAAATAAGTGAAACAGAATCGATAAGTAAAGTAGCTTATGAAGTATCAATTTCAAAAATTGAGGTTTATGAAGAAACAACGTGAGTTGAAAAATATTATAGTTATAGTATTGAATCCTATAAAATAGATGAACAAATCTATTTTATAGGATTTTTTATTTCCAAAAACTTGCAAAAATTCAAAATAATTATGCTGGATTTTTAAATGAATAGTGATTACAATAAATATACTAAGTAACTCTAGGCTAAATTACACAAAAAACTCTAGCTAATAATAAAAAAAATATACAAAATTACTTGAACAAATGTTCAATATTCAAATATTGCTAGACAAATGTTCTTTGAATTGCTATAATACAACTATCAATTTTAAAGTTTCTTGGTAAATATGCAAAAACCACTAGGAAATTACAAAATTCTTAAAATTAAATCCATGCATCTTACATTGCGTGTAAAAGACTAATATTAAGAATTTTGCAATTACAAAAAACTACCTATGAAAGGAGAAATTTTAACATGGTTGAATTTTTTCAGGCGTTTGTTAGTAAGTTTTTAGGACAACCACCATTATTATTAGGAACATTAGTTTTTATAGGGTACATGCTTTTAGGTAAGAAGGTACACGACGCGTTAGCAGGATTTATTAAAGCTTATGTAGGTTTTAAGATTTTACAAGTAGGTACAGGAGGTTTGGTTCAAACTTTCAAACCAATTATTACAAGTCTAACTGATAGATTTGGAATTCAGGCTTTTGTAATTGATCCATATTTTGGACAAACATCAGCTACTGAAGTACTTGATTCTGTAAGTTCACTTCAATATGTTGGTTATGTAATGTTAATTGCTTTTGCTTGGAATATTTTATTAGTAGCATTTAGAAAACAAACAAAGATTAGAACATTATTTATAACAGGGCATATTATGTATCAACAATCAGCTGTATTACTATGGGCAATGTTCTGGGTTATTCAAGGAGCTGGAGCTACAGTATCAACACCAGTAATAATTGTAACAGGATTCTTAATGGGTACATATTGGTCAGTAATGTCTAACTTAATTATTGAAGCAACACAAGAAGTTACTGATGGAGCAGGTTTTACTATAGGACATCAACAAATGTTTGGATCATGGTTAGCATATAAAATAGCAGGGAAAATTGGTAATAAAGAAAAAGACGTTAATCATGTTAATATACCAGGATTTTTCTCAATCTTAAATGATAATGTTGTTGCAAATACATTGATTATGACTGTATTTGTCGGTGCTATTATGTTGATTTTAGGAAAAGATGCATTTGACTATAATACATCAAAATATGTTTTTGGTACGTATATATTTGAAACAACAGCTAAGTTTGCAGTTTATATTACTATAATATTAACAGGTGTAAGAATGTTTGTTGCAGAATTGACTGCTTCATTTGAAGGTATTTCTGGAAAACTTCTTAAAGGTTCAGTACCTGCAGTTGACTGTGCGGTAACATTTGGGTTCTCACCAAATGCACCAACTTATGGATTTATTTTTGGATTCTTTGGTCAATTAATAGCAATCGGTATTTTAATAGCTATGAAATCACCAGTACTTATTATTGCAGGATTCATATGTCTGTTCTTTGATAACGGTACTTTGGCAGTATTTGCTAATAAAGCTGGAGGACGAAGAGCTGCTGCAATTATTCCATTCTTTGCTGGTATGATTCAGGTGTTTGGTTCTGCTATTGTTCTTGGAGTACTAAAAGGAGATCCAAATGTTATAGGATGGATGGGTATGTTTGACTGGGCAACATTATTTATGGGAACAACATTATTAACTAAGGCACTAGGAATTGCTGTTCCTGTTGTACTAGCTTTACTATTGTTGATTATACCTCAATTACAATATAAAAGACACGCTAAAACGTATTTTACAACAATGAGAGATAACTAAATAAAATTTAGAATTATTCTTAGTGATTCATGATAGAAAGCAAATAAATAAAAGAGAATTTCATAATTATTGTTCTCGCCTAAATAAATATAGGTCACTTTTTCAGTGACCTATAATGAATATAATATTATATTTAGGGGTAATCTTAGATTATGAAATTCTCTATATTTTTAGAAGGAGGAATATTATGCTAAAAGTATTAGCTGCTTGTGGAAATGGAATGGGTTCTAGTTTAATAATTAAAATGAAGATTGAAAAGGTATTAAAAGAGATGGGGTTAGAATTTGAAGTTCATCATGCAAGTGTAGGTGAAGCAAAATCTGCTGCTAAAAATTATGATTTAGTATTAGTTTCTCATATGTTAACAAAAGAATTTACTAATTGTGGGAATGCTAAAATAGTAGGATTAGTCAACTTATTAGCAGAAAACGAAATAAAAGAAAAAGTAGAAAATGCTTTAAAATAATAGAAGATAAAGTTAATGATTTAATTAAAAAAATATGTTAACATAAAAATAATTACATATTTTTTTAAGAAAGAGTGGGGAATTAAGTCATGAATACTTTAAATAAGGAAGAAAAACAATTATTAGTAGATGTATCTGTATTATATTACTTGGAAGGTAAAACTCAAAGCGAAATAGCAAAACAATTATTTCTATCTAGACCTAAAGTGTCTAGATTATTAAAAAAGGCAAGAGAAAAAAGAATTGTTGATATTTCTATTAACTATGAAACTGATGAAATAGAAAAATTAAAAGGTGAAATTAGTAGGAAATTTAATGTTGATAAAGTTATAATTGTTAAAACTCTATCAAATAATATGGATACTTTACAAGAAATTGGTAAAGTAGCTGCTAAACAATTGGAAACTGAAATAAAAGATGGTATGACAGTTGGGTTTTCATGGGGGAAAAGCGTACGTTGTGCCGCATCATATTTAAAGAGAAAAAAATTACAAAGTGTTAAAATAGTTGAGCTATTTGGTGCAATTAATTATGATAGAAATGATTCGGATATGTTAAGTATTGGAAGAAGTATATCAAGTAAGGTAGGAGGAGAATTATATCCATTGCCTGCCCCTATATATATTCATGATGATAGTGCGAGAAAAGCCTTGGTAAGTATGCCTGTAATTAATAATACCTTACAAATGGTAGAAAACTGTGATCTAATTATAAGTGGTTTAGGTGTTATTGATAGTAATGCTCTGCAACCAATATGGGATATCTATGTAGAAAAAGATAAAAAAGATAGAATAAAAGAAAAAGGCGGAATTGGATTTATATGTGCACATTTTTTTGATAAAAACGGGAATTTTTTAGACGATGAAATTAACTCAAGTGTTATAGGAATTAAAACAGAAAGTATAAAAAAAATAAGAAGTATGATAATAGCTGGCGGTAAAAATAAGGCTAAGGCTATACTAGCTGCTTTAAGAGGTGAGTGCATTAATATACTCATATCAGATGAAGATACTCTAAGATTAGTTCTAGAGTATAGTGAAGAAAATTAATAACTCATACTATAAATACTTATAACTTATTTTTATATATTTAACGGCTATTTTAAGAGCTCACTAAAGAAAATATTTACATTTTACAGTGGGCTTTATATGAAATAGTCGTTTTTTGTTATATATAACAGTGTTTTTATGAACAAATGTTCTTTATTAGTCATGATGTTGATATTTGTTCACAAATATGATAATATGACCACAAAGATAGAAATTATATTCAGTTAAGCTGATGGAGTGAACATAATTTCAATCGCCAAAATTAAAAAGCGGGAACCAAACATATTGTATCAAAGAATCAACTGAATGTAGTTTTGTAATTACTTAAATAAATTAATTAAAAAGGAGAGGTTATTATGGTAGAAAAAAAAGTTACTATAGTTAATAAAACAGGTATTCATGCAAGACCAGCTGATTTATTAATTAAACTATGTATAAAATTTAAAAGCAAAATAGAAATAATAAAAGATGAAAAAGTAGCTAATGCAAAAAGTATACTTAATATTTTAGCTCTAGGCCTTAATCAAGGCACAGAAATTGTTATAAGAGTAGAAGGCGAAGACGAAGAAGTTGCGCTTGAATCAATTGTAGATTATATACAAAACTTAGATGAATAGAAAGGAGAATAATATGAGTCAAATTGATAAAGTAACTAGAGAATCATGGATTTTATCTAATTTTCCAGAGTGGGGAACATGGCTAAATGAAGAAATTGAACAAGAAGTTGTAAAACCTGGAACTTTTTCTATGTGGTGGTTAGGATGTACAGGTGTTTGGGTAAAAACTGAAGGTAATGCAAATATTTTAGTTGACTTATGGGTTAAAAGTGGAAAAAGAACTCATGGTGATGGACTAATGAGAAAAGAACACCAACATCAGAGAATGATAGGATGTGTTGCACTGCAACCAAATCTTAGAAACGTACCTTGTGTAATTGATCCATTTGCAATAAAAGAATTAGATGCTGTATTAGCCACACATGATCATGGAGATCATATTGATATTAATGTAGCAGCAGCAGTTATGCAAAATTGTTCTGATGATGTTCCATTTATAGGTCCAAAAGCTTGTGTTGATTTATGGATAAGTTGGGGAGTACCAAAAGAGCGATGTATAGTAATGAAACCAGGAGATACAGTTAAAATAAAAGATATGGAAATTGTTGCTTTAGACTCTTTTGATCGTACAGAATTAGTTACAACATTTCCAGGTGATGTTCTAAAAGATAAAATGCCTCAAGATATGGACCTTAAAGCAGTAAACTACCTAATAAAAACAACAGGTGGAAATTTATATCACAGTGGAGATTCACATTATTCAAATTATTTTGCTAAACATGGTAATGATAACGAAATTGATGTTGCACTAGGTTCATATGGGGAAAATCCTAGAGGAATGACCGATAAATTATCAGCTGTAGATATGTTAAGAATGGCAGAATCACTTAAGACAAAAGTGATAATTCCTATTCATCATGATATATGGACAAACTTTAAAGCTGATCCAAAAGAAATAACAGTTTTATGGAATATGAAAAAAGATAGACTTCAATATAAATTCAAACCATTTATTTGGGAAGTAGGAGGAAAATTTACATATCCAGATGATAAAGATAAGATGGAATATATGTATGATAGAGGTTTCCATGATGCCTTTGCGATAGAGCCTGATTTGCCTTTTAAATCACTTCTATAATTTAATATTTTTTAATAATAGGATTTGGAAATTATAGTAATTGCAAAACTAGGAATTATAATTCTTTACATACAATATGTAGTTATTATTAGAAACGGGAACTCAACATATTGTATTAAAGAATCAACTAAATGTAGTTTTGCAATTACTTATTTAGAAATTATAAAAAAAGGAGAAGGTTTTATGATTACAGATTCAATTAATAAAGAAGTTGTTCAATATAGAGAATCAGTACAAAACTGGCGTGAGGCAATAAAAGTAGCGTCTCAGCCTATGTTAGACCAAGGGAAAATTACTGAGGATTATATTAATGCAATGATAGAAAGTGTAGAAGAATTAGGACCTTATATAATAATTGCACCAATGATTGCTATGCCTCATGCTAGACCAGAAAGAGGTTCTAAAGAAATTGGTTTAAGCGTTTTGAAGTTAAAACAACCAGTGTCTTTCACTGATGATAACGAGAATTTAGCATCCTTACTTGTTGTTCTTTCATGTAAAGAAGATGGTAAACATATTGAAGTTTTACAAGAATTAGCTCAAGTGTTATCAGATGAAAAAAAATACGAAAAAGCTTTAAATTCACAAAGCATTGAAGAAGTTTTAGAAGTATTTTCTTAAAAAAGCCTTTAATAAAAGGGGAGGGTGGTATCCCTCCTTTATTTATAGGAAATTCTGGAATGGAGGAGGTATTCTTATGGATTTAAATAAGATTCCCATAGGTATATATGAAAAAGCACTTCCTAATACTTTTAGTTGGGAAGAAAAATTTATTGTAGCCAAATCTGCGGGTTTTGATTTTATAGAAATGTCTATAGATGAAAGTGATGAAAGGTTAAAAAGGTTAGATTGGGGTAAAGAAGAAAAAGAAAAATTCTTAAACTTTGTTAACAACTATGAAGTGAAGTGTTTTAGTATGTGTTTAAGCGGGCACCGAAGATTTCCTTTTGGAAGTAAGGATCCTGTAAAGCGAGAAGAAGCATACAATATTATGAAAAAAGCAATAAAATTAGCTAGTGACCTTAATATTAGGGTTATACAACTTGCAGGTTATGATGTATATTATGAAGAAAGTGATGGAGAAACTAAGAAACTATTTATTGAAGGTTTAAGACACGCTGTAAAATGGGCATCAAGAGCTTCTGTGATGTTAGCAATAGAAATTATGGATACAGAATTTATAGGTACTATTACAAGAGCAAATCAGTATATTGATTTAGTAAATTCACCTTGGCTGAAAATCTATCCTGATCTTGGCAATTTAAGTAGATGGACTAATAATCCTAGTAAAGAATTAGAACTTGGAAAGGAGCATATTGTAGCTATTCACATAAAAGATACGAAACCAGGTATTTTTAAATGTGTTCCTTTTGGACAAGGTACAGTAGAATTCGTAGATTTATTTAAGACACTACAAAAAATTGATTACAATGGTCCTTTCCTAATTGAAATGTGGGCTGATAATAATAAAAGTTATACTAAAGAAGAAGCAATACAAGAAATAGAAACAGCTAGAAAATGGGCATTATCTCAAATGGACCAAGGGGGTTATAAATATGTTAGAGCAACTTAAAAAAAGTATTACTTAATTAAACTAGAAAGGTAATTGCAAAACTAGGAAATATAATTCTTTACATACAATATATAGTTCTTATTTGAAACGGGAACACAACATATTGTATTAAAGAATCAACTGAATGTAGTTTTGCAATTACTTAATTAAACTAGATACAAAGAGGAGGTTAATAATGAATGGAATAGTAGCTTCAAAGGGTATTGCAATAGGAAAAGCATATTTATATACTCAAAATGAAATTGAAATGGATATGACTTTAACAGATGATGTTGAACAAGAGATTAATAAGTATAATACAGGGAAAGAAAAAACAAGAGTACAGCTTACAGAAATCATAAACAAAGCGGTTAAAACATTAGGTGAAGACAAAGCTATGGTTTTTGAAGCACACCTGACCATGTTAGATGACCCAACTCTTGAGGAAAATGTAATTAATAAAGTAAAAGAACATAAACAAAGAATTGAAGTGGCAGTTAGTCAGGCAATAGAAGAGATAGCAGCAATATTTGAAAGCCTTGATGATGAATATATGCGTGAAAGAGCGGCAGATGTACGTGATGTAGGAAAAAGATTATTATTTAATATTGCTGGTATTAAAATGCAATCACTTGATAGCTTAGAAGAAGAAGTTATAGTAATTGCAAATGATTTGGTACCTTCTGATACAGCTACAATGGATGTACAAAAGGTGTTAGGTTTTATTACAGAAGTTGGGGGAAAAACTTCGCATACAGCTATAATGGCAAGAACACTAGAGATTCCTGCTATAGTTGGAACGGGAACATGTTTATCAGAAATTAGGGATGGCGATATAATAATTATTAATGCTATTGAAGGTGAGGTTATCATAAATCCCACTGATGAAGAATTAAAAAAATATGAGAACATTAAACAAAAGATACTAGCAGATAAGAAAAAACTAGAATTACTAAAAGATTTGCCTGCTGAAACAACAGATGGATATTCTGTACAGTTATTTGCAAATATTGGAACTGTAAAAGATATGAATGGAGTGTTAAGAAATGGTGCTGAAGGTATAGGATTATATCGTACAGAATTTATATACATGGATAGCAATAACTTTCCTAGTGAAGATGAGCAGTTTGAGCATTATAAAACTGTTGGTGAAATGATGGAGGGCAAAGAAGTAATTATACGTACCCTTGATATTGGAGGAGATAAAGGATTACCATACTTTAAGTTCCAAGAAGAATTAAACCCATTTCTAGGTTGGCGAGCAGTTAGAATGTGTTTAGATAGAAAAGATATTTTTAAGACTCAATTAAGAGCAATACTAAGGGCAAGTAAATATGGAAATCTTAGTATGATGATTCCTATGATTATTTCTATTGAAGAAATTGAAAAAGTAAAAGCTATAATTGAGGAATGTAAAAAAGAATTACGTGCAGAAAAAATACCTTTTGATGAGCAAATTAAAGTAGGCATTATGATTGAAACACCTTCAGCTGTTATGATGGCTGATAAAATGGCAAAAGAAGTTGACTTTTTTAGTATCGGTACTAATGATCTAACACAGTATACTTTAGCTGTAGATAGAGGTAACGAAGCAATATCAAAATTATATGAGTCTTTTCATCCAGCAGTTCTTAGAAGTATTAAAATGGTTATTGATGCTTCTCATACAGCAGGAATACCTACTGGCATGTGTGGTGAATTTGCAAGTGATGAAAGAGCAGTTTTATTACTTCTTGCTATGGGGCTAGATGAATTTAGCATGAGTGCTAGTTCTATACCTATTGTGAAGAATATAATTAGAAAAGTTACAATGAGCCAAATCAAAGAGATACTTGAATATGTTATGGAGTTAAATACTTCAGAACAGATTATAAAATATATGGATAATATAGTTTTGGAACTATTAAACTAAACAATATATAACTTATTGTGCGAGGAGAATATATTATGAATATAAAAAAAGAAGTGTTAGGTGAATTAGAAAGAGCATATGCAACTTGCATTATGGAAGTAAACGGAGAATTAACTTATATTGTTGCATCAGAAGGGCATACATCATGCATGGCTTACAATGCCGTAACAAAAAAGAGTACAGTAGTGTGGGATGGACCAGGAGGAACTATGAATATTATTCCTATCCCTAACAGAAAAAATGAATTTGTGGCAACTCAAAAATTCTTCCCAACATTTAATTCAAAAGAATCTATGATTGTCCATGGGAAATGTGATAATGAAGGAAATTGGACAATAAAACCAATTATGCAGATTCCATATCTTCATCGCTTTGATTTATTTCTTATTGAGGATGAATTGTACTTTATTGGGGGAATACTTTGTGATGATAAAGATTATAAAGATGATTGGTCAAAACCAGGAAGAGCAGTTATTGGTAAGATGTCTGATACTATTACAGAAGAATTTGAGTTAACAACGATACTAGATGGTTTAACTAAACATCATGGTTTTTGTGCTGGTCAGTGGAAGGGGAAAAAGGCTTTCTTTTTAACAGCTGTAGAAGGTGCCTATGTTGCATATATTCCAGAAAGAAAAAATGGAGAGTGGCAAATCGAACAATTATTATCTACAGAAGTAAGTGATATGGCAATATGTGATATCGATTGTGATGGAGAATTAGAAATAGCTACTATAGAACCTTTCCATGGAGAACATGGGAAAATATATAAAAATATTGATGGCGAATTTAAAGTTATCTCAGAACATGAATATGAGTTTGGACATGTAGTCTGGGGAGGTATACTTGCAGGACAAAAATCATTTATTATTGGTGGAAGAAAAGGAAAACAAGAAGTTATTTGTTATCAATATGATCAAAAAACAGATTCAATAACTAAGACTTTAATAGATAACGTGGGTGGTCCAAGTAATATTTCAGTAATTAACTTGGAAGATAAAGACATAATTTTAGCAGCTAATAGGCAAATTGGGCAAGTTGCAATATATGAAATAACAAAATAATTAATCAAATTAAATAATAAGCAATAAAAATAAAAAAAATTGGTATCTAAAACATTATGCTTTAGATACCAATTTTTTTATTTTTGTGCAAAATACACATAAGTATAGCGCTGTAAAATACATTGTGTATTTATTATTAACATTTATTGACCGAAAAACATAATAATGTTATTATAAATATACAAATAAATCTTAAGCGTATTACATGTGGAGGTGAAAAAATGACTAGATTAAGTACTCAAGAAATTCCAAGATTAATTGATATTAGTGCTGTTAGAACAGATGTCACATTAGA
This sequence comes from Vallitalea sp., assembly GCA_025210235.1. Classification (GTDB taxonomy): domain Bacteria; phylum Bacillota; class Clostridia; order Lachnospirales; family Vallitaleaceae; genus Vallitalea. The sequence goes on from JAOASG010000058.1 coordinate 16,033, forward strand.
TGAAGTTAATGAGATAGTAAGAATTGCAAAAAAATATAACTTTATTTGTACCTTTGTAATGCCTTGTTTTACAGATATATTAATTAATCAACTAAAAAATGATAGTGATATCTTAGTTGGAGGGGTAGTTGGTTTTCCTTCAGGAGCTGATTTAACTAAAACTAAAGTTGATACTACATTAAACATGATTAAAGCTGGTTGTAATGAAATCGATATGGTGATTAATGTTGGAGCTTTAAAATCTTCACAATATGACTTGGTATATGAAGATATAAAAGCAGTTGTTGATGCAGCAAAAGATATTCCTGTTAAGGCTATTATAGAAATAGCATATCTTACAGATGATGAAATAAGAATAGCAAGTAGATTAGCAGTAAAAGCTGGAGTTACTTATGTAAAAACTGGAACAGGATGGGCATCAAAACCTTCAACGGTAGAAACAGTAAAAATTATTAAAGAAGAAGTTAAAGATAAAGCTTTAATTAAGGTAGCAGGAGGAGTGAGAACATTAGCTACACTTGAAGAAATGTATGATGCAGGAGCAAGGAGATTTGGTATAAGTATGACCTCAGCACTTAATATATTAAGAGAGGCATATAAAAGAGAAGGTTTAACATTTGATACATATACTGATGTTGAGTTGAAAGTTAATAATTACTAAAAATTTATTACATTTACAAAATAATTATCTGTTAAAGTTATACAATGAATTATCATTAGGGAAGGCATTTTAATTGTATTGGTTAAAAATAGTAAGTAATATTTTAGAGGATTTCCATAATTTGATAATTTAATTTTATATACATATCTTACATTCGTATCTAGCCGATTTAATAAAAACAATTATACTAACCCACTTATGAAATTCTCTAAATTTAATATTTATATAATAAAAATTTGGAGGGATTACGATGAAAAAATTACTATCTTTATTACTTGTTGCTATGCTAACAGTATTTGCTGTAGGTTGTTCTGTTGAAGAACCAACTTCTACAAAAGATACAAATAAAGGGGAAGAAAAAAAGAAATCTTCAGGTGCAACAAAAGTAGGTAATAAAAAGCCTGAGGATATGGTTTTTGCAATATCTCTTGGATGGATGGAAAATGAATCTGGACAACGACAAAAATATGCTTTTGAAACAGCAATTAAAGAATTGGGTGGTACATATTCAATAGTTGATGCAAACTATGATGCAAAAAAACAATCAGAACAGATTGAAGCTTTTATTGAAGCAAAACCAGATGCATTATTTATTACACCTTCAGACCCAGTTGGTATCAGTGAAGCTGTTAAACATGCAATAGATGCTGGTATTCCTGTTTTTTGTTCAGATGGATTTGTTCCAGGAGCTGCTGTAACAACTACAGTTGCATTTGATAACTTTGCAGGTGGAGCATGGACAATGGAGCAAATATGTCAAGCGCTTAATGGAGAAGGTAAAATAGCAATAATTGACTTACCATGTAATGAAGGTTGGGATGCAAGAGGTCAAGGTGCTAACTGGACATTACAACAATATCCAGATATTGAAATAGTACAACATTGGTCATGGGATTCAACAGGAGCAGTAACACCACGTATGGCAATAGATAATATGCTTACTGCTTGTCCAAACGAAGGAGATTTAGATGCAATTTGGTGCGCTTGGGATGGAGCTGTATTTGAAGGAATTCAAGCGGTTAAAGCAGCTGGTAGAGAAGAAATATTGTTTACAGGTTCTGATGGTGGAGAACATTGTTTTGAAGTAATGAAGCAATCACCAAACTTTATCGGAACTGTTGGAGAATCAGTTTATACAATGGCTTATCAATGTGTATTTTATGCTCATCAATATTTGCGTGGAGAAGCGGTTCCTCGTGTAGTAATGGCACCTGGTATTGGAATTACACGCCAAATGATTTTAGATGTTAAAGTACCACAAGATTGGAATGGTATAGGCGATTATGATATTCCTGGTAATTTCAAAAAAATTGGTTGGGTACCAACAATCTAATAAATTATCTGCAAAATATTTAAAGAGAGGTAATATGGCAATATGTATGCCTCTCTTTTATATTTTTATATTAAAGTTCTAGTAATTTAGTATGTTTTTATAAAGACCTCTATTAAAATATGAGGATACAATAGAAATTTAGTAAAGACATAGGAGGTGCAAGTTAATGAGTGACTATCGTTTGGAAATGAGAGGAATTGTTAAAGAATTCTCATCCCTAAGAGCACTTAATAATGCTAGCTTTAAACTTAAAAAAGGAGAAGTGCATGCGTTACTTGGTATCAATGGTGCTGGTAAGTCTACGTTGATTAAAGTTCTATCTGGTGTATACCAAAGAGAAGAAGGAGATGTTTTAATAGATGATAAAGAAGTAGAAATAAATAGTCCTAATGATGCCATAAAAGCTGGAATTGCTACTGTTTATCAAGATCCTCAGATGATAACATCTTTCACAGGATATGAAAATATATTTCTTGGTTGTGAAAGTGAAAAAAAAGGTGCATTTGCACGTTTTAATAAAAAGGAAATGAGAAAAAAAGGAAAAGAACTGCTAAAAGAGTTTCCATTAGAAATAGATTTGGATAAACCTATTTTTAAATTAAGTGCTGTAGAAAAAGAAATAATTGCAGTACTTAGAGCATTATCAAAACGTTCAAATATACTTATTTTAGATGAACCTACATCAATATTAACAGAAAAAGAAAAACATATACTATTTGATTTGGTCAATATGTTAAAGAAAAAAGGTGTATCAATAATATATATTACCCATCATCTCGATGAAGTGAGTGAAATATGTGATACCATGACTATATTTAGAAATGGAGAAAATGTCGCAACTCTTCCAGTTCAAAAAGGAATGATAAATACAGAATATATTGCAGAGCTAATGCTTGGTAAAAAATTAGAGGCAATCTACCCCCCAAAAGCTGTTTTGAAAAGTGAAACAAGTATATTAGAAGTTAAAGAACTTGAGCTTGAAAGTAAATTTGAAAATATTAGTTTTACGGCTAAAAAAGGTGAGATTCTAGGAATATTTGGATTGGTAGGATCTGGTATTGATGAATTATCAAAGGTACTATTTGGAGCAATGCTAAAATCTAATGGGAATATATTAATAAACGGTAACAAAGTGAATGTTTCAAGTCCAGATAAAGCTATTTATAATGGAATATTTTTAGTTCCAGGTGATCGTAGACATGAAGGACAAATAGGAGATCAGACAATTTCAACAAACTTAACTCTATCTAAATTAGAGAAAATTACAAACAAAATTAATTTGGTTAATACAAAACAAGAAGTAATGGAATCAAAAGAACTTGTAAATAAGTTGCAAATTGCAACAACAGGCATTGATAAAAAAGTAAGATTATTATCTGGAGGGAATCAACAAAAAGTAGTTATAGGTAAAGGATTATTTACAGACGCAAAAGTATATATTTTTGCAGAACCAACAGTAGGAGTAGATGTAGGAGCAAAAGCAGGTATATATGAAATAATGAGAGAATTGTCAAAGGACTCTGCGGTAGTAGTTATCTCTTCTGACTGTGAAGAAGTATTAGGGATGGCTGATCGTATAATGGTAGTTAATCAAGGTAGAATTTCTCTTGAATGTATGGCTGGGGATACTAATTTAAATAATATGCTGGTTCATGCAATTTCAGCTAGTTAAAGATACAAAATAGGAGGTTGAATTATGGGAGACACTAAAAAACAATTTCGTATAAGTGATGAGCTATTCTCAATTATTATATTTTTTGTGTTATTTGCAATAGTTTTTTTTGTATTTTCTTCAATTAGTAAAGATTTTTTAAGTACAAGAAATATTATTAATATATTAAAGCATGTATCCATTACAGCAATAGCAGCTTTAGGACTAACTTTTGTTATTTCTGTTGGTCATAGTGATATATCTTTTTATATGACAGCTTGTTTTTCTGCAATGTTTATGGCTTGGTTAATATCTAAAGGATTATCTCCAATTATTTGTATAATTGCAGGATTGCTTGGGGGTGCTTTTTGGGGAACTATATCAGGTTTAGCAGTAGGTAAATTTAAGTTGCCTGATATTATTTCAACTATTGCAATAGGATCTATTGCATTTGGAGCCGCTTATTTATTTAGTGATGGTGCTTTTATATATAAAAATTTCTTAAGTTCAGGAATAGGTTTACTTAATGAAGCAAAAGTGATTGGTATACCTTTACCAGTTATTATTATGTTGGTTCTATACATTTGTGCATATATACTTATGGAAAAATCAAAATATGGTAGATACTTTTATGCTACTGGTTCCAATAAGATATCTGCATTTTTTTCTGGAATAAAAGTTAATAAAGTAATAGTTATTGCATTTATAACTTGTGGTATACTTGCTGCAATATCTACTATGATTACTACAGCGGCACAGGGAAATGGAAATGTTAAATCAGGACTTAACTTATTAATGCCTTGTTTTTCAGCTGTTTATATTGGTTCTTCTGTGTTTAAGAAACCAAGTGTAATTGGTACTTTTTTTGGAGCAGTCTTTATTTCCATGATGCTTAATGGATTTACATTAATAAATGTCCCATATTATTATGGAGATTTAGTCATTAGCGTTGTATTAGTTGTAGCGATATTATTCTCGAAAATTCAAATTTCTAGTGGAGTTAAATACAAAAAGAGAAAATCAAATAAAATAGATAACAAAAAGGCGGTGGCTTAAGAATGAATGTATTAAAAAAAATGTTTAAAGCAGAATCTAGTTTATTATGGATAATAGCAATTGTTTGTATTGTATTTTCTATTAAGTCCCCAGTATTTAGTAACCCGTCAAATTTACTTGAGATACTTCGCCAATGTAGTACTAGTGCTATATTAATTCTAGGTGTTACATGGGTTATATCAACAGGAGAAATGGATGCATCTTTTCCTGATATTGCTGCCTTATCAAGTATGATCACAGCTTTATTAATTAGAAATGGAATGAATTTTGAGATGGCTGCTTTAATAGCAATTGTATTATGTACATTATTTGGAGTATTAACAAGTATACTTGTTGTTAAATTTAAATTCCAATCACTTATTGCCACTATAGCTGTATCAGGGATAGCCAAAGCTATTGCAGCAATAATAGGGAAAGGAATGCCACTTAATGTTTCAAATATTAGAGGAAGTATTGTTTATAAATTGGTTTGGGGAAAAGTTGCTGGTATACCCACTTTATTTATATTAGCAGTAATACTATATTTGATTTGTTTGTTTATTCAAGAAAAAACTGTATTTGGTCAACATGTATATGCCATTGGAGAGAATCGTCAAGCCGCAAAAGAAGCAGGTATAAGTGAAAAAAGAATATTAAGTAGTCTTTTTGTTTTCTCAGCTTTGTTTGCGGCAATAGGTGGAATAATAATGATGGGAGTATTACAATCAGGGCAACCAAAACTAGGTTCATCATTTTTCTTAGATGGATTTACAGCAGTATTTCTAGGAGCAGTAGTAATTAAATTAGGTAAACCTAATGTAATTGGAACACTTATAGGATCCATTTTACTAGCTATACTAGTCAATGGGTTAACGTTATTAGGTTCAACATCATTTATGTCACAAATAATTAAAGGTGTTTTATTGTTACTTGGAGTTGCAATAGTAAATATTTCTAAAAGTAAACAAAAAGGAAAGGTAGGTAGATTATCGTATGAATAAATTTGAATATTATAATCCTGTTAAGGTTATGTTCGGAGAGGATGCAGTTGAACAAATAGGAGTTCAAGCAAAAGAATATGGAAAAAAAGTAATGATTGTATCTTATACAGATATTTCATTTTATGGAAATTTATTTGACCGTATTCACTTGTTACTAAATGAACAAGGCATAGATTATATTGATTTTTTAGAAGTTACAGCGAATCCTACACTTAAACAAGCGAGAAAAGGTATAGAAATTTGTAAAAAAGAAGAAGTAGATTTAATTATTGGTATTGGTGGCGGTAGTGCGATGGACTGTGCAAAAGTTATTGCTGCAGGTGTCAATTATAATGCCGGAGATATTGTTAACATGATTGCATTTAGTCATAGTGACAGTTCACAGATTCCTCCAACTAATGCATTACCAACAATAATGATTCCTACTCTACCAGCCACAGGAAGTGAGATGAATCCAACAGCTGTAATTACTGATGAAATAACTCATAAAAAATCATATGTTTGGGCTCCAGAATGTCTTTATCCAAAAGTTGCTATAATTGATCCAAAACTTACTGTTAGTCTGCCAATATATCAAACAGCTTGTGGAGCCATAGACACTATAGCTCATGTTCTTGAATCTTATTTTAATGGAGGAGAGGGGAATCTTGACTTACAAGACCGTATGCAAGAAGGTGTAATTAGGACGGTTCTTGACAATATTTCCAATGTCATAACTAATCCAAGTGATACACAAACTAGAGGAGTAATGCAATGGGCCGCAGCAATTGCATTAAATGGATGGGTACTTTCGGGAACGTATACTTGGGCTCCTATGCATCAAATGGGCCATGTTTTAAGTGCTAGATATAACGCTACTCATGGAGCTACACTTGCAACTATGATACTTGCTTGGATGCGATATTTCGTTAGTAGAGATGATAATAAACGTTACATACAGTTTGCTGATCGTATATATGAAAAATCTTTATCTGATTCTGCTGATGATTTAGAAAAATTATTAAACGAAGTTGGGGTACAAACACATATATCTGAATTTGGTGTTAGTAAAAGTGATATAGATTTACTGGTGGATGACGTTGTAAGTATAAGCTTTGGTAATAACGAGATGCTTGCAAGTGTACCACCAATATCTAAAGAAGATGTAAGAAAAATATATGAAATAGCACTATAATCATATTAGTATTTCAAGGGAGGTATAATAATGAAGGTAAACGAGGTATTATATCAAGGAATGAAAGGTATTGAATTGGTGACAAGTAAGTTAAGAATAGTAATTATTACGGAAATTGGACCACGTATTGCTTTTTTTGGAACTATTGATGGAGAAAATTTACTATATTGGGATCCTGAAGGTATGGAATATGATGACTGGAAATTATATGGTGGACATAGAGTTTGGATTACTAGACCGGGAGCAGATGAATCACAGGATACATATTTAGCTGATAATGATGAATGTGAATATACTATTAAAGATAATGGAGTAGATGTTTGTAGTCCTATTAATCCTATTATGAAGACAAAAAGAGGTATAAAAATAGATTTTGTTAGTGAAAACGAATTACAAGTAACAAATTATATAACTAATTGTGGATGTATGCTTTATTCTGGTGGTGTATGGTCCCCTACGTGTACTAAACCTAGGGATGGAGTTGTCTATGGTATACCATTGGGAGATGACTCTTTGTCATGGGATATTGTAAAGATTGTTATTCCACGAAAATTTGCTGGGAACACAGTAAGAATAGATGATCCTCAAATAACTTATAATAGTAAATATATGATTATTAATCCTATGGGTGTAATAACTAAGAGAGCTGTATATGCTCCAGAAGGTAAAATTATTATGTCTTGGCCTGAAGAAAATATTAGTTTTATAAAAAGTAGTAAATGTATACGTAATGGGAATTATCCACTTGGAGGATGTAATATTGCTGTATTTGTTGGTCAGGATAATTTTATGGTAGAAATGGAAACTTTTTCAGAAGAGAAAACGATACTACCAAGTGAGACTATAGAAAATAATGAAATATGGAAGATTATTAATGAGGCTATACATTTTGATGATAAAAATTAAATTAGTCTAATGTAAGGTTCAAAAGGAGGAGAGAAGAGATATGACCTATATTATTGCTTATGATTTAGGAACTGGTGGTATAAAAGCATCTTTATTTGATATAGACGGAAAATCATTATCTAGTAGTTTTTTTCCTTGTAGAACATATTATCCAGAAGAAAATTTTCGGGAACAAAAACCTGAAGATTGGTGGAAAAGTGTAGTAAATTCTACACGTGATTTGATAAATAAAACAGAAATTGATATAAAAAATATAAAGGCTATTGCAGTATCTGGGCATAGTCTTGGAGCTGTACCAATTGGATATAGTGGAGAACTATTAAGTGAATATGTGCCTATTTGGTCAGATAGTAGAGCGACAGAGGAAGCAAATAAATTTTTTAAGATAATATCTGAAAAAGAATGGTATGAAAAAACAGGAAATGGATTTCCACCATCTCTATATGCAGTTTTTAAAATAATGTGGTATAAAGAACATTGTAGAGAATTATTTGAAAAAACATGTAAGTTTATAGGTACAAAAGATTATATTAATTATAAAATGACAGGAATTTTAGCTACTGATTATTCCTATGCTTCAGGTAGTGGTGTTTTTGATCTTAAAAAATGGGAGTATGATGAAGAGCTGATAAAAGCATCAGGGATATTAAAGGATAAATTTCCAGACCTATACGAATCTACACATATATTAGGTACAATAAAAGAAAAGGTAGCAAATGAATTAGGATTACCAAAAACTATAAAAGTAGCATGTGGTGGTGTGGATAATTCATGTATGGCTCTTGGGGCTGGGTGTATTGATGAAGGTATGTCTTATACTTCATTGGGAACATCTGCTTGGGTAGCAGTAACATCTTCTCAACCAGTAATTGATATAGATAAAAGACCTTATGTTTTTGCTCACTGTATTAAAGGAATGTATGCTTCAGCAACAGCTATATTTTCTGCTGGAAACTCTTATAGATGGATTAGAGATAATGTTTGTAAAGACATTGTACAGGTAGAAAAAAATGGTGGAGTAGATAGTTACGAAAAGATGAATGAATTAGCTAAAACATCACCTATTGGAAGTAAGAAATTAATTTTTAACCCTAGTTTAGCAGGAGGGTCATCTATTGATGAATCCCAAAACATTAGAGGTGCATATATTGGACTAACTTTAGGTCATACACAAGCTGACTTAATTAGAGCTGGATTAGAAGGAATTACTTTAGGACTACAGAATGCATTAGAAGTATTAGAAGCTTATGTAAAACTTGATAATAATATGCTAATTGTTGGTGGAGGAAGTAAAAGTCCATTTTGGAGGCAGTTATTTGCAGATATCTATAATAAAAATATTCTTTATACGAAAAATGGGCAACAAACAGGTTCCTTAGGTGCTGCAGCGATAGCATTTGTAGGATGTGGTTTGTGGAAAGATTTTTCATTATTAAAAGAAATTAATACAGATTTATCGATTATAAAACCACAAGAAGAAAATGTTACAAAATATAAAAAGATAAATAAAGTATTTAAAAAAGTAGCGAAAATGCAAAGTGAAATTGGAGAAATTTTAGCTAATCTTTAGAGATGAAAAAAAAACCACCTAAGTATGTTTTATAACATACTGGTGGTTTTTTATTTTGAGACTAGTGAAAAAAGTTTATATCCTGAAGATATTAATTGTATCTACTAGTTTAACTGCATTATCCTTTGTTTCAATAGTTAAATTCATTACTTTATTTGCTTCAAGAGTTACATTTGATGCTTTTTCTGCAATATCTTGAGTTCCTATAGCAGATTCACTATTAGCTGTAGTTATTTCCGAAATTGCAGCTATCATGCTTTGAATAGCAATATTTATATCTTTTGTTGATGTACTTATTTCAGATGCCAATTTACTAATAAATTCTGAGTCTTTGAAGTATTGTTCTCCTGTATTAGCTAACTTGCTATAATCATTAATTACATTAGTATTTATATAATCTATTACTTTTTCAGAGTTAGCTGCAAGTACTTCAACTGATTCTACTACTTGTTTAGTAATTGTTTGTATTTCATTAACTGTATTGCTTGAATTCTCAGCTAATTGTCTAATTTCATCTGCAACAACTGCAAAACCTTTTCCAGCTTCTCCAGCTCTAGCAGCTTCAATTGCAGCGTTAAGTGCAAGTAGATTAGTTTGTTCTGTTATTGCTAATATAGAGTTTGATAATACTTCTATTTTTTCTATTGCTTTTGCTTTAGAAATGGATTCTTTTAATTCTTTACTTAGCTCCATACTTATTTCACTTGCTGTTTTTTCTAGATTTATTGCATTTTCTTTTAATTCTTCAGCTCTTTTTGAAATGTTATTAGCTTCACTTGAACCATTATTTGCCTTATCATATAAAATTTGAATTGAATTTTGTATATCAAGAGAAGTTGCATTTAATTCTTCCGTAGAAGCAGATGTTTGCTCCATAGAAGCTGACATTTCTTCTGTAGTTGCTGAGACATCTTCTATTTGTTCCATAAGATTAGACATATAATTATGTGTTTGCCCTGTAGCATTCTCGACAGAATTTGATACGGATTTTACTTGTACAATAACATTTGAAATGGAATCTTTCATAGTATTAATTGATTTTGCCAACTGACCAATTTCATTTTTTGATTTTATATACTCATTAGAAACACCAACTCTAAAATCGGCATCTGCCATTTTATTAAGAACTAAAGAAGTGTTGACAATTGGTTTAGTTGTTTTGGAGATGGATAAATATATTAAACCAATTATAACTATAATTCCAATAATACTTATAGAAATCATAATTTTTAACAAGTTATTAAAGTTAGCTAGTATACTTTTCATCGGAATAACGCTTACAAATGTCCAATAAGTATCAATGCCCTTTATATGTATATTTCTAAATACTTTAAGATTTTTTTTATCTGTATAAGTAAATTCTTCTCCATTTTGTCTTCTTGACAAGATATTATTCCATTCTTCAGAGGTATTTTTTGACATAATTGAATCTTTATTAGATCCATTTGCAATATAGACCCCTTCTGAGGATAAAATTTCTGTATGACCATTCATTACAGATATATTTTCACACATTGCTTGTAGATCATTTAATTTAATATCAACAATTGCAACACCTGCAAACTTATTATTTGTTAAAATAGGTACGGCTATTGTTGTAACTATTACATTATTACCATTAATTTCATAGTTATATGGTTCAGTTATAATTGGACTCATACTTTCTTTTGATAGATCACAGATTTCTTGGTAACCTGTAGGTTTTTGTAGTAAAATTTCACCACCATCTTTTGCTAAATATGCCAAAAATCTACCTGTATCATCAGATGGAAATATATTTCTATGTTCATTATCTTTACCATCATAGGCATTAGGTTCATAAGCAATACCCATACCAACAGCTTTAGGATATAATTTTAAAATTGATTTTAATCTATCTGTCATTTTTGTTCTAGATATAAAACCGTTATTTTTATACGTTTCAAGTTCTATTGCAAAATTCTCTGTAACTGATAATAATTCAGTCAATTTTGTAGAAACTTCGCTTCTATAAAATTCTGAATTAATAGTTGCTAATTGCCTAGCTTCATCTTTATTAGTCTTATATACTTGAATCAGTGCAACGGTTATTAAAAAAACAAAACCAAATAATACAACTGTTCCAGCATACAGACTAAGTTTATTTTTGAGTTTTAAATTATTGAACATATAGCCTCCTTATGATGTTTCAGATTAGTTGATAATTATATCATAATAATTTTATTAGAATTATTTTACAATAATAATAAAAGAAATATCCAACAAATGGTATAGTACATGAGTACTATAATCTTTGATTAATAATTATTAATTACCTTCTATTACATTTTGCATATCATACATTCCTTCAGATTTATGACTTAAAAATTTTGCTGCATTAATAGCTCCAACTGCAAAAATATCTTTTGACAAAGCATTATGATTAAGTTCAACAATCTCATCTTTTCCAGCAAAGATTATGGAATGTTCACCTACTATTGTACCACCTCTTACTGCATGAATACCAATTTCCTTAGAATCACGCTTTACTTTATCAATAGATCTATCATAAGTATAAGTATATTCATTGTTAAGAGAATCATTAATAGATTCTGCAAAAGCTAAAGCTGTACCACTTGGAGCATCTATTTTTTGATTATGATGTTTTTCTATAATTTCAATATCAAAATTAGCCATAGAAAGTGTTTTAGCAGCTTTCTTTACTAGATTAAGTAAAAGATTAACACCTAGAGACATATTAGCTGATAATAAAATAGCAATTTCTTTACTTGCTTCATTTACTAAATCAATTTGGTTGTTATTTAAACCTGTTGTACATAAAACTATAGGTATTTTTTTAGACTTTGCATAATCAATTAAAGAGGGAACAGCATTTGCAGTAGAAAAATCAATAATTACATCGCCTTCCACATCGAGTTCTTGTATATTAGTAAAAACAGGATATGGATTTTTAATATTATTAAAAATATCAATACCTGCTACTATACTTGCCTCATTATCATTTTCTAATATTTTCGTAATTACCTGTCCCATTTTACCGTTACAACCATGCATTATAATTCTAGTCATTTTAAAACTCCTTTCTTCTTATAGAAATTTTTAGGTAATTGCAAAACTAACAATTACTTAATAAAAATTTTAGGTTAGGAAAATTGCATAACTATAATAGTTATGCAATTTCCTATTAGTATCTTATGTTTAAATAATATTTATTCCATAATTTTTCATTTCGTTTAGTAATAGCATAGCATTTTCTTGTTCCATATCTGTAAGCGGTAAACGACAAGGACCAGATGGAAGATTCATATAATTTAGTGCAGTCTTTACAGGAATTGGATTTACTTCACAAAATAGTGCATTTATAAGTCTATGCATTTTAAGTTGTAAATCTAAACTACCTTTAATATCACCTTGTATAAATTTCATAACTAAATCATGTGTATCTTTTGGTAAGATATTTGCCACTACTGATATAACTCCTTTTCCACCAAGAGAAAGAAGAGGAACTATCTGATCATCATTTCCAGAATATAAATCTAATCTACCTTCACATTTGTGAACCAAATCAGTAATATGAGCAATATTACCGCTTGCTTCTTTTATAGCTATAATATTATCTGTTTTTGATAATGTTGCAGCAGTGTCAGCATTAATGTTAAGTCCTGTCCTTGATGGTACATTATATAAAACAATTGGGATATCAACACTATTAGCAATGGAATTAAAATGTTGTATTAATCCTTTTTGAGTTGTTTTATTGTAGTAAGGTGTAACTTGTAATAAACCATCAGCACCTAGTTGCCTAGCTTTTTTTGAGAGTTCAATACCATGAGCTGTATCATTACTACCAGTTCCGGCAATAACAGGAACCCGTTTATTTGTTCTATCTATTGCTACTTTTATGCACTCAAGATGTTCTTCATCATTAAGTGTGGATGATTCACCAGTTGTACCACATATAACAATACAATCTGTTCCATTATCTATCTGAAAATCAATTAGTTTTTCTAAACCTTCAAAATTAATACTCATATCTTCGTTAAATGGTGTTACTATTGCGACACCAGACCCTGTAAATATGGACATTTTAAAACCTCCTTGAATTTGAATTTGTTAAGTAAACTTTCCTAATGAAAAAAAATTAATTCTTTTCTTATTGTCTTAAGTATATCTGTTTTTCAGTAAAACATCAATACAGTGTTAGGTATTATTTACACTTGTAGGTATAATATTATTATCTAATTTGTAATGTAATTTAGGTATTTAAATTAATATACATCACTTCTTTCATATATAAATTCTTTCTACTATATTATATTAATAGTAGTAAGTTTAAGTTATTTAATAATATAGTAAGATTTTAAGATATAAAAACAGCCGACATAGCATGCCGACTGTGAAGTAATCTTGCACAAGGAGCACACCATATATAATTAAAATTATATATGACAGTTATATAGCTATTAACTATATACCCAGATAGAAAATAAATCAGGTATTTTCTTCTTCGGCATGTTACCCTTTCAATAAATTCTCACTTTTGCCTGAACAAATCAAATCATTTACTAATGAAACATGCGCCTCTACCTACTAAAAGTATTAAATTTTTTATATAATATCATCTATAATTAGTTTTGTCAAATTAAATTAATTTTTCTAAAATTTTATTGCTTCTTTCAATAAATTTAGTCATTGCTTCAGGAGAAAGTTGTTTATGACTAATCATAGCTAAATCATAAATTTGTTCACAGAAAATATCTGTATTTTCATTATCTTTATTATCAATAATATATTTTACTAATTTATTCTTTTTATTAAGAAGAAGACTTTCGTTACTTGGCATCATAGCACTATCCATACCAAACATTCCATACATTTTACTCATATCTTGCATTCTACGTGACTCTTCTGGTAAGATAATCATAGCTGAAATATCTTCTGATTTAAGGTTTTCTATAGAAATATTTAAATTATCATTATTTAATGCTTTTTTAAAAATAGATTGAACTTCTTCTAGAAGTTTTTTGTTATCTTCTTCACTAGAAGTATCTTCATCTTTTAACGTATCTGTAAGGTCGGCATCAATTCTTGCAAATTTAATATCTTGTTTTTTCATTTCTATATGAGAAATAAATGGTTGGTCTATAGTAGTATCCATTATAACTGCTTCCATACCATTATCTTTAAACATTTTTATATATTGAGATTGAAGAGTTTCATCTGTTACATAATATAATTTGTTTTCGTGCTTTTCTTTATTTCTTTCTAAGTATTCAGGAAGTGTCACATAATCTCCAGAAGTTGTTTTGTATAGAACGATACCATTTGTTTTGTCAAAGAATTTATCATCTTTTAAGCAACCAAATTTAATAAATGGATGAATATCATCCCAGAATTTTTCATAGGATTCTTTTTCTTTTTTGTAAAGAGAGTTTAATTTATCAGCTACTTTTTTCGTAATATAATTAGAAATCTTTTTAACAAATCCATCATTTTGTAAGAAACTTCTTGATACATTAAGTGGTAAATCAGGGCAATCAATAACACCTTTCAATAATAATAGAAATTCTGGAATAACTTCTTTAATATTATCGGCTACGAATACTTGGTTATTATATAATTTAATTTGACCTTCCATAGTATCAAATTGATTTCCTAATTTAGGGAAATAAAGTATTCCTTTTAAATTAAAAGGATAGTCCATATTTAAATGAATCCAAAATAATGGTTCTTTAAAGTCCATAAACATTTTTCTATAAAATTCTTTATATTCTTCATCTGTACACTCATTAGGTTTTTTTAAATATAAAGGTGTAGTATCATTAATTGGTGTTGGTTTTTCTGGTTCTTTAACTTCATCGTCTTTTTCATTTTCATCAACTTGAGGTTCTTCTTTGTTTGGATTAGTTAGATATATTTCTACAGGCATTAGTGAACAATATTTTTCAATTGTGCTTCTAACGGTCCATTCATTTAAGAAATCTTTTCCTTCTTCTCCAATTTTTAATGTGATTTTAGTACCTCTTTCAGTACGATCACTTTCACTCATTTCATATTCATTACCACCATCGCTAATCCAACGAACAGCTTGTGAACCTTCTTTATAAGATAATGTATCTATTTGAACTTCTTCAGCTACCATAAATGCTGAATAAAATCCAAGACCAAAATGTCCGATAATTTGATCTTCATTAGCTTTATCTTTATATTTATTTAGAAAATCTTCTGCTCCAGAAAAAGCAATTTGGTTTATATATTGTTTTACTTCTTCATCTGTCATACCAATTCCGTTATCAATAAAAGTAAGAGTTTTTTCTTTATCGTCTACAATAACCTCAATTTTAAATTCATTATTTTCTGGTAATGTAGCTTCTCCCATTGAAGAAAGTTTCTTTAATTTAGTTATAGCATCACATCCATTAGATATAAGTTCTCTAACAAATATGTCGTGGTCAGAATATAACCATTTTTTAATTATTGGAAAAATATTTTCACTGTGTATGGATAAATTACCTTTTTCAGTACTCATTTTTAACTCCTCCTAAATTTCTTTTTAAATATATAAAATATAATAAATCTAATTAATACAGTTGTCAAGAAAAAATTAGCACTCATCTAAGAAGAGTGCTAACAAATACATTTTATCATATTGTTATATCATGCTTTTTGAAAAATAGTTTTACTGAACTATCCCAATAATTCTCTAAAGTTTTATCTAATGTAAAAATATTTACTGAACTTCCAGTAGTACATTTTAAAATATTGTTTTCATATAATATATTAATGAAAAGACCATTTATATTGTTTGGTAATGTATTTAAATTATTTTTAGTTACCATATCTGCTATTTTATCTTTTGGCAAAGTAAAAACTATCTTCATATATGTTGGTGTTTTATTGCCTTTAATAATATAATATATAATATCTTTTATTTCAGACCATGTTATTAATTCTCTACCTTCGTTGATTTCAATTTCATCTGATGACAGAAATTTTTTGTTTATATCACAAGAGATATTAAATTTTGTAAATGTATTTAATTCTATAAAAGAAACTTGAAATTCATCAAACATCAGAGTTCTAAAAAGATTATTCATAAATAGTTTTATATCTGTTATATTAAAAGATATCATGTATATCACTATTCCTTTCGTATTTACCAAAATTATTTAAGTATCCTCGAATTACCAAAAAATATAAAATGATAATAACTATTTATATCATACAAAATAGAGGTAGAACTTTCAATACTTTTATTGTAATATTAATTAAGTAACTCAACCTTCACACCTTTAATTTAATGTAGATAAATAAAGCGTTATAGGTTTGTTTTACAGAATAAATATATAAAAGAAACACCTATATTTTTATTATGCAAAGCCTTATAATTAGCTTATTTGCATAGAATATTGATGTGGGAAAGTTGAGTAAGTAGATGAGTACAAAAACTTATAATACAATAATTAAGGGATGTAAGTTATAATGAAAAAACTTTGTAGAGATTTTTACGAAAGAGATACATTAGAAGTTGCAAAAGATTTACTAGGTAAATATATTGTATATGACAATATGGAGGAACAAATTATTGTTAAAATAACGGAAGTAGAAGCCTATAAAGGAGTTGATGATAAGGCTTGTCATACTTATGGAGGGCGAAGAACCCCTAGAACAGAGGTAATGTGGGGACAAGCTGGACATGCATATATTTACATTATATATGGAATGTATTATTGTTTTAATATTGTAACCGAAAAAGAGGGTAATCCATGTGCAGTGTTAATTAGAGGAGTAGAACCTATAGAAAATATATCTAAAATGACATATAATAGGTATAATAGAACATATAGTGAACTAAATAGGTATCAAATTAAAAATTTTACAAATGGACCGGGAAAATTATGTAAAGCAATAGGATTAGATCTAAGGCATAATGGATTAGATTTATTATCTGATAAGCTTTATGTTTGTGACAACAATGAGATAGTTAACATAAAAGAAGCAAAAAGAATAAACATTGATTATGCAGAAGAAGCGGCTGATTATTTATGGAGATTCTATATTGAATAAAAGTTGCATTAAAAAATCAACAGAATATAGTTTTACAATTATTTAAATTTAATGAAAAGAGGAATAAAAAGATGGGAAAAAAAGTAGAATATGCAAAAGATTTAATGAGCTTTATTGGAAATAGTTCTTCACCTTTTCATAGTGTTATTGAAGGTAAAAAAATGCTTGATAACGCAGGATTTAATGAACTTTTAATGAAAGATGAATGGAAAATTGAAAAAGGGGGAAAATATTATATTATTCCGTATTCTTCGACAATAATTGCTTTTACAGTAGGACAAAATATTGATAAGGTAGGTTATAAAATAGTAGTATCCCATACAGATAGTCCAAGTTTTAAAATTAAACCTATTTCAGAGATAAATACAGAAAATTATATTTCATTAAATACTGAGGTGTATGGAGGACCTATTTATTATACATGGTTAGATAGACCAATATCTTTAGCTGGTAAAGTTGCTTTAAGATCTAATAATCTTATGAAACCAGTAATTAAGTATATTGATTTCAAGAAACCTATACTCACAATACCTAGTTTAGCTATTCATATGAATAGAGAAATTAACAAAGGTATGGAATTTCATCCACAAATAGACACTATACCATTAATAGGACAAATTAAAGATAATCTTGAAAAAGATAATTATTTAATAAGTTATATTGGTAAAGAATTAAATGTAGAAGTAAATGATATACTAGATTTTGAACTATACCTTTATTTAAAAGAAGAAAGTAGTTTTATTGGTGTAAACAATGAATTTGTTCAAGCTCCAAAATTGGATAACCTGGCTATGGTTTATTCAAGCCTACAATCAATAAGTAGTGTTGAAAATAAAAATGGTATTAATATTGCCGCATGTTTTGATAATGAAGAAATTGGAAGTAAAACAAAGCAAGGAGCAGATTCATTATTATTTACTAATATTTTAGATCGTATTTCTATAGCATTAAATAAAACAAAATCTAAGCACTATAGAATGTATGAGGAATCATTTATATTATCGGCTGATGCTGCCCATGCATTACATCCAAATAAAGCTGAAAAACATGATCCAACAAATAGACCATTACTTAATAAAGGTATTGTAATTAAATTAAGTGCAAGACAAAGCTATGCTACAGATTGTGAAACATCAGGAATTGTACAACAATTATGTGAAAAGACTAATATACCATATCAGAAATTTGTTAATAGATCAGGTATTCCAGGAGGTCAATCTTTAGGTCCAATTATATCATCATTCCTTCCTATAAAAACTGCTGATGTTGGGGTGCCTATGCTTGCTATGCATTCAGTTAAAGAGTTAGTTGGAGTAGAAGATTTAATTAATATGGGACAGCTGTTTAATAATTTATATAGTATATAATAAGTTTCCTTATTGATTTAATTAGTTACTGTATTATAAATTCTATAAAAAACTTTAACATTCTGATTATCTATGGTATTATTAAAGTAGTAATCAAAACTATATAACGTGGCATATATGTTAAGGGAGGAAATCATGAGTTATAAGATAGTAGTAGATAGTAGTTGCGATATACCTAGGGAAATGAAGGAGAACATGGGTATTGAAATAGTTCCACTCACTATAGAAATTGAGGGTAATAGATATATTGATAATGATTCATTTTCTGTCACAGATTTTGTTAAAGATATGAATAATAGTCAACATGTACCGAAGACTTCTTGTCCTTCACCAGCCGATTTTATAGATAAATTTAAAAAAGAAGATAATGTTTTCGTAATAACTCTATCTAGTAAACTAAGTGGAAGTTATAATAGTGCTGTAATTGCCAAAGATATCTATGAGGATGAAAATAACGGTAGCAAAGTACATGTTTTTGATTCTTTTAGTGCATCAGCTGGAGAAGTTTTATTAGCTTTAAAACTGGATTCTTTATTTAAGCTAGATAAAACATACGCACAAATAATAAGCGCAATGGAAAACTTCATTCTAAATATGAAAACATTATTTGTACTAGATAAATTAGATAATTTAGTAAAAACAGGTAGAATGAGTCATGTTAAAGCAGCGATTGCGAATGTGCTTAACATTAAACCAGTATTAAGTTCTAATGGCAGTGGAGAAATAATTATGATAAATAAAGGAAGAGGCATTAATAAAGCATTAGGTAAAATGATTGCAGCTATTGGAGATACTAAAGCAAATGTGGAAGAGAAGTTACTAGTGATTGCTCATTGTAATTGCATAAATAGAGCGACAAAATTAAAAGAAGATATAAGTAAAAAATATAATTTTAAAGAAATTTTTATTGTAGAAATGAGAGGACTTTCTTCAACATATGCCAACGATAAAGGTATAGTTATTGCTTTTTAAATTATATGTGAAAAACTAAATACCATACACGGTTATAAAACAAATAGAAGCCTACTGGAAAAATAAAATCCAATGGGCTTTTTTTAAAAATCGGCTTTTATTCAGTAAGTTTATTTGCTTTTTTTTCAGCAATTACAATTAGTTTATATAGGCTTGTAGCTAATAATGCAAGAATAATAATACTCATCATTACCCAATCCATTTTTAAAACTTGCATACCATATATAATTAAACGACCTAGACCAGCTTTTCCTGCTATAAATTCTCCTATAATAACACCAATTAAAGAAAGGCCAATATTTACTTTCATAGTGCTAATAATATTTGAAAAATTAGCTGGAATAATTACTTTCTTTAATACATCCTTTTTTTTTCCACCAAAGGTATGTATTAGTTTTATTTTTTCTTTATCTACATTTATAAATCCGTTTAAAATATTAATGATAGTAACAACAATAGATACTGTTAAAGCTGTTATAATTATTGATTTAGAATTATATCCTAACCAAACAATAAAAATTGGAGCAAGGGCTGTTTTAGGTAAACTATTAAATACTATAAGATAAGGTTCTAGTATCCTAGAGATTTTATTATTCCACCATAAAATGACGGCAATAATTATACCTAAAATTGTTCCAAGAGCAAAACTTATAATTGTTTCATATAAAGTTATCCATATATGATAAATTATAGAACCATCGATTAACATTTCTATAAAAACCTTTATTATTCTTCTTGGAGAACTAAATATAAATGGGTTGACAATTCCATATATTGCACATATTTCCCAGGTAATTATAAGTAGTAATAGAATAATAATTTGATACATAAGTACCATTTTTTTTTCTTTTTGTAATTTTTTTAAGTATTTTATTTGTTCAGGTGACATCATTTAAATCCAACTCCTTCCAAATAGAATTAAAGTAATATCGAAATTCAGGAGCACTTCTTGAATTAAAAGGAGTTTTATTTTTAACGGTTAAGTTTATATCAAATATTTTTTTTATAGTTGCAGGTCTTTTGCTTAAGACGACAACTTTATCCCCCATACTAATAGCTTCTGCTATATTTAATAAAAAACAACTAATCGTGTTGCAGGGTATACATTTAAAAATTGAATTTAATATCTAAATCAGTTCCATCCCAATATATGTTTTTTATTAACTTGTTTACTAATTCTTTTTTTTGCTCAAATGTAAGTAGAGTGTGTAATTCTGAAGTAGGAATTATATTATTTAAGTTTAATTTGGTATTATTTTTACAAATTAATAATTCTAATTGTTTTTTATAAGAAATTAATTGGGCATCGATTTTTTCGAGTTCTACAATAATATACTTAGAAGAAGGAGAAGAATAATTTTTTCTAAGTAATGAGGTAAGGTAATTAATATTTTCTTGAGATTTTTTTATTGAATTTTCTAATTCTTTTTTCTTAGAGTTTATCTTATAAGAAGCTAATATATCTATTTTTAATTTATTAATTAAATCATCATAAGATAGATACGTATTTAAAGTACTGAAAATACTTGTTTCACATTTATCTCCATTTAGATTATTTACGTCACATTTAGTTCCATGAGTAGATTCTTTAATAGGGCATTTATAATAAAAATATTGAAGGTTTTTATCTTTATATTTACGAATTATTTTTAAAGGTACGTTGCAGTTTTTGCATTTTATTATTGGGGAAAACAAAGCTATTTTGTTATTCGAATATATAGAACTATGACTATTAGTTTTAAGCATCTTTTGTACATTAATCCATGCTGAAGATGAAATAATTGGGAAGTGAGTACCAATTGATATAATCCACTTACTCATGTCTTTTTTTACTATTTTATGGTTGCTTTCATCATGTTTATTATATGCCATTATACCATAATAACCAGTGAAATTGGTGATGTTTATTGTATTATCGATACAAGCTTCGTTGTCAATAAAATATTCATAAGCTATATGATCTGCTGCCATATAAACTGGATTAGTTAGAATATTCTTTAAGGAACTTATACTAAAATTATTATTTTTCCTTGTTTTTAATTTATTAATTAATGTATATGATTGTAACTTGACAAGTGAACCACATTCCTCATACTTATTAAAAATAGATTTTACTATATTTACTTCTTCATTAATATTATAAAGAACTGAGATTGATTTACCTGTATTATTATCTATTATTCTTGAAGATTTATAACCAAGAGGAGTTATTCCTCCAAGCCATCTACCTGTTTCAGCTAATTTATACATATTATCTTTTATTCTTTCAGCTATTGTTTCTCGTTCAAGTTGTGCAAATACACTAGTTATATACATCATAGCACGTCCCATGGGAGAAGTAGTATCAAAGTTATCTCTAATACTAATAAATTGAATATTATTTAATGTTAATAGTTGGAGTATATTTGAGAAATCAAGAACATTTCTACTAACTCGATCTAATCGGTAACATATAAGTATATTAAACTTTTTGTCTTTTATACCTTTTAACATGCTTTGAAATTTTGGACGATGAATATTGCCACCAGAAAAACCTTCATCTTCGTAGATATAAATATTATCAACTTCA
The DNA here is from genome assembly GCA_025210235.1 of Vallitalea sp. Lineage (GTDB taxonomy): Bacteria > Bacillota > Clostridia > Lachnospirales > Vallitaleaceae > Vallitalea. Next base: position 38,318 of record JAOASG010000058.1, read on the forward strand.
AAGTTATGATAAGCATATTCTTTACATAATTCAATTTGGTTTTTTAGTGATTCTCCGATTTCACTAATTTTTGATTTTCTAGAATAGATAGCTATGTTCATTAAACCAATTCCATATACTTTCTTATATTAAGTATATGATTATTATTACAAAATAATATTATAAGTAAAAAATTATTGTTAGAATTGAAAAATTAAAAAAATATAATAATTTAATTGTTTTATTTGTTGTTAATAATACATAATATTAAATAATTTACATAATTTGTAAGTAGTATAAACAGCTTAAATAATATTTTTGATATTACATATATTAATTGAGATATTTAATTTGTAGTTAGTAATTGCAATTAAAACTATTAGTTGACACATAATTAATCGTATGATACGATTTAATTGTCAAGTGGTAAGTACTGGGAGGTGAGATTTATGAATACTTATAAACTAAAATCTGCCAGAGCTTCAGTTGGATTTACACAAGTGGAAATGGCAAAAAAATTATCAATAACACAAAAGACCTATAATAGAAAGGAATTAGGAATAGTTGATTTTAATCTAAGAGAGGTTACTAAGGTAATTGACATTTTAAAATTAACTGTAGATGATGTGTATGGTATTTTTTTTGATAATAAAAACAGTAGTGTAATGTCGAGTAGTATTTCAAGAAACGCTTAAATGAAATATTGCTGTTATACATAAATTAATAATATATAATCTTATATATTTACTTAATTTATAGATAACTGGGGATTAGCAATTCATCTAAAAGTATTCATTTAATATGTAGTCTAAAATAATTATGTGAGAAGTTATGTTGTTAATAAAAGAAGTAACCTTTAACGGTTGCTTTTTTTATATTACAATCTTATAGAATTATATTATTACTAATAAAATTAAAAGCATTATACTATTGAAGCAATTAATTAAATAGTTTATAATAATAAACAGTCGTATTGAGTAATAATTATAGTGAGAAATTTAAATATGTAATTATATATACTAATTTACAAAAAGTAATTTTTAGTATAATAATTTATATATAAAATAGATGCATATTTTAATAATAAAGGTGAGATAATTGAAAATAGGTTTTTTTGATTCAGGAATTGGTGGAATTACAGTTTTAAATGAGTCTCTTAAGATATTACCAAATGAGGAATACATATATTATGCAGATTCCATTAATGCTCCATATGGTACTAAGCCGAAGGAGTTAGTTAAGGAATATATTTTTGATGTTGTTAATTTTTTAATATCAAAGGGAATAGATGTCTTAGTAATTGCATGTAATACAGCAACTAGTATTGCGGTTAAAGAGTTAAGAGAAAAATATGATTTTCCTATTATTGGTATGGAACCAGCTGTTAAATATGCTATTGAAAAAAATAAAGAAAAAAGAGTGTTAGTAACCGCAACAGAATTAACTTTAAAAGAAGAAAAATATCAAAATTTAGTTAGAAAAGTTGATGCCAATTCTAGAGTGGATTCACTTGCTCTTTCAAGGTTAGTTGAATACGCAGAAAATTATATATTTGAAAGAAAAATAGTAGTTCCTTATTTAAAAGAAAAATTAAAGCCTTATGATTTGAGCACATACAGTTCTATTGTATTAGGTTGTACACATTTTCCGTTTTATAAGAAATATTTTAATGAGATACTTCCAAGTCACATTGAAGTTATGGATGGGAATATAGGTACAGTAAAACATTTGAAAAATATATTAGAAAAAGCTGATTATTCATCTAGCAGTAATAATGGTAAAGTAACATTTTATTATTCTGGCAAGGAAGATAATAGTATATTAAGAAAATATCTTGAAATGATATGAAATAGCAACATAATATATTAAAGATATTAACATACTTAGTATTAATAATTTTAAGGGAGAGAAATAGTTAATGAGTAAAAAAATTTTAAAAGAGGTTAAAGATATTGTTGTATTTATAGTTGTAGTTTCTATTTGTGTAATAGTAATTCAGAGTTATGTGTTAGCATCAACAAAAGTTCAACAACATTCTATGGAAAGTACTTTAATAGAAAATGATTTTTTGTTTACTGAAAAAATAAGTTATTTATTTTCACAGCCGAAGTTTGGTGATATAATTGTTTTTTTAGAAGAAAAAGAACAGGGTTTTGATGGTAGTCCAATAGGTGTATGTGTAAAAGATACAATAGGTAAGTTTAGGAAAGATGAACCAAGAATGAGATTTGTTAAAAGGGTTATAGGTTTATCAGGTGATACAATAGATATCAAAAATGGAAAAGTATATGTTAATGGAAAAGAATTGGATGAACATTACATAAACGGGATTACAGATAAAAGAAATCTTGAGTGTCCATTTGTTGTACCAGAAGGTCAATTATTTGTACTTGGAGATAATAGAGAATATAGTCTTGATAGTAGAAACTTTGGATGTATAGATAAGAAAAATATTGAAGGAAAAGTTGTAATTAGATTATGGCCATTAAATAAAATAAGGTTATTTTAAATATAAAGCTATATGTTGTTTTTTATAACATATAGCTTCTGCTATATCATGAGTAACTAATAAAGCGGTTTTATTTTCTTTTTTTAAAATAGTACCTATTTCATCTCCAGCAGATAATCTTGTTTGATAATCAAGAGCAGAAAAGGGTTCATCTAGTAATAATATTTCTGGGTTTAAAGCTAGGGTTCTTATAAGAGCTGCTTTTTGTCTCATGCCTCCAGATAGTTGGGAAGGCTTATAATTTTTAAAACTATATAGACCGTATTGCTTCATTAAGTTATCAATATATTGTAGATTTTCTTGTGATAATTTATTACTAATTTCAAGTCCTAAAAGTATATTTTTATATACAGTACGCCATTCAAAAAGATGGTCTTTTTGAAGCATATAACCAATATAGTGAGAGTTATTGTTAATTAATAATTTATCAAATATTATGTTTCCAATAGAAGGTTTTAAAAGACCAGAGATAAGTGATAGCAAAGTAGATTTGCCACAACCACTTGGACCTACTATACTTATAAACTCTCCTTTATTTATGTCTAAATTAATATCTTCTAAAGTTTTAGTTTCTCCTTCACGTGTATGATAAGTATAAGAAATATTGAGAATTTTTACTATAGGAGACATTTTGCCCTCCTAAATATTTTAATATATTATATTGTATTATATTATTTATACTTTTGTGTTATTTTTCATAAGCTTGAACTGTGGATTTTATTCTATATTTTCCAGAAATAATATTTCCAAATAAATACTTTCCTTCTACGTTTGTTCTAGTTAATCTTACTAAAGTTTCTACACTACCTTCAATAGTATAAAGAGCTACAAGAGCATTATAAATAGGTTGTTTTGTAGCATTATCAATGATTATACCACAAATAACGCCTGTATTTGCAGCTGGGTCTGGGGTTAGAGCGATATTTAGAGTCACATATTCTTTATCTGATATATCTGTTATCTGTGAGCTTGTTTCATAATAACCTATCTTACTAACCTTTATATAATAGCTACCGTCATCAAGATCAATAAATAAATATTGTCCTGTATCATTTGTAACTGATTTACCTATATATATATCTTTTTTTGCTTCTTTTTTATATAGTTGAACATAAGCGTATTCTATTGGTATATTATCGGATTTAACAATTCCAAAGATAATATTTTTATTTGCGTTCGGATCTTCTTTTATTTTTAAAGTAACATTTGTTGTTTTATTTTGTCTTACAGTAATGGACATAGGGTTTGATAGAGTATAGCCTTCCTTAGTTGCTGCTATTAAATAAGAACCAGATGGAATAGATGTAAATGTAAATTGTCCTTCTATATTAGTGTTAATATGAGCATAGGGTATCATATCTGCAGTATTTAATTTAACTGTAGCATTAGCAACTACATCTCCATTAACTAATACAGTACCAGTAATAATACCAACTTTTGTATTTGTATTTTCATTTAATGTTAAGTCTATATGATTTTCCTGTCTTCCTTCAGAAGTAATTTCTTTACTATATGATATATCATATTTATCATAACTTGTCATATACTCACCTCTTTTTTTTAACTCTCATAAATAAAGGTTTTATTTTTTTGAAAAATGTTTTATTGGATAAAAAATAATATCTATATCATAGTTATTGCTGTTATCTGTTTTTTGTTTTACAATGTATCTCTTTTTTTGTGTATGTTTAAACATAATTCCTTTAATGAATAAAAAGGGTTCTAAATATAAGTTCTTTTTTATCGGATGATTTATGGTTTTGATTATTTTTATAGGCATATATTTTGGATGGTTAACATGTATTATATATTTATTGGGAGCAATATCATATATTAGATATTGTCCGCATTTATTTGTCTTTGTATATACCTTAGTTATTATAGGTCTATTATAATAGGCTAGTGTTATAGAAGCATTTGAAATTGGGTTTTTATGTTTATCATAAACTCTTCCATAAAGTAAAGGTTTAGAAATTTTATTTAATTTTAAGTCTATCGTTTTTTGTTGATTAGGAGATAAATAAAATACTTTGCTTTCTTTTAGTTCATATTTATTTATAATTTTCAAAATAAATATCTCCTTTACTAAATTGTAAAATTACCTAAGTATTGATTTTTTAGTTTTTATGAATTAGTTTCATGAAAAAAATTTTATATATATAATAATATATGTGAGAAGAAATAAAAGAGTGAACAAGTAGTATTAGATATAAATAGATTATTTTTATGAAATGTGGTATTATATATAAAAGTAATACTACTATATATGAAAGTGAGATAATTATATATGAGAAGCTATAAAAAAAGAATTTTTCAGCAAAAAAATATTTTTCTCTTATGTATAGCTATACGTAATATTTTTGAGGCAATAGTGGCTCCTGGAGGATTAATTTTTACAAGTTTTTTTATATTTTTAGGTTTAGCAGACCATGAAATAGGATATATTCTTGGATTTATTGCTTTAACCAATGTTTTTCAATTATTTTCTCCTGTTATATATGAAAAGTTTAAAAGCCCAAAAAAAATGGTTTTAATACTAAGAATATTAAGGTTTTGTAGTTTTTATTTTGTTTTATTATTACCATTTGTAGAGAATTTACGTTTTGTTATTTTATTATTTATTATATTTACTTCTATGTCGTTTGGGTCATTAATGGGAGGAATATTTCTAGCGTGGAATGATAGAATTATTCCTATGGATAGAAAAGGGAGATATTACTCAACTAGAAACTTAATAGCTAATGGAATTGCTATACTTATACCTTTATGTATAGGGAAAATACTTGATCACTATACACATACAACTAAGTTGTTTATTATTATTTTTATAGTAAGTATTTTCTTTGCAATTGGGGAGTTATTAATTATTACAAAACTAGATGATTATGATATAATTACAAATAATAAAATTTCACTAAAAAAAATATTATTTTTACCATTAAGAGATAAAAAATATAGAGATTTTATTATATTTTCTTTACTATGGATGTTTGCATTTAGTTTCGCTAGGCCATTTTTTAATTTATATGCAATTAGATATATTAAGTTATCATATAAATTTATAGCTTTTGTAGCAAGTACTACTGCTATTATTAAGTTGCTTCTTGCTAAAGTATGGGGAGCAGGTGTAGATCGTTTTGGATGGAAAAAAATTCTTAAATATACTGGTTTATTTTATGCATCAACTCATTTTTTATGGTTTTTCATACATGTAAATTCTCATATAATCTACTTTTTATTTGTTTTAATAAATGGTATATTTATGATAGGATTTAATATATCTAAATTTAATGTAAATTTAGCGTTAACTGATCATGAAAATAGATTATCGTATATTGCTGTAAATTCAGCTATTACAGCTTTGTTTTCGTTTATTAGTACTAACATAAGCACAAGTATTATTCAATTAATTAACCCACAGTGGAAACTATTTTCATTTGATATATTCCAAGTTTTATTTGGTTTTGCAGGACTATTGTATTTAGTTGCAATAGTTTATATAATAAAAAAAGACTTATAATTTAATACATACATAATAGGTAATTGCAAAACTAAAAGTTTAAATTCTTTACATATAATATGTAGTTCTTATTACAAGAGGGAATCCAACATATTGTAAAGAATCAGTAGTTTGCAATTACTTATATTTGATAATATAGAAAGGTATGGTGATAATATGTCTGTAACTCCAGCGCCAGCTTTAGAGAAGGGATTAAAACTTCTAGAAATAATTGCAAAACAAGAGCAAGTTAGCTTTAATAAGCTACAGGAAATGACAGGGTTTAATGTTAGTAGTTTAAATCGCTATCTTCATACACTACGGTATTGTGATTATATTCAAAAGAATTCAGATAATAAATATATAATAGGATTAAAATTTTTCACCTTAGCAGAGAAAAATAATAGATGGACCTACTTAAAACAAGTAGCTAAAAAATATTTGGTGGAGTTAAGTGAACGGTTTGGTATTAGCTTAATATTACTAGGATATTCTAATGATCAATTTACAGTTTTAACAAAACAGGCACATAAAGATAATATTACTATGATGAGTATAGGTACTTGTCATTATTATGAACAAGCTTTAACTTGGGCTTTGCCTTATGTTGTCCATTTAGATGAAGTGGAACAAAAACGTATTGAAGAATGTTATATGAGTCATAGTTGTATTGAACATTTTGAAGAATTTAAATTACATTTTAAAGAGAATGGTTATGTTTTGGATAATGGTTTTATTAATAAAAATATTTTACGTATTGGTATACCATTATATGCGGGAGAGTCAAAACCAATAGGAATAATTGGAGCAGGTACATTTAAACAACATTTAAATGATAATGTAGAAGATGTGATATTGGCAATGAAAGAGGTAAGTATAAATATAAGTAAGATGGTATTTTAACAAGATAGTAAAGGAAATATTAAATATATTTACCTTTACCATCTTATTACAAATACTAAAATTTATTCTATATTTTTGATTGCTCCAAAGTAAGGATCTTTTCTCCAAGTTCCTTGGTCTTTATATCTAGTAATAATCTGAACTAGTAGTTTATTATCTGTATCTTTAAATTGTGGATGAATAACCTGAGCAATTTCTTCAGGGGTATGTTCATCAACCCATATTTGACCTTTATATATTGCATTAGTAAATTTTTGAATAATTTCTGGATTTGCTTTTATATAGCTTTTTTCTGCCATATAACATGTATATGGTATCATTCCACTATC
>JAOASG010000059.1 GCA_025210235.1 Vallitalea sp.
ATTCTATTATTTAGTTATTACAATTTATGCATTTCTTATATTTACTTATATTACTTAAAAACTTTTATACCTAATTTTACATAAAAATAACCCACCTTTACTAATGGCAGGTTAGTAGATATGTATATTAAATTGACATTTAGTTGATATAATTTTTTCTCATTATTTACATCTGCCGTGTTAATGTCATGATTAACAATGTTATTATTATATCTGTCGATGGCTAATAGTATAAAGTTTTATACATAAATAGATTAGTCTAAAAGAAAGCCTATCAAATTAATTGTTATGTTAATAGTACATTTAAAGTTAATATAAAATTATTTGACATTTTTATATAATTTATGTATAATTCTCATATACTATAGTGAACACATAAATATGTGTTTCGGATATGTGGAGTCATATAATGAACTCCGGTTAAAAGGGAACCTTTAATAGGTTCCTTTTTTTATTAAAGTATACCTTTTCTCAGACCTTTGTGAATAACAAATTCTTTATCAAAATCGATTGTTGCATTTTCTCTATAAGCCCAAGAATAATGATGTTTTGAATGAGTTCTATTATTAGTCATATATCTATTACCCAATATATTAAAATCAAAGAATAGTTTTAAAGTATCCTCTAGATCAATATGTTTATATAAACTTTTTCTAGCTTCGAAATATTCCTTTATTTCATTATAATAGAAAGTAATTTTTTTAAACTGTTTTAGAAGTAATAAGCCATCATCAATAACTTCATTAGATACATGTCCACAAAGTTCATTGCGCACTTCTTTAAGCAAATATTGTGAATAGTTCTTTTCTAGAGTTTTAAACCCTTGCCATCCAAAACAACTATGTTCAGGATACTTATTGATAATGATATTTAAATATGTAATCACATCTCGTGGTCTAAATAATGTCCTGCTTAATAAGAAGCGCTCTGGAAACTCTCCTTTAACCTTGTTTGGAAACAGTAGCTTAAAAAGATCTTTATTGTTATATACTTCAAGTTCAGGAATAGATTTTTTTACTTTAACAAGTATTAATTCAATTAGTGGTGAATATTTATCAGTATTATTTCCCCAATCAATAACAATTGAATTATCTTGTTCTACCTTGTTTAAATCTGGATCATTTAAACACATAAATATATCTGTTCTTAATAATAAAATAACTTTACATTTTATCTTTGACTCATACATAGTTAAATTAAGCTTATCCGTTGCTTTAATCAAACTAATAATACTATGTTTATAAAGATCGTTATTTCTAAACCTATCATCTAATTCGTCATATATAAGTGTATATCTACTATCTGATCCTTCTAGTAAAGAAATTACAGTTTCTCTTAAATCCTCTAAATAATCTAAATAATAGCCTGTCTCACTTTTTGTTGATGAACCATTTTCCTTTGAAAGCTTAAATAATGATATGCCACCTCTTAATTTTTTACTCTTTGTAATTTCAATAATTTTATTAACATTAAGTTTTAAATTGCCAAAGTTATCTTGGATAAATATTCTTAAAGACTCTTTTTCTTTGGAATAGCTAATATTTTCATCAGTTAATAATAACCTGGCTAATTCAATCAACATAATCCATTCCCATATAGCTAAATACTCATTAGGCTGTATATCATTAGTTGTCAAATTTTTCAATTCATGGAACTTAAAGTCTTTGTAAGAACAAGTTTTCGAAAACCATAAAGGTGTATATTGAGCTTGCTTATTTATATATTCCCCTAATATTGTCTTTCCAGTTCCCTTTTTGCCTAATACTAGATACTTATCTGGTTCTAAAGTTTGATTATAAATATCATTATAGTTGTAAAAATAGTTTTCAAAGTCCTCTTTATAAAGCGCCTCTTTTTTTCCGTCAGCTTTGCCTACATATATTTGCTTTAATTTAACCACAACTAATTACCTCCCTAAAATTATACCTTTATAATATCAAAATTGATAATAAATTACAATAATTGCATTTCATATTAATATCTTATATTAATATAAAAAAAGAGGGATATTACTAGCAAAGTCTAGGTTTCTCTATTTCTTAAAAAATTTCTTTTTAAGCATAAAACATTATTGAAGTAAGCTTATCTTGTAACTATACAGAAGTTTCTTTTAGGGATAAAGTAACACAAAAAAAGAACCTACTCCATGAAGGAAGTAGGCTTATTTCTCCATTATTCAGGCTTATCTAATGCTGTAGACTTCCCAAAATAAAATGCAATTACCATTAGTACTACTTCAAATGCTTTTTCGGGACCAATACTCCCCATCATACACAATATAAAAAATAAAATAGTAACAAGTAAAGCAATAATCTTTCTAACCTCTAATAACGCTGTTAATTTTTCTTTCATAAATATTTCTCTCCCATCTATTTTTTATTATTTTCTTACCTAAACAAGTCTTTTACATCTGTGCTAATTCCATTGCTCCTGCCTTCATAATACTAATTCTATTTTTAAGGTTTCTTGTCTCCTCTGTCAATTTTCTTACTTGCTCCTCTAACTCTTTGATTTTAATGTCCTTATCTTCAAGTTCATCATTTTTGACTTTTGTTGTTTCAATTTCTTTCATAAATTTCAGTATCTTATCTGCATAATTTTTACTTGGAGCCCACTTTCCACTAAGTTGTTCAATATATTTTGCATTTCCAAATATCCAATTGAAGTGTCTAGGATCCAAAGTATCTTGTTTAGGATACCCTTTCACTCCTGCATATAATGCAATGTGATCTAAATGAGCACTTATACCATCTCCCCAACAATTAAATCTCTTATGTGCAGAAGATTGATAATCTCCGCCCCCTTTCTTTATTTTCAGTCCACATGGATTATGGTAGCTTGCGTCTAGTCCTGCTGAACTAGGAATTTTATATAAGAACCCTGTTTCATGTGCAAATTGAGCATAAGCAAAAACAGGGTTAATACCAATCTTTTGAGCCATTGTATAATACATACTTGCAAGATTACTAAACTCTTGTGATGTATCCTTATTTTTAGCCCATTGCATCATTTGTTCCATTGTCGCAGTTGGACCACTTACTATAGGTGTTAAGTTATTATGTTCTTTAAAATCAACTTTGAAATACTTACATACACCTTTTGCTATTGCTTTAGCATATTTATTATGCCAATTCTCGTCTTTCATCTGATCGGCTTCTGGCCTGTAATCCATAAATCCTAATTCTAACAATACGGCAGGTGCTTCTGTCTCTCTTATTACACAGAAGTTACCTTCTTTCACTCCTCTGTCTTTCATTTCACATTCAAGCATTAGCTGCTCATGAATTTGTTTTGCTAACTTTTCTCCATTTCCACCAAACTTATAGCAATACGTTTCAATTCCTTTAGCTGTTGTTTGCCATCTACCAGTTATAGCATTTTTATGTATAGAAATAAATATATCAACTTTATTATTGTTTGATATATTTACTCTATCTCTTAAGCTCATATTATAGTTAATATCATTATTTGTAATAACTGTCTCTATCCCATTAATATTTAAGTATTTAACAAGTTTAAACATTATGGGATAGTTTTGTTCCGCCTCGTGAATAAATAATCCGCTATCTTCAAATATTGGTGTTCTTTTTCCTGGTGTAAATATGTAATGTCCTGCATCTAAACAAACTTTCATAATAGTATCATCCTTTCTTATTTTTTTACCATTTCTTTAATATCCTCTACTGTATTCTCAAGTTGTTTTAATTGGTTATGAAGTATGTCACCAAATTTATCTATTGTTTCTTGATATCTAAGTTCCCTTTTATTATTTTCTCTTAGAACCCATACCAAAAGAGAACAAAATAATATGGCGAATACTCCATAGCTTGTAATTAATTTAATTTGCTCCGGTGTAAATATCATTCTCCTTCCCCATTTCTTAGTATATTTTTGTATAATAAAAAGCCGGCATTTAACCGACTTAATTATTTAAGCAATCATATGTAGCTTATATTGATTATGTATTATTTGCGTATTAAGTTTTGCATATACTTGTGTAGTTTTTGGACTTTCATGTCCCAATAATTCTTG
>JAOASG010000060.1 GCA_025210235.1 Vallitalea sp.
ATTTGGAGATTCAACAATTTCAAATGCAATTTTAGATCGATTACTCCACCATTCACATGTAATAAAGATAACAGGAAATTCATATAGAACAAAAGGTAAAATAGAAACTACGCGAAAGGAGTAGATTCCTAAAAGTGCAGAAAAACATTTTCCACTTTTCGCATAGAAACATATTGACATTAACATTAGGGGCGTAGGTACACGCCACAGGTTGGAAAGCTCTTTGGCAATCACGATTGCAGCCACCAAATATGCATGGGTTTTACCAAGTCCAACAGCCACATCATAAATCCATTCTTCCATCCCGAAGATTCTTATACATATGCTTGGTTAAACCAACTTGACCATCCCTTACTGTAAATCCATACTTTGGAAAGATTTCTTTAAAAATCACATCGATCATCTCAAAGCCATCCGAAGCCCGTTTCATATTGTAGAAGTCTAACTTCGTCATTCTTTCAACCAACTTGCAATGCTCTTCTTTTTCAATAGCCTGCTTCTTGTAAAACAAATATTTTTAATCACCTGTAACAAAATTAACAACTCTGTAGGTGTAATTCTTCCCTGTATTTTTTTAGATATTACCAGCATAAGGACTACAAATATATACCATAGGACGAAAAGCAGCCGCCTTACGTGCTGCTCGTTCCTCCTTCTCAATTTTTGTTAATGCCTCATACGTAACAGGGTCGTAATACCCCCTTCATTGAATTTATTAATTGACATAAATTAATCCTCCTGTTCCATGGTAGGCAAGATACCATCTGCTTTTAATAATTCGTAGATGAACAATCTTCCTGCTTGGGTCCAATAGGTATGCACCTTAGTATGCATCGTTCCATTACTTCCTGGATAACTGTGAGTTTTAGTACTTGTATAACCCCTCTCAGCGTACTTCTGATATAATAGCCATAGTTTGTTACCTTGCTTATACTGAATACCCTTATCATGAAGATATTGATTCATTTTCTTGGCACTCCAGCCGTAGTCTTTAGCAATCACGGAAATAGCAACAAGGTCTTTGCAGTTAAGTACTACATCATAGTAACTAGCTTTCGGTTTCATCTCCACAATCTGCTGATTTTGAACTGCCATAGTAGCTATAAGTGAATTATTCTTTTCACGCTCTACTTTCAGTTCTGTAAGTGTTGCAATCAACATATCCGGGTCATCAAGTAATTCCTCTGCTGCATAAACACCATGTTTTCTAATAGCAGGAAGAACCTCTGATGTAACCCAACGTTTGAACTTTTTCGCCTTTGGCATCTTACTTGAAAGGATAAGGCTATAGAGACCAGATTCGTTAATGAGAATGCCCTTTGTTCCGTTGACGGTGAACGATTCGTTCACCTTTTTATCTTCCTCATCAACATGGTCTTTGATAGCTTTCTGAGGGTTTGTATAACCAATAATTTGTGCTACATCTTTACCTACAAAATATGGTTCACTATCAATCATAAGTGTACGTATAGAGCCAAGCTCCGTATTATTAAAAATTTGTAATTCGCTCATAAGAATTACCTCCTTGAATTTAATTGAGGTCGCCCCTCACTTAATAACCTTAAGAGAGGGGCAGATTGGACACTTTTATAAAATTTCTTTGTACTTTTTCTTGGCTCTTTGTAAACGCTTGTACACCGTATCTCTCTTTTCCCCTCTTTCTACTGCATATTCTTCTGGGGTCTTGTCCTCTAAACAAACAGCAATGATGACCTCAGCATATTCAGGTTTCAATACCTCTCGGAGTTTTTGGCACAACTCCTCATATTCATACTGCTGACTTAATTTTTCTTCCTGTGAGTTATCCGCTACTGTAGCCATTCCGTCACTGGTATCAGGCTCTTGGTCATCTTTTCTAAACTGCTTTTTCAGATTTCCTCTATGACGATCAAAATTGTGCCAATTATTGTAATCTGGTCTATTGAATTCTTTCTCAAAAGCATCTTGAATACGATTTTCCTTCTCTTCTTGTGTTAGGTCTTGTCCATCTTCAAGAGAAAAAGTAACCCACATCTCCTCACTATTAACCTCTAATACTTCATACCTTTTTTCATAACGAATCTTTAATTTCATTCTCTTGTCCTTTCTGCCTGTTTCTTGCAGAAGGGCAAGGAATACAAATATTGGTGCTATAGAAGTACTCAACGCAAAAAGCCTGATTAGCCCATAGAAAATAAAGGGTACCTCTATCGCACCTTTTACAGCTTTCGCTGTTAAGGTTCCGATATCTGTATCCCAATGCCCTATAGCTAATCAGGCCTTGTGATTTTATTTTTGTTAATGCTTATCTAGTTCAAAAAATGAGCCATTTAATTAATGAAACTTTTAAGTTTTTATCCTTATTGCAATTACTAATAGTACCTTCTCGTTGGACTTCTGCTGAAAAGAACTTCTATTCTTTCATTAGATCTCAACACTTTTTCACCACTTTCTCTTTATGCCTTAATATTTATAATTAAATAGGTATGTTAATTCCCTATTTAAAAAACTACCTGATAAATTTAAAAACAAAAATGGCCAGGATAAATACCTATATTAATAATAGGTATTTATCCTGGCCGTCCTGCAGCTCTATGGATACTATGCAGCTGTCGAATAACTATGTACCTCGAAAGCAATCGTACTTATTCTTTTAATAACTGTTTCTGTCTTATCTCTAATAATAGTAAAATTGCCACCTATAGGAAGATGCGTCCTTGTGATCTGCCTTTTGTATTTTGATTCTAGCAGACCAGTCTTAGCATCCGCATAACACACTATATGATTTTGTAAATCCTTAATTGGTTCTAACATGATTTCCTTCCCCCTTATCTTATTTAATAAAAAAAAGCCGAGATAGATTAATAGCATAGTACCATAAACTGATACTACTATAATCTACCCCGGCCGGTTACTCATTCGAACTGCACTAGCAGGTAAAATTTCTGTTTTATTACTGTACCGTACCCCTTCGACGGTAACATTCCTTTGGCTTTAAAAATCTAACTGATAACTCGGTAATACCATACAAGATTTCTGCATTATTTCTTCCAGTGGCGTATATGCAACCACATCCTCATCTTTGCCTTCTGTATAACATAACGCCAATTGGTTATTTACTATTGCGAGTTTACCTTGATTCTTCTTCTTTCCATGCGTTGTATATAACTGCGTACTTGTACATCTATTTTTTTTTACCATCTATAGATCCCCCTCATCTTCAAAATATACTTGTTCGAACGATTCTATATCATCTTCATTTTGAAGAGTTGGAACCTTAAAGAACGAACTTGCTTCAGCACCGTCATATCTCTGAAGTTGTATTTCTTTCAAAACACAATGCTTCTCTAAATCAACTAATATTGCTGTCATAAGACCATTAACCATCATCTCATGGCTATTTATGCGACTTAAGAAAGCGTCATACATCTTCATATCCGCAAACACAAATGAATACTTTTCTGTTTCATATAACTCACACTCAAAACTATCACTAGCAAACACTGAAGCTATTTTATTGATAAAATTTCCAACATGAGCCTCAATGGTATTTTCATTCGAATCTTCATTCAGCTTCATAGTACAAAGCCCGAACTTCCAAGTGCTACATGGAGACATTCCACTAACATAAAATCCAAAATTATAATTACGAGGAAAAACTCGATCCTGCTGCTCCATATACCCCTGAAGAGAATGCCAATTATATAACCCTCTAAGTTTTTGCACCACATATCCTCTGCTGGTGATTTCATCTTGAATTATCATTACCGTACTCCTGTCTATTTCCATTGCAGACTTACGTCGTCTTGCGGCTATATCTCTTTTTGATAGTAAGCTGTCTTCATCCTTTGATCGCATGCCATTAGAAGCTGCAAGTGTCTCTATTGTAACCCCTGATTCTTCATCCGCAATACGAGCAATTGCTTTTAATAGCTCAATACTTACTGGATTACCTCCTGACCAGTTACACGCTCTTGAAATTGTAGAAGCGCTTACTTTTACACTAGGAGAACTCCTTTTTATATCGTCTGCAAACATTGTCATTGAACGCTCGCCTTTTACTTTATTTATCTGCTCTCTTAGTGCTTCAGCGTTTGGTACGGTATATTGTACATATTCTAACATCCCTTCGCCCTCCCATTTCACATCAAGAAATATAATTTCATCTTATGAATTATAATATAGAATTTCCTTCCTGTCAATAATAATATTTCATTTTTTTGAGATTTTATTTCTTATTATGAAATGCGTAATTCTAAACACCATTTATATGCGTTTTATTAACACATTTGCTGGTTCTACTTTTAGAATATGCATATTGCAGACAAACAAAAACCCGACAAACATTTTTAGTTTGCCGGGAACAAATAGCTCTACTTTGATAACAGAATATATAATTTTTAATAGAATCATTTTATGATTTTACTATCCAACGTCTCATGTTTTTTTAACTCAAATCATCACCTTCAATACTATCACAACTCTTTTACCACCATATTTACACTCATAAGTTCAGCCTGTTTTATAACTGTAGCAATTGCATTTTTTGCTTGTTCAGGCGGATACTTATATTTTCGTAACAGATGCTTTATCTGAGTTCGCATATAAGCTCTTGCTGATTGTTTTTTATCCCAATCGACAGTCCTACTTTTTTGAATAAGCGCCGTCAATTCATGAGCCATCTCAATAAGTATTGAATCTTCCATATTTCTAAGCACTTCAGGATCAGCAACAAGTGCATCATAGAATGCTAGTTCCTCAGGCGATAAGCCTTTCTCATCACCTGCAGCATAAGCTTTTGTCATTTCTTTTGAAAGATTTAATAATTCCTCAATGACCTCTGCACTTGTTATCATTCTATTATTGTATCTTTTCAACACATCTTGCATCTTTTTAGAGAAAAGCTGTGCCTTCACGACGCCCGTTCTTGCAAATACTCTTATATTATCCTCTAATAAACTACGTAACATTTCTGCAGCTATATTTTTATGTTTCATTCTAAGAACTTGAGCCATATACTCTTCTGATAATAAAGAAATCTCAGGATTTTTCTGCCCCGAACGTTCAAAGATATTAACCACACCATCTTGTTGAATAGCTTGTTCAAGCATTTTCATAATTCGAGCATTAATCTCATTGGATGTAATTTTACCTTTGCCACCTACTTTACATAGTCCAGCCTTAACACACTTAAAAAATTCAATTTCTTTTTTATCTCTTTCGTCTATAAGACTACGACAAAGCGTCTCAGCTTGACTAAGTGCTGTAGCTTCTCTGATGTACTCCTTAGATTCTTCTTCTTCAAATCCAAGAGCAAACTCCACACCCTCAGCAATCACTTTCAGTCGCTCCATATCAGATTCTCCAAAGAAACCACTATAATTAAATCCATAAAACATATCACGCATAACTTCTAATTTTGCCATTGCAATTGAATAAGCAATACCAAGATCTGGCACCTTATCCTTATCACGTTTGGTATATTGCTTCAGAGCCGCTTTTAATTCTGAAGCAATCCCAATATAATCTACAATTAAACCTGCTTCTTTATCTTGATACACCCTATTTACACGAGCTATTGCCTGCATCAATGAATGCCCCTTCATCGGCTTATCAATATACATGGTTGCCATAGATGGAACATCAAATCCAGTTAACCACATATCTACTACTATGGCAATCTTGAAATCACTGTTAATATCTTTAAATTCATTCATTAACCCATCTCGATATGCCTTATTCCCTGTTATATCATGCCATTCTTCAGGATCTTTATTACTTGATGTAAGAACCACCTTTACTTTTTTATCCCATCCTGGACGTTTACTTAATAGAGTTTCATACAACTTAATGGCAATTCTACGTGTCATACATACAATCATTGCTTTGCCAGTTAAAACATATTGACGATCCTCATAATGAGCAATAATATCATCAGCTAACATGTTGAGACGGTCTGGTGATCCGACAATCGCTTCAATTCCCGAAAGATCAGTTTTTGATTTCTCTATTTCCATTTCAGTCGATTCTCCAGCTAACTCTGCATATTCTTTATCTATTCGTTTAAGCATCTCTTCATCAAGTTTTAACTTTGGTGTTCTATTTTCATAATAAATCGGTACAGTTGCACCATCATCCACTGCCTGTGTCATATCGTAAATATCAATGTATTTACCAAAGACCTCTATTGTGGATTTATCCTTCATATCAATTGGCGTTCCAGTAAATCCGATGAATGTAGCATTTGGAAGCGCATCACGCATATGTTTTGCCATTCCATATTTCCATTCACCTGTTACTCTATCAAGTTTAGCTTCAGTTCCATACTGGGAACGATGTGCTTCATCCGCCATGAAGATTATATTGCTCCGATCATTAATTATATCACGGCCTTCCTCAAACTTATGAATGGTCGTAAATACAATTCCTCCGGCTTTAACTTTTAGTAGTTCCTTTAAATGCGATCTATTTTTTGCCTGCTTTGGTGTCTGACGCAGAAGCAACTTTGAACTAGCACTAAAAGTATCAAAAAGCTGATTGTCCAAGTCGTTACGGTCTGTGAGCACAACAATAGTTGGATTCTCAAATTCCGGATCACTTACAACAATTCCTGAATAGAACACCATTGAAAGACTTTTCCCACTACCTTGAGTATGCCAAACAACACCGACCTTACGGCTCTTTTCCCTTAATGCCTTTCTAGTGCTTTCTACGGCCTTACGAACTGCAAAGTACTGATGATAACCAGCTAATATTTTTATAGTTTTACCCTGTGAATCCTGAAAGACAATAAAATTTCGGATAATATCCAACAAACGTTCTTTCAGAAACATCCCATTAAGTGCTACTGTGAAAAAATCCGTTTTATTTTCTGCAGGCTTTTCGCCATCCTCTGATTTCCACGCCATGTACCGAGTATAGTCAGATGTAATAGTTCCAACTCTAGTGTCAATTCCATCACTGATAACATTAAAAGCATTGTAATTGAACAAGGTTGGAATATCTAACTGATAATTCTTGACTTGCATATATGCTTGTTCAATCGTGGTGTTATCACTGCCCATATTTTTTAATTCAAATAGGATCATTGGAATTCCATTGATGAACACTAAGATATCTGGACGCTTATTTTTATACTCAATAATCGTATATTGATTTACGACTTTAAAATCATTTGAAGATGGATTATCAAAATCTATTAACTTTACTGTAAATGTACGATTTTCATTGTCCTTCTGGTATGATATCGGCACCCCTTCCACAATGTACTTATGAAAAGATGCATTTAAATCTTCCATCTTTAACAGCCCTAAATTTTTTATTTCTTTATAGGTCTCAGAAATTATCTCTTGAGTTATACCTGGATTTATATTTAGCATAGAAGCCCGAAAGCAATCTTCCAAAATCACCTCGTGATAATCCCGGTCGATGTCTGGGCCATATACATATTCATATCCTTTTTCCTGAAGTTCAGAAATGATTGCTTGTTCTAATGTATTCTCATTAACAGTCACTGGTTTCACATCCTTTCATATATTAAATTTATCTTACTAACTTATTTTTAGTGCAATATAATAAACAGGAAAGTCATATCCATTTCTCGAGAGTATCATATTTGCCACTCGAGTTGATGCATTCGGATGTACCTGTATATTCAGCTCCTTTTTAACGCCTAGTTGAAATGGATATTCTTCTATATGGTTAATATACCTTTCCCAAAAGCCTTCAAAATCCACCGCACTAACATAGGCGACAACAAAAGTGGCTGTTCCCAATGCATTATAATTAGAAATTGCCTTATTTATATGTTCAGTAATATACTCAGCTCTTACACTATCCAGTTTTAATCCTTCAAAAATAGCTATTTCTTGGTTATCTTTAGTTAATAAAATATCCACTTCTCCTGCATCTTTTCCACTTGCTGATATTCCATGACGCGATTGATCTTTAACCTCATTAACAGCATATCCCTAAAATAATCATTAATACTATTCTCAGAACTTTTAGCATCATACATAGAATTCAAACACACACGCTCACCAATCTTAATTAAATCACTTAGTACCACATTAGCAGTTTCAATATCGGCATTTAATCGTTCTTCGTTGGAGGCATGTATGTTTGCACCAGTATCAAAAATATCAACAATAAAATATGTAATATTTCTCACTAGATATCCTGACACACTTGGTCTAAGCGATTTATTAATCGCATCTTTTAATATCCAATCTGCACTTTTCAATATAGTAATATCATTCTCAGAACCTTCTAATGTAAAATCAAGAGCTCTCTTATTCCAATTATCACCTGAAAGTCCTGCATAATAAGCTAAACCAACATCCTCATATTCATATTCAAATCGTCGAAATACTTCTGCTATATTTACCATCTCAGATTGTTGCAAATACTGAATAACACGCTTATGAAAGTTATTTGGTAATTCATAAGTAAAATCATAATCACCCATAGCATTCTCCTCAATATAAATTAAAATTTATCGTACTAAATATCTAGGTCAGCAACATTTAATTCTCCTGACATTAATTTAGGTAACAATGTATCACGGATACTAGATAATTTCTGATTTTCTCTAGCAACTCGTTGCATTTCTTTAAACATAGGTAGTACAACTTCATCAAAATCATTTAATGTTTTATTATCGGGTTTTACAATTGGGTACGCCTTTAGAATATCAGTCTTGAGATTCGTAAAAACACTACCATTCCCCATAGCCACAAGGTTTGGTCGTATGTGCTTAAAAAATAAATATAAAAACTGGTTTGATAACTGTGAGTCCAAAAAGTATAACCATCCATCATGTATACAGCTATCAACATCTAATATTTTTGGAATCCCTGGAGTAGCACTATTTGATAAAACAAAACTCCCTTTATTAAGCAATACAGTTTTTTTTAATCCCGATTCTTTTATACGTTCCTTAATATCAATTACATACGGCGAATTGAGTTTTGACACATCTGAAATTTTCAGCCACCTTAAACCATACTCTGAAATAAAGTCTTTGATAGGTCTAGGAGACCCTCCTCGTTTAATGGTCACATACTCTCCAAGTGCACCCTCGTGCCAAGATGAAGGTACTTCTCCTGACCAAGGATCTAAATCTATAAACCATGATTTGAATAGTGCAAGTGTTTGCTCTTCTAAATTCCTATTTGTCGCGCGATTAACAGTTATCTTCTTACTTATTGGATTAATTATTTCGCAAATTTTTTCCTGTATTTCCAATCTAGGTAATGTTATATCAAACTTTTTTAACGTTTCAATTGTTAATGCTTTTTGCGTAGAACCGATACACATTGCATCAATTTGGTTCTGCGCTTCAGGTGAATTTAACCAAAGATACAGAAATTGTGGTGTTGTTTTTTTATTACATCTCAACCAAGTAAGATTACCATCTTTAAAATAAAACTCTTCCTCGTCAACAAGCCAAGAAACTCCTAATGTACCTACACAAGACAAAAGAATGTCTCCCTTTTGAGGAACATCAAACTTATTTTTAATTTCTTCATATCTTTGCCTAGTGATAAACAACTCCGTCGAAACTTCATTACCGTTATGTTTTTGAATTATTTCTTTCCCTCTATAAAAAGGAATACCTTCTGATTGATATTCTCTGGCATATATTCTTTTACTTGAGCTTATAGAGCATACCTCTCCAAGTTTTACCACATTCCATTTAGTCATCAAATCACCTACCTATAAATTTTTATGTGCATTCTTCACATTACTTTGCTTCACCATACCATAATGAAGTGTCTTATTTATTTTTTCATGCCCTAATAGCTTCTGAACTTGCTCAATGGGCATTCCTTTATCTATCGCTACTGTTGCCATTGTTCGTCTAAACTTATGGGGATGACACTTTTTAATCCCTATACTTCTACCAAGCATTCGGATTATAAGTTCAATATCACCAATTCCTAGTCTATTGTGTGGCAATCTTAATCCAACAAATGAATGTCCATCTGCTTAAAATTTGCCAATCATCCCCTCAAATCCCTTTACTCCAGCTATTTTCTTTTTTGCTTCTTCCTTTTCTTCTGAAGTTGACTTAGGATTCTTTAATACCTGTTCGTAATGTGCTTTCTTTTTATCGTTTTTAATAATTTCATCTATCCTCGGTATAAGATCATCATACATATCTGATTCCTCCATATTTTAGTATTTTTTTACTTACTCCGACAAATCACAATTTATCTTATTTACTGTAGCCAATAGCAGCTAACTTGTTACAAATCCCATCTTCCAGTTTATGTGATTCTTCAAATAACCCATAAAGTTCTGTAGTAAGTCTTGCCATCTTTTCTTCGAATGGTTCTCCATCGTCTTCCTGCTCTTCTATACCAACATATCTACCAGGCGTTAGTATGTAATCCTGCTCCGTAACTTCTTCTATCGTTGCACACTTACAGAATCCTTGAATATCCTCATAATCTTTTCCATGTCTCCAATTTTGATATGTTGAGGCGATTTTTTGAATATCTTCTTCTGAAAGTTCTCTAACCTTTCTATCAACCATAAATCCGAGGTTACGAGCATCTATAAATAATATTTTCCCTTTTGCTTCATTTGTCTTTCCTTTTCTCATTATCCAAAGAGAAACAGGAATACCCGTTGAATAAAATAATTGACCAGGCATAGAAACAATACATTCTACAACATCACCATTTATCATATTCTTTCTGATTTCACCTTCATTGGATGTATTAGAACTTAATGAACCATTAGCTAATACTGTACCAGCTACACCACCTACAGGATTTAAATGATGAAGCATGTGTTGTAACCATGCATAGTTTGCATTCCCAACTGGTGGAATTCCAAACTTCCATCTAATATCATCCTTTAAACGATTACCACCCCAATCCGATATATTAAATGGTGGGTTTGCTAATATATAATTTGCTTTTAATGTTTTATGTTGATCATCATGAAATGAGTCTGCATTATACTTCCCAATATTGGCTTCAAGTCCTCTAATAGCAAGATTCATTTTTGCCAACTTCCATGTAGTAGGATTGCTCTCCTGTCCAAAAATAGAAATATCTCTTATATTACCCTGATGCTCTTTTACAAAACGAGCTGATTGGCAAAACATACCACCTGATCCACAAGCCGGGTCAAAAATCTGTCCTTCAAAAGGCTCTATCATTTCAACTAGTGTACGTACAATACATGATGGCGTATAGAATTCTCCACCCAACTTACCCTCAGCTGATGCAAACTTGCTTAAGAAATATTCATATACTCTGCCCAGTATATCTCTTTCTTGTGCTACTGTTGTTCCCACCTCTATGTTTGTAAACAACGTTACTAATTCACCAAGTCGTGTCTTATCTAACTCTCGTCGAGAGTAGTTCTTTGTTAAAATACCTTTTAGTGTATCATTTTCTTTCTCAATAGCTTCCATCGCTTTATCTATAACTTCACCTATATTCGTACTTGTAGCATGAGCTTTTATATTTTCCCATCTTGCATCCTTAGGTACCCAGAAAATATTATCCGCAAGGTATTCGTCACGATCTTCTTCATCACCATAACCTTCGGCTTTTAGCTGTTCATATTTCTCTTTAAATGAATCAGACACATACTTAAGGAATATTAAGCCTAAAACTACATGCTTATATTCAGCTGCATCCATACTTGAACGTAACTTATCTGCAGACAGCCATAACTGCTCCTCAAAACCTACTTTAGTTGTACTTGTTGGCATTTTACAAAACCTCCATTTTCCTTATTTTATCTTGTTTTGTCTCTAATTTAATTTTTAGCATGTCCAATTTTTCGAACACGTCTAGGATCTTCTGGTTTTTTTGTATCTTCTGGAATTAACCATGTATTCCCTCTTAAAATAGCCCCTTCAATGCGTCCTTCTCTACATAGAGTTGTAACACGTCGTCGGGATATATTCCATCTTTCAGCCATTTCTGTTGTAGTTAAAAGTTCCATAATTCCTTTCCTCCTTAACCATAACATATACTACTTCATTATATTCCTTCGGAGGAACATTTTCAAGTCTAATCATCCTTTCAACTTAACCCACCCTATTACACTCCCGTCAACTCAACCCTACGTCATTTCTAACGTGGATATGTTTGGTTATGATTTATTAAATAAAAAATCCGAGACCCAGAATTTCTACCCCACGTCTCGGAAAGTCTATATTTAAAGCCTTTTTTCAAACATTATCTATTTTCCCTTGTCATCAATACTACCGTCTCCACATGCACAGTCTCAGGAAACATATCCACCGGCTGCGCTTCCTTAACTTCGTATCCCCCTTCTCCTAATATCTTCAAATCCCTAGCTAATGTAGCTGGGTCACATGATACATAGACTACCCTGTCAGGTTGCATATCAATAATAGTATCTAGCAACTCTTTGTCACAGCCTTTTCTAGGGGGATCTACTACTATTACATCTGCTTTAATGCCTTCTTTGTATTTTTGTGGAATGATTTCTTCTGCTTTTCCTGCGAAAAACTGGGCATTATTTATATCATTTAATGCTGCGTTTGCTTTTGCATCTTCTATTGCTTCTGGTACTATCTCTACTCCGTAAACTTTTTTAGCTTGTTTAGCTAAAAATAGTGAAATTGTTCCGATACCACAATAAGCATCCCATACTGTTTCTTGTCCATTTAAATTAGCATATTCTAGAGCTTTATTATATAACTTTTCTGTTTGAACAGGGTTTACTTGATAAAATGATAATGGAGAGATGTTGTATTTAACATCACCAATATAATCTGTGATGTAAGGTGCTCCCCAGATAGTCTCTACTTTTTTACCAAGAATAACGTTTGTTTTTTCTTTATTAACATTTGTATAAATGCTCTTCATGTTAGGTATAGTCGTTAGTTTGCTAACTAAATCCTCTTGATTAGGAAGCTTCTTTCCATTTATAACAATACCTACCATAATTTCTTTTGTATAATAGCTTATTCTTGTAATAATATGCCTTATTAAACCTCTATGATTTTCTTCATTATAAGGTTGTAGATTATTTTCTATAATATACTCTTTCACTTTTTTTATTATTTCTTCATTAACTGAGTCTTGTATATAGCATTTATCAGTAGTTATGATGTTATGACTTCTCATTGCATAAAAACCGATTTTAATATCGTTATCTTTTGATTTTCCTACAGGAAACTGTACTTTGTTTCTATAATAATATGGTGTTTCCATTCCAATTGCCTTGTTAACTTCAATATTTATTCCACCAATTCTTTCAATTACATCTTGAACCTTTTTTCTTTTATATTCAAGTTGAGCTTCATAAGATAGATGTTGTAACTGGCATCCTCCACATCTATTTGCAATTGAGCATATTGGTTCTGTTCTATTTTTTGAAGGTTCTATTATATTAACTAATTTTCCGTATCCGAAATTTTTCTTAGCTTTAATAACTTTTACTTCAACAACTTCTTCAGGTAAAGCTCCTTCAACAAATAAGGTATATCCATTAATTTTGCCTATACCTTCACCATTTATACCTATATCATCAATAGTCATTGTATAATACTCATTTTTAGTAACTGTAAGTTCTCTCTTCATTTTCACAATCATCCTCTATATTAATATAAGCATTATTACCTTATTTTACTTATCATTTATTAAAATCTAGTCCTTCTCACGTTAGACTCAAATATTCTTTGCCAACCTAACCAATTATCTTCCTCATCGCCATTTTCTAGAAGATCTGAAAATGTTCTAAGTTTTGCATCACAGTTATCCGCAAAATGTAATGCAAGCGCTTCTATTGTCTGTGGCTTTTTAGGTGATCCATATTCTAACTCACCATGATGAGCTAATATACAATGTTTAATCATATTAGCTAAGTCAACTGGAAAACCTGGAATTTCTTTTATCCTTTCTCCTACCCACTCTGTAGACATCATTATATGACCAAGTAATTGCCCTGAATCAGTATATTCAATAATAGGGAAAGAAGATAGTTCTTTTATCTTACCAATATCATGGAATAAAGCCGCAGCATATAATATATCTTTATTAATTACTTTATAGTTTTCAGCAAAAAATTTACACATATTAACAACGCATAAAGTATGTTCTAACAATCCCCCATAATAACTATGATGCATTGTTTTAGCAGCTGTATGTTCTTGAAAATTCTTAATAAATTGTTTATCTTCAACAAAGAACTTTTTAACTAAAGCGCTTACATATTTATTCTCAATATCATTAACATATACAAGTATTTCACCATACATTTCTTTTATATCTCTACTAGAAACTGGAATATACTCTTTTGGTTCATATTCACCTTCACTACTTCTTCTTAATCTTCTTATATTCAACTGAATAGCATTTTGAAACATTATAACAGATGCATCAATTTTAATATAGTCATGTTCATTAAAATCATTTATTCCATCATTTAAATCCCATATCTTCGCATCTACCACACCTGTTTTATCTTGTAATTTTAAAGAATAATATGTCTTTCCAGCCCTTGTTTTTAATACTTGTTTATTAACACACAAATAATGTTCCTGTACCTGTTCTCCCTCTTTCATGTCTACTATGTAACGCATAAAATACTCCTTTCAAAATGGAAACAATCTATTATAATTATCTTATCTCTAATATAACATTTCTTTTACATTATACCCCATTTTATATAAAAAAAAAAGAACATTAACTTACCCCATAGGTATTTATTTATGGAAGTTTTAATTATATATTCAACCAAACTTACTTAATAAATAATTGAAATCATTACAAACTAATTTAATAACACTAATACAATTCCATGGTACGCACTTTTTGAGATACACCCAAAGCCTTGTAATGCCCTATTTCAGAGGACTTACAGTGTTTTATCCCTTTACAACTGTCAAAGAGATTATGTGTTTTTTATGTAAATTTAATTTATAAATGATTCGCGAAACTTACGGTAATTAATAACTTATAATCTTGGATAATTAAGACAATTAGTCTTAAAATCAAAGCTAAGAATGTCTAAATAAATCAATAAAATAATTTTATGGTACGCACTTTTAAATATCTATTAAAATGATTGTACCCTTTTATTTTAGAGTACTTACAAGGTTTTATCATCTTGTAACTGTCAAAGATAAAACTCATTAAATTAACCCTATAATTCCTTTTTTCTAATAACAACCAATAGCCCCATACTAGCCAAGTAGGTATATAGATTTAAAAAGTAGTGACTTTAAATTATCCTTAGAAAATCTTATATGCAATTACAAAACCACCTTATTCTATAATACAATATGTTGAATTCCCCCATATAATAAAATCTACATATTGTATTATAGAATCTAATTAAAAGTTTTGTAATTACTCTTGTGAATGGAAGAATAGTTTCCGTTAAAAAACTTAAATGTTTGACGAAGGAGTTTTTAAGTTTTAGGAAACTATTCTGGAATGAACTTAGTTTTTCTTAGGATAATTTAACAGAACGAATTTTTAATATCTATATACCTACGACCGTCTTGTACAATATATATTGTTTAATTAGTACATTAAAATAAGCCTTATTAAAGGCTTATTTTATTATGTTTTCATTATTTAATGTATTTTACTGCTCCAAACTTCTCCTATCCGATAACTTAACATTCAACTCAACTTTCTTCAATCTATCCCCAACCATTCTTGCTACTTTTACAGAAACAACATCTCCTACTTTATAATTTTCCAATTCCTGAGTTAATCTTTCAAAATTAAATACTTTAGTACCACCGAATTCAAAAATTATATCTTGTGGTCTTAGTCCAGCTTTATCTGCTCCGCTTCCTTTTATAATTTGTTTTACATAAATTCCTAGAGGTAAATCATATATTTCTGCTAATTCATTAGTAATATCTTTTCCTCTAATACCAAGTACCGGTCTATCAATTTGATTAACAATATCTTCAATAATAGGTTTAGCTTCATTAATTGGAATAGCAAATGCCATGCCTTCTATATTTGTAGAAGCTAATTTATAACTATTAATACCAATAACCTCACTTCTTGCATTAACTAATGCTCCCCCACTGTTTCCTGGGTTAATAGCTGCATCTGTTTGGATTAGTGGTATGCTTTTATCTGTTGATTGTAATGTTCTATTAATAGCACTTATATATCCTACTGTTACAGTATTGCTATATCTTTTACCAAGTGGATTACCAATTGCAACTGCTAATCCGCCAACTTTAATTTTATCAGAATCTCCTAGTTTAGCGATTTTAATGCTATTTAATAGCTCTTTATTCATTTTTTTCTTTTGTACCGATAATACTGCAAGATCATATTCTCTTTCATACCCTACTATTTGTGCATTTACATTTTCTGAATTATAAAATGTTATAATAACATTTTTTGCACCATTTATAACATGTTGATTAGTTACAATAAGTATGGATTCTTCATCCTCACCAAATATTATTCCAGATCCAGTTCCTTCTTCGTCATATTGATTATTAAACCAATCCCTTGATGTAACAACACTTGTTATCGTAACAATTGATGGTTTCATATTTTCAGCTATTGCAACAACTGGTGAAACATAATTTCCATTAATTATAGATGTATAATTACTAGCTACTTGTTCAATGCTATTATTTATTGTTCCATTCATTACAGTATCTTTTACGTCAATCCCCTCATCAAAAGCAAATTTTGTTGTTTGATTAGTATTATTAGCTATTTGTGGATTAATATATTTTGCTATAAATGGCTTTGTAAATCCCATACCCAATTGGAAAGCTGATCCAAGTAATACTGCTACTAATGCAAATGCTACTATTTTTCTAAAATAATGAGGTTTTTTCTTTTCATTTTTTACTTTTTCTTTAAAACATTGATTTGAGTATGAATTATTATATTCATTTATTGGTAATTTTTTCTGGTATATTATTTCTTCTTTAATTACTACATCTTGCACATTATCAAATTCATCATTACTATTTACATTATTATTTACTTCATTATTATCGTACCCTTTGAATTCATCCATATTTATTCCTCCTGACTATTATCACTATCTTTATTTTATATATAAAATTATACTCATTTAATTTGAATAAAATATGAACGCTTTGTGAATAATTCAACTTTCTCACACAATATCCTATGCAGTTATCTAATTAATAAGATTTACCTAATAAAAATATAGGTTTATAAAATTAAAAAAAGCGACTACGTCGCTTTCTTACGTCAATAATATTTAATTTTTTTTATCCTTATCAGCAATTATTTTTTTGTTTGTGTTTTGTGAATTATTCATACTACATTTCCCTTCAATATTACCACCTTCATCTATTACAATGCTTCCAGTATTAATGTCTCCATTAATTCTTGCTGTTTTCGTTAAATGAAGTTGTCCAGAAATATGTACGTTACCCTCAATTTTCCCTGCTACTAATAAAAAATCTGAGAATATATTACCTTTTACATACCCACTTTCAGTAACTACTACACTTGCTTCAACTTCCATATCACCATAAAATGTACCGTTTATCTGTACAGAGTTTTTTGATTTTAACATTGATGATTCTAATATAGTATCTTTTCCTATTATTGTAGAGGGCTTATCATAACTTGCTTTTTTCTTATTCATTTTATAATTCTCCTTTTACAAAAAAGTAATTGTAAAACTACATCGCGTTTGATTATTTTTTCTTATATATAAAATTAAGAGGATTTTGGTTTACCCCATTTAGTAGTATACCATAATGAACATGAGGACCTGTACTTCTTCCTGTATTACCTGATTTTGCTATTTTGTCTCCTCGTTTAACTCTGTCACCTTTTGATACTAATAATGTAGAATTATGGGCATATTGTGTTGATATACCATATCCATGATCTATAACTATTAATTTTCCATACCCAGAACTCCATCCTGAAAATATAACTTTTCCTTTTCCTGTTGCATAAACGCTTGTCCCATAACTAGCTTTTAAATCTACACCATTATGGAATTCCATTGTTTTACGTCCAAATGGATTTTTTCTCCATCCAAAAGGACATGTTACGTATGAATTTTTAACAGGAAAAATAGATGGATATGCATCCCAATATGGAATCATTTCATCAGCTTTTTCATCAAGTAATTCAAATGTATCCGATTTAGCATCCATAACAGAAACTATTTCGCTAAATTTATCATATAGATTATTAGCTTGAGTATTAAAATCTTCTTCAAACGTTATTTCATCTTGGCTTATTTCTTCCTGCATTATTTCTTCTTGTATAACTCCAGTTCTTTCCTGTTGATCTATATCTGTTATATCTATAGGTTGATTATAAGAAGCAAACGTAACTTTAGTACTTCTAGATGCTGAAAACTCAGTATTTAAAGGCTCTGCTACAGCTTTTTTACTTATACTACTTACCTTTTTACTACCTTTTGGTTCACTATCTGTTGTTTTTTCACTATTATTAAGTTTAGTATTAATACTATCCTTCTGATTATCTAATTCTTGCATTTTATTTTGAACTTGTTTAAATAACTCATTAAGATCTTTTAATTGATTTATTTTAGCTTGTTCTTCTTCCTCATATTTTAAAATACGTGCATCCTTATCACTATTCGCATAAGTATTTGCCTGTAATTTAAGATTAGCATTAGCCATTTTACTCTCAACATTTGCTACATTTGTCATAGTAGTCAATATCCATATAATTACCGTAAGTACACAAGCTAGCAGTGGAAATCTAATCCATTTTGGAATTCTAATAGTCTTAGGACTTTTTGTTGGATCCGGAATTATTACAAAAGTTATGTATTTGTTACTTTTTATCTTATGATTGTTAATCCTAGTCCCCCGATTCATTTAGCTATCCCACCTTTTACTAATCAATCTATGTTAAATATGTATATATTTGTTATAATATGTAACCTCTATATAGTATAACATATTTTTTAATACTTTTGTAATATTTTTTTAACTTAATGTAAATATATTAAAGTAACTTTATGATTTATTAACTTTCATATGCAAAAAATTAGTAGGTCTTTCTTATAAGACAAAATATATCAGAGTTTTCCTTTTAAAATCTATTATATTGATGTAAAATATAAATACATTATATTTACATAAAGTACTTAACGTAATTGAAATCTTTAGTTTCAATTATTAAAAAATAAAGGTGGTTATCATGAATAATAAAGTTTTTAAAACATTAGAATATAATAAAATTATTGATACATTAACAAGCTTAACATCTTCAAAAATGGGTAAAGAACTTGCATCATCTCTAGTTCCTTATTATGATTTAGAAACTATAAAAACAAAACAAAAAGAAACTTCAGAAGCCGCAACTATGATACTTCGTAGAGGTTCATTGGCATTAGGTGGATTAAAAGATATACGTTCTTCATTAAAAAGATTAGCTATTGGAGCTAATCTATCTCAAGTTGAACTTTTAAATATAGGTGAAGTACTAAGAGTATGTCAGCTTGTTAAGTCTTATTCAAAATCTGCAAAAGATTCTAATACAGCAACTAATTTAGATATACTTTATAGTTTATTTGACTCAATTGAAGTTCTAAATCCATTATATAAAGAGATTACTAAATGTATTATCTCAGATGAAGAAATTGCGGATGATGCAAGTTTTGAACTATCTAGTATTAGACGCCAAATAAAAAAATCTAATAGTAAGATTAAAGAGCATCTTAATAAAATTATTACTTCAAATACTTATAAAAATATGCTTCAAGACCCTATTATTACATTACGTAACGATAGATATTGTGTCCCAGTTAAACAAGAATATCGTGGTAGTTTTAAAGGTATGATTCATGACCAGTCTGCTTCTGGGTCAACGTTATTTATTGAACCAATATCTGTTGTTGAACTAAATAATAAAATAAAAGAATTATTTACAAAAGAAAAACAAGAAATTGAAAAAATATTAGCTACACTAAGTTTAATGTGTGCTGAACATATTGATGAACTTTCTTGTAATTTAAAAATATTAACAGACATAGATTTTATTTTTGCAAAAGGAGAACTTTCTATAGCACTAAATGGTACAGAACCTTTATTTAATGATAATAAATATATTAATATAAAAAAAGGTCGTCATCCATTACTAAATAAAGATACTGTAGTTCCTATTGATATACATTTAGGAGAAGATTTTACAACACTAATGATTACAGGTCCTAATACTGGTGGGAAGACTGTTACCCTAAAAACAGTAGGTCTACTAACTTTGATGGGACAAGCTGGATTACACATTCCTGCTTCTGATAGATCTGAACTTGCAATATTTGATGATATCTTTGCTGATATTGGTGATGAACAAAGTATTGAGCAATCTCTAAGTACATTTTCATCTCATATGATCAATATTATTAACATTCTTGAAAAGGCTACTTATAAATCATTAGTACTTTTTGATGAATTAGGTGCTGGCACAGATCCTACAGAAGGAGCAGCCCTTGCCATGGCTATTTTAGAAAATCTTTATAAAAAAGATGTACTCACAATAGCCACTACTCATTACAGTGAATTAAAAGTGTATGCTCTTTCTACCAAAGGAGTAGAAAATGCTTGTTGCGAGTTTGATATTAAGACCTTAAGACCAACTTACAAGTTATTAATTGGTATTCCTGGAAAAAGTAATGCATTTGCTATTTCTAAAAGACTCGGATTAACTGATAACATAATAGATGAAGCTAAAACCTTATTAGAACATAAACAAGTAAGGTTTGAAGATATTATTACTGAGCTAGAAATAAGCAAAAAAACTACACTTATGGAAAAAGAAAAAGCTCTTAAATATAGTAAAGAAGCTGAAGAATTAAAAAATAAAGTTACTCTTCAACGAGAAAAAATAGAAAATCAAAAAGAAAAAATTCTCACAGAAGCAAGAGAAAGTGCTTATAGAATACTAAATCAAGCAAAAGAAGATGCAGATACTATAATTAAAAACATGAATAAACTTCGTGTTAATTCCGAGAATTCAAAAGAGATGGAAATTAATAGAAGCAAACTTCGATCATCAATATCTTCACTTGAAAAAGATTTATCAACTGGTTTAAAAGTTACTCCTAAACAAAATAAAACTCCAAAAAATTTAAAAGTAGGAGATACTGTTTTTGTATCTACATTCAATCAAAATGGTACCATAATATCACCTCCTAATGCTAAGGGTGATGTTCAAGTACAACTTGGTATTATGAAAACAAAAGTTAATATTAAGAATTTAAATTACGTTAAAAGTGAAGTAATTAACTATAATAATAAAATTCCAAAAAGCAAAAATAATGTTTCTTCTAAATCCATGTCTATTTCTACCGAGATTGATGTGCGTGGTAGAAATGTTGAAGAAGCTCTAGGAGAACTAGATAAATTTCTTGATGATGCATATTTATCTCACCTTCCACAAATAACAATTATACATGGAAAAGGTACAGGAACACTTAGAGCTGCTATTCATACTTTTTTAAAAAGAATTAAATATGTTAAATCTTATCGTATAGGTAATTATGGCGAAGGTGAAGCCGGAGTAACAATTGTTGAATTTAAATAATAATTTTTACCTAAATATTGGAGGTAGATAATATGGAAACAAAACAAAAAATATTAATTGTTGATGATGACCCTAATATTACAGAATTAATATCTCTATATCTTAATAAAGAAGGCTACCAAACTAAACTAATTCATAATGGTAATGATGCAGTAAAAGCATTTCAGTCTTATGCACCTAATTTAGTAATTCTTGATTTAATGCTTCCTGGAATGGATGGATATGATATTTGTAAAGAAATAAGAAAAATAAGTAATATCCCAATTATAATGCTCACCGCAAAAGGAGAAACTTTTGATAAAATATTAGGTCTAGAGTTAGGTGCTGATGATTATATGGTAAAACCATTTGATACAAAAGAGCTAACTGCTAGAGTTAAAGCTGTTCTTCGTAGATATCAACCTTGGGATGATAAAAACAAACAAGTAGTTGTTCCTAACCTAACTATTAACCTATCTAATTATAGTGTTATTTATTACAATGATAAAATAGAGATGCCTCCAAAAGAACTAGAATTATTATATTTTTTGGCATCTAATTCTAACCAAGTGTTTACTAGAGAACAATTACTTGATAGAATATGGGGTTATGAATATATAGGAGATACAAGAACCGTTGACGTACATGTTAAACGAATTAGAGAAAAAATAAAAGAAACTGATTACTGGGGAATAAAAACTGTATGGGGTATTGGATATAAGTTTGAGGTGAAATAATGTTTAAATCATTTGTTAATAAGTTTTTTGTTATATATGCAGTTCTAACGCTAATAATATTTATTATATTAACAACTACCTTAACAAATATTATTGAATCATTTTTTATTAATAATCAAAAAAAGAATTTAATAAATGTAGGGCAAACTATAAGTGATGAGTATATATCTGCTTATTATAATCAATCTAAGATGTCTGCTGTTAATTTTGAATATCAAATTGATATAATAAGTAGTCATATTGGTTCAAGAATCTGGATACTATCAGGTGATGGTGTAGTTTTGATAGACTCTATAAAAGGTATTGATTCTTTTGCTAAAACAAAAATTGAAAACCCAAGTATTAATAAAGCTTTAAACGGAGAAATAGTTACTTTAAAAGGTGATTTTTATGACCTTTCTTCTACTCCACTTATTACAGTAATAGTTCCTATAAAGATAAATAATAAAACAAAAGGTCTTATTGTGATGCATTCTCCATACCCAGCAATCAAGAAAACTGCTAATTATTTTTTTAATTTAACAATTATTTGTTTGCTTTTTTCATTATGTTTTTCAATAATGCTAACATATATATTTTCAAGAAGAGTTACAAAAACATTTCAACAAATGAATAAAACTGCTAAATCAATAGCAAACGGAAACTTTGAAAATAGAATTATTATTAATTCTCATGATGAGATAGGAGAACTCGCTACTA
Source organism: Vallitalea sp. (assembly GCA_025210235.1). Lineage (GTDB taxonomy): Bacteria > Bacillota > Clostridia > Lachnospirales > Vallitaleaceae > Vallitalea. Next base: position 22,937 of record JAOASG010000060.1, read on the forward strand.
ATCTTAATTTTATGGCAGCTGAGCTAGGAAAACTAGAAGAAATGAGAAGAAGTTTTATTGCAAATATTTCTCATGACTTTCGTTCACCCCTAACATCTATTAAAGGTTTTGTGCAAGCTATTTTAGACGGCACTATACCAAAAGAAAATCAAGATAAATACTTAAAAATAGTTCTCGATGAAAGTGATAGATTAACTAACTTGACTAATGAAATTCTATTATTAACAAAACTTGAAAATAATGGGGTTTTGTTAAACTATTCCGAGTTTGATATTCACTTAGTTATTAGAGAAGTACTTATTAAATTTGAACAAAAAATTAATGATAAAAAAATACATATCACCTTATTAATGGATGAAAAACAGATTATGGTATATGCTGATAAAGATAAAATTGAAAGAGTAATATACAATATAATAGATAATGCAGTAAAGTTTTGTAATAAAGGTGATAGAATAACTATTGAAACTACCAAAATTAAAGATAAAATTAATATTTCAATTAAAGATACAGGTCCAGGTATTAATAAAGAAGATATAAAGTATATTTTTAATCGATTTCATAAATCAGATAAATCTCGTGGTGAAGATAAAAAAGGAACAGGTCTTGGTCTTTCAATTGTAAAAGAAATAATTACTTCTCATAATGAAACAATAAATGTTAATAGTCAAGAAAATAAAGGAACAGAATTTGTCTTTACATTAGCTATGGTAAATAAAAAAAATTAGTAGGAAATATTATATAACTATATAGGTTATATAATATTTCTTTTTCTATATTGCGTTGGCGTCATCCCATATTTATTTTTGAATAATTTAGTAAAATAAGCAGGTGTGTAATAGCCAAGAGATTTTGCAATATCACACACATTAGTATCAGGCATAGTTAGTAGCATATTGGCAGCTGATTCTAATTTAGAATTAATAACATATACCGAAAGATTATCCCCTGTAATATTTTTAAATAAACGACTTAAATGGCTTGTACTTATTTTAAATTGTTCGGAAATAGAAACAAGAGACAGTTCTTTACAACTATTTGCATTAATATAGTCCATAATTTCGTTAATCAAACGAGAATCAGCTTGATTATGTCGTTCATTATAATCATCATTAAATAGATTTAAAATAACAAATAAGCACTCAAATGATTCTACTACGTCATTTGTACTTTTAAAATCTTGTACCACTAATTCTTTCTTTTTTTCGTCTTGAAAAATTACTAATTCATTCCCTACTTTAAAGGTAATTTGATAAATCTGTATAAGAAAATTATTAATAGATTCATATGAATACCCACCATCTACAATTTGGTTTTTATATTTTTTTAATAGTCCTATTGCTTCATTAATATGACCACTTCTTAGTAAGTTTTTATATTTACCATAATCATTAAGGTTTAATTCAAAGTTAGTTGTATCTAGACTCGTTATTATATCAGGTGTAAATATATTACTGTAATTATATATAAAAGCATATCGTAGATAATTACTCGTTGTTATGAATACCTTAGATATGTCACCTATATTATTAACTAAATTAGATATAGCAATATTGACCCTTACATGTAAATTGGTTTCCATATAATCTAGGAATTCTTTTTTTCTTTGTAATAATTGCTCATATTGTTCTTCTCGAAGGTTTAATACTGTTACAATGCGATTAGCTGGTTGAGATTCTGTCATTTGAATAACGTTTTTTGCAAACCAGTCATTAGCAAATTCTTGTGATTTTGTTGTTATGTATTCTCTTTGATCGACTGTTAATGAATAAAAAGTAGTATATTCAATATCAACAATGATAATACAATAACAGGGCAAATCAAAAGTAATATCACATAATTTCAAGCGTCTACAAATATACTCTTCATTAATGTTGTGATTATACAGTATATCCATAAGAATTTTATATAATATAATATTCTTATTTTGGGTTAAAGTCTGTTTCATATCATCCACTTGATCTTCTAAAAAAAACAACGCATCATTTATTGCTGATATATCATCTTTTACCTCATAACTAGGTTGATTAGAAATATGATTTCTCAATACCTTCAGTGGCTTATAAATTTTTGAACCAATAATTTGAGAAAAGATAATACATAAAAGCACAATAAGTATAACTAACATTAGAACAATATGTCTTGTAGCAATACTTTCTGCATTAAGTATATTAATTGGTATAAAAGATATATAACTCCAATTAGAAGTAGTAGATTTTATTAAAGTAATTAAATAAGTTACTCCTTTATACTTATAGGTTTTATTTTTCCCTTCTTTTATTGCATGTTGAATAATTGTATTACATTCAAATTCTGTCATACCTTCTGGTATGTTTTTCATTAGAAGTTGATTATCTTTATCAACAATCATTAATCCCCCATCAAACTGATATATTGATTTAACAGAATCCATGAACTTTTCTTGATTTATTGACATAGCAATAAAACCATTCCCATTTTTAAAAGTTGTATATAAAGGAATGGATCTTAGCATAGTTAAGCTAGCACATAATGAATAATTTCTTTTAGGAGGGATAAAAAATTTTATTTTTTCATCACCTATAGCAATATTTAAATATGATGTAAAAGGAAAATATCTATCTAAAAGATCTCTATTATCCTTTGCACTCATATTTAAACCATACTCACTGTCAATTAGATATTGGGATTTTTCACTATATAAAGTTATATATTCAACAAAGTTATTTTTAAAACAAATATCATTAATATCTTTAAAAAATTGAAAGTAATTAAAATGTGTTAGATTTGATTCATCACTACCGAAATTACTTAAAGAAGTATTGGCATACCCAATTAAAAAATTATCATTTATTATAGTCATAAAATTATTATATAAATTCTGATCTGCATATATCTGAACTTGTGCTAACATATGACGGTTTGTTTCTTTTATCTGGTTGTTATATTTACTGCCTATAATATTCCAACTCATACCTCCAGTTATACATACTACAATAATACTTAAAGTAAGATAAGGTACTAACATACGGTAATAATAATTGTTTTTTTTAATAGTATACAATAATTTTTTCATGATATCACCATTTCTTTAAATATTAATACAGAATTTTTTATGAATAAGTTACCAAGTAGATTTTAAATAAAATTACCTGTATTGTCAAACCATTCCTAACATCTAAGCAAAATTTTACATATAAAATCAAATATTTTTATAGTTATTTTGTAAATATATTACATAATATTTGCTCTGAGCAAAATTATAATTGACATATCAAATTTTTATCAATTGCCTATTTAGGAATCTGTATGCCATAATTATTTCATCAAAGAACAGCGACCACATCTAACTATTAAAACTAAATCATAAAGGAGTTGAATAAATGGAAAATACTTATAAAAAAAACAAAAAAAGTGTATGGCAAGAATATAAAAAAAATAAATATCTATTCTTATTATTGCTTCCAGTTATTGTGTATTTTATTATTTTTCATTATGTACCAATGTACGGTGCTATTATATCATTTAAAGAATTCTATCCTAGATTAGGTATTTGGGGAAGTAAATGGGTAGGTCTTGAACACTTTAAACGATTGTTTTCTGGTATTTATTTCTTCCCTGTCTTAAGAAATACATTAATAATTAGTTTTGGAAAATTATTGTTTGGTTTTCCAGCACCTATCATTTTATGTATACTATTAAACGAAGTTAGAAGAAAAAGATTTAAAAAAGCTGTACAAACCATCACTTATTTACCACATTTTATTTCTTGGGTAGTATTAGCTGGAATTGTTATGGAAGTGTTATCACCTTCAAGAGGTATTATTAATTATATTATTCAAGCTATTGGTTTTGACCCTATCTTTTTTATCGCAGAAAAAAATTGGTTTAGAAAAGTAGTTGTTAGTTCATCTATTTGGAGAAATACTGGATGGGAAACAGTTATTTATATGGCAGCTATAGTAGGAATTAATCCTCAATTATATGAATCGGCAGAAATTGATGGTGCTAATAGATTTAAAAAAATATTTCATATTACATTACCAAGTATAACACCTACTATTATTATTATGTTAATCTTTGCTATTGGAAGAATAATTACTGATGACTTTGATCAAATATATAACTTATTAAATGCAAAGGTTATGGATGTAGGAGATGTAATTTCTACATATACTTATCGAGTTGGTCTTGAACAAATGAACTATAGTTATTCTGCGGCAGTTGGTTTATTTAAAAATATCATTTCACTTGTAATGGTAATGACAAGTAATTTTATAGCTAAGAAAATAAGTGGAAATTCATTGTGGTAAGGAGGCTAGAATAATGAAAAATAAAAGGAAAAGAAAGGCTTCAAATATAGTTTTTGATGTTGTTCTTTATGTAATACTTATACTTATTGCGATAATTACAATTGTACCTTTTTTACAAGTTATAACAATATCATTAAGTCCACAATCCGTTGTTTCAGAATATGGACTACACATATTTCCAAAGAAAATAGATTTTAGTGGTTACCATAAAGTATTTCAATATAAACAAATATGGCGTTCTTATTTTAATACTATCTTTAGAACGGTACTTGGACTAAGTATTAGTTTATTCCTATATATAATAGGCGCTTATCCTTTATCTAAAAAGCATTTGCCTCATAGAAAGTTTTGGACAATATTTATAGTTTTTACGATGTATTTTAGTGGTGGTCTTATACCAAGTTATTTATTAATTAATAATTGGTTAAAACTATCTAATACTATATGGGCTCTTGTTCTTCCAGGTGCTATGAGTGCATATACCGTAATTATTGTTCGTAATTTTTTTGAAGCTGTACCTAATTCTTTAGAAGAATCTGCTAAAATAGATGGAGCAAATGATATCACAATATTATTCAGGATATTTGTACCACTTTCAAAACCTTGTATAGCTACTATATCATTATGGTCTATTGTATATCATTGGAACTCATGGTTTGATTGTATGTTATATATTAATGATGAAGTTAAATATGTATTACAGATGACACTTAGAAAAATATTAATTGATGGACAAATAATGGATCTTAACATTGCAACCGAACAAGTTGTAAATACAGATACTATGAAAATGGCTACATTAGTGGTATCAGTTATACCTATTATAATGATCTATCCATTTATTCAAAAATATTTTACAAAAGGTATTATGATTGGTTCCGTTAAGGGCTAATATAATATAAATTTTATTTTAGGAGGGTTATCATATGACAAGTTTCAAAAAAATGACAGCTATATTTTTAATATTAGTTATGGGGATTGTTTCTATGAGTGGATGTGCTAAGGAACAAAAAGCAGACACTAATAAAACAGCTAAACAAAATAATGGTGAAACAAAGAAAGAAAAAAATTCAACTCCCATTAAAATTGATTGGTTAGCTTATAATTGTTATGCACAACCTGATAAAAACTCAGAAATAGTTAAAAAAATGGAAGAAAAGTTTAATGCTGATTTCAATTTTTGGTTTGTAGATGATCAAAGATGGGATGAAGTACTTGGAGTAAAATTAGCAGGTGGAGATATGCCAGACATTATGCGTATTAAAAATACTGCTAACATTTCCAATTATGTAAAACAAGGTATTTTAGCAGAAATAACACCAGAAATGCTTGCACAATTACCTAAATTCAATAAAAATATTGAAAGTGTAATACCTGCAGATGATAAATCTGGTTTTAAAGACTGTTACTACAATGGAAAATTATATGCAATAAAATATCCAATTATTTCTGGATCTTATCCAACAATCCTTGTATGGAGAACAGATTGGTTAAAAAAATATGGTATTGATAAAGTACCTACAACGTTAGATGAATTTGAAGATGCTATTTATAAATTTGCCCTAGAAGATCCAGATGGTAATAATAAAAAAGATACATTCGGTTTGTCTAATACAGTTATGAACGCAGTATTTGGTGCATTTGGACCAATACCACTTAAAGAATTTAGAGGAACAGGTACACAAAATTTATTCTATACAATAATAAATGATAGAGTTGAATTTGCATGTGTTCAACCAGAGATGAAAGATGCTCTAGCTAAATTAAGCAAATGGTATAAAGATGGTGTTATTGATCCAGAATTCATAACTGGTGAAAACAAAGGTGGTTACTGGGCTGTTTCTCAAGACTTTGAGAATGGAAAAGTTGGTGTTACAGGAATGTGTTTAGCTTCTCATTGGCAACCACCAAATGATGATGGTAAAGTAGGTTCTGTTTATGACAGTTTTATGAAAGTAAATCCTGATGCTAAATGGAAAGATACTGTTTACATTGGTGGAGCTATCAAAGGACCAAAAGGAAAAGCAGGTACTCATTGTTGGGGAGCCTTTTCATCTGCTGGATTTGCTATCACTACTAAAGCATTAGAAGATCCTAAAAAATTAGATACTATCTTAAATATTATTGAACAAAACTCATCTGATTTTGATACATATGTACTTAATAGATATGGAATTGAAGGAAAACATCATAAAATTAATGATAAAGGTATCTATGAAAAAATGGATCCTTATAATGACCTAGTTGAAGGTGGTAAAGTTGGAATAGACGCATTATCAATAGGATTCAACTCAGATTTTGAAAAGAAAGCTGCACCAACTAAATATACATTTCTTGATAAATTCAAAACAGAAGGTTATTCAGATGTTCTTGTACCATCAACAAAAGCTGCTGAACAATACCTTACTGATTTAAAAACATTTACTTTAAATGCATACATAAAAATCATTACTGGAGAAGAAGATATTGATTATTTTGATACTTTTGTAAAAGAATTCAACAAACTTGGAGGAAAACAAATTATTGAGGAAATTAATTCTTCAATAGGTAACTAGTGTACTAAGACGAGACTGAAGCTGATGAGGTCACTGAAAAACTTAGGTCATATTATAGTCATGACCTTTTCAGTTTCCTCTCAGTAATATCAGTCTTTTTATTTTTGTTAAGTAATATTATTATAAAATCTATTAAGAGTTTCTTAGGTTACTATTTAATATAAGGAGGACATTATGAAATTTACAATTAGAGATGAGATACTATTATCATCTTATTACGAAACAGCATATACATGCAACCAATGTGAGTATAAATTAAAGAAAAATAATGATGAAACATATAAGAAAAAGCAAATTGCTTTGAATGAATTGCTTACAACTATAGCACAAAAACCATTTAAACAAGATTCATACAAAGATTTGATGACTGATAAGGGTATATTCCAGTATGAATCTTTATTAAATGACAATGGTTACTTTTCTGATATTGGTATTTCATATGAAGATGCCTTATTGGCAATACGTAGGTTAGCTTGTATTATTGAAGTATATCACTGGAAAATAGGTAAGCCTTGGCCCAATGCTGATTATAAAAACCGGGTTATAAAATCAATTGGGAACTATTGTAAAATTGAAGCTGACCGAGAAGATCAAGGTTATTGCAGATTTCATAATTCCATTTTTATGTTCCCTACTTGCTCTATTAATGTTTTTTTTGGCTTACTTCCAGATATGATGGCTGTTGAATCAGGAAATGCAAATGATGTTACTATACAAGCATATAAACAATTATTACGAATTGGAATGCAACCATGGCTATTACCATTACGACATGATCATACAGATGAACACCCTATTAGCCCTGAGCGTTTTAGAAAACATGTCCACTGGGTAACTGCAAATGCTATTTCATATCGACCCATTGTCTATTGCGCATATATGTTTCGTTCTGTAGAGATGATGGATACTATTGTACATACCATCACGCATATGTTAACCCCTGTTTCATCTACCAATGTTGATACAGCATATTGGTGTGAAGGCATTTGTTCTGACGGATTTGGATGGGGACATGGTAGGCAAACATATAATACGGGCTACCCATTACATAGTGTTATAACTTGCTTAGAAATTATGGATCAATTACATCAATCACCTTGGCTAGAAGATTTAACTCATATAAATCCAAAATGGTTATTGAATTTTTTAAGAAGTATAACATGGGGAGTATATAAAGGTGTTAATGCTCCAATGATGGGAAGACATATGTATAGTAGGGACAAAAATCATGATAATCAAACTACTGAATATTACGTTAAGATTATAATGAATCAATTACTCAAACATTATAAAATGCTATTAAGCACAGATGAAGTTGATGAATTAGAGTATTATTTATCAAACTCAAATTTAAATAATAATAGCCATTATAATAGTAACTATAAAGGTATTAAATATTTTTTTAATAACGATGTGTTAATAAAAAAAGATGATAAAAGTTATTTCTATATAAACATGGCGTCCTCTAGATGTGACGGAGTAGAATGTGCTGATATTATGGCAGATACAAGAAATTTTTATGTAGCTGATGGTTCTTATGTAATTATGAAACATGGCCATGAATATGAAAATGTTATGGGCACATGGAATGCTAGTATGCTACCAGGTGTAACTACTAGAGCTTTAGACAATCATGAAATTATTTCAGAAACAAATTGGCATGGATATAATAGCATACATAATTATGCAGGTGGTGTATATAGAGATAATAATGGGGCATGTGGATTTATTTATGAAAAGAATGGAGAAAGAAGGCCAGATGGTGCAGGCGTTTTAAATACTAAATTTACAAAGAAAATGTTAGGTGTTATAGCCCATAAAAGCTATTTTATCTTAGGGGATACTATGATTTGCCTAGGTGCAGGAATTACTGATAAAAATCCATCATATGGAAAATATATAAGAACGACAATTAATAATACCCTTTGTGAAACAGATATTAATGTATATAATAAGCAAGGAAAACTGTTAAAAAGATATTCCAATAAAACAAATGAACTACTAGATTCCAACTGTTATATACAACATAATAAAATATTATATGGCTCATATAAATGTAATGAAAAAATACATTTATATTCAACTATGAAAAAAACTAATTGGTTAGACCATAATATAGTAAATAATGATGTAAAAAATACTTTATGTCCTGTATTTGAATTATATATAGATCATGGTAGTAACATAGAAAACGAAGATTATGCTTACTTTATTTATACAGGTGAACAGGAACCTAAAGATTATATTCGAAACCAATTAGCACATCTAGTTGTTAATACTACAAGTATACAAGCTATAGAAAATATAGATAGAACTATATGCCAAGCCATTTTTTATGATAACTCAAAGGCTTGTAAATTTTCAAAATATACGCTTCGTGTTTCAACACCTAGTGTAATTATGGTAGAAGAAGAAACAAATGGTTATATTATTACAGTGTGTGATGCGATGCAAAATAAAAATATAAAACAAATTACTGTCACATTAGAATTTAATAATCACCAGCTTAAAAAGACAATAAACTTATGTGGTATACCTGAAGTAGGTAAACCTATTACCGAATTTATAAATAAACCTTAATCTATAGAGTATATTATATTTTTAAAAATAAGTTATTCAAATAAGTAATTGCGAAACTAAGTTTTTTAATCAACTTAATGTAGTTTTGCAATTACTTAAGTTATTGCAAAAAATGAAAGGACCTTAATAACTATGATAAATTTAGATCAATATAAAAAACCCACTGATATGGAAATTGAACAAGCTCTAAAAAACGCAGTAAATCAAGTTGAAACAAATTTAGAAAGTTTTACATATAAATTCAAAGTAGATGGTACAACTAATAATTTTTATACTCCCTCAGATAACATCTCTTGGACATCTGGATTCTGGACTGGGCAAATTTGGTTAGCATATGAAATTACAGAAAAAGATAAATTTAAAAACGCAGCAGAGATTCAAGTAGATAGTTTTCTACACAGAATTGAAAATAAAATACAAATTAATCACCATGATATGGGATTTTTATATAGCCTATCTTGCGTAGCTGCATATAAACTAACAAAAAATGAAAAAGCTAAAAAAGCAGCTATTTTGGCAGCAGATAACCTAATATCAAGATATAGAAAAGATGGTAAGTTCATACAAGCATGGGGAAATATTGGTGCAGAAGACAATTATCGCTTAATTATTGATTGCTTATTAAATCTTCCTTTATTATATTGGGCAAGTAATGTAACAGGGGACACTAAATATGCTAATACTGCAACAGAGCACATTAATACATCACTAAAAGTAATTATGCGTAAAGATCATTCTACATATCATACTTATTATTTTGAAAAAGGAACTGGCAAACCCCTATATGGTGAAACTAGACAAGGTTATAGCAATAATTCAGCTTGGTCTAGAGGACAAGCTTGGGGTATTTATGGAACAGCACTAAGCTATATGTATACTAAAAATAATGATTATCTTAATAAATTCTATAAAATAACAGATTTCTTTATTGAACATTTACCTAATGATTTAGTACCCTATTGGGATTTTGAATTTAGTGATGGTAGTAATGAGCCAAAAGATAGTTCAGCTGCCGCTATTGCCGTATGTGGTATGTTAGAAATGTCAAAATACCTAGATAAAGAAAAATCTAATTATTATATAGGTGTTGCGTTAAAAATACTTAAATCATTGATAAATAATTATGCAGTTAGTAATAGCAATATTTCAAATGGCCAATTACTACACGGTGTATATGCAAGAAAATCCATATATAATGGAAACAATAACAGAAATGTAAATGAATGTAATACCTGGGGTGATTATTTTTATATGGAAGCTCTTATTAGAGCAACAAGAAATTGGAAATTATACTGGTAATATCATTGTGTTAATTATTTCCAAAATATTGTATTTAATCAACTAAAAGACTTATTCAGTAACATTTGATGAATTACTTAAATTAACTTGCATCACACACTACTTAATTTACATATTTTGTATATATTATTTTTTTGACAAATTTATTTAAAACTCTCTTGTTATAACATACAATTGTATGATATAATTTTTAAATGAGTTTATAAACTTTGCAATTTTTTCTTTATTAAAAATCATACTACACTAAATTTATACATTAAAGGAGTGAATGAAGTTATGTTATTAAAAAATACCTCAGCTATTTTTGAGACAGTTAAAAAACGAAATCAAAATGAACCAGAATTTTTGCAAGCAGTAGAAGAAGTTCTTGCTTCTATTGATCCAGTGTTAGATAATTATCCAGAATACGAAAATGTAGTCAAAAGCATTATTGAACCTGAAAGAATGATAATATTTAGAGTACCTTGGATTGACGATAATGGAACTACTCAAATTAATCGTGGATTTAGAGTTCAATTTAATAGCGCTATCGGCCCTTATAAAGGTGGACTCAGATTTCATCCAAGTGTTAATGGAAGTATTATTAAGTTTCTTGGTTTTGAACAAATATTTAAGAACTCTTTAACAGGATTGCCAATCGGTGGTGGAAAAGGTGGAAGTGACTTTGATCCAAAAGGTAAATCAAATAATGAAATAATGAGATTCTGTCAAAGTTTTATGACTGAGCTTTCAAAATATATTGGATCATCTACCGATGTACCTGCAGGTGATATTGGAGTTGGTGCTCGTGAAATAGGTTACTTATACGGTCAATATAAGCGAATTAGGGGATTAAACGAAGGAGTTCTAACCGGTAAAGGATTATCATATGGTGGTAGTTTAACTAGAACTGAAGCTACAGGCTATGGATTAATATATCTTGTAGAAGAAATATTAAAACACCATAATAAATCAATCAAAGATAAAACTGTTATTATTTCCGGATCAGGAAATGTAGCTATTTATGCTACTCAAAAAGCAATGGAACTAGGCGCAAAAGTTGTTGCGCTAAGCGATTCTAATGGTTATATCTATGATCCAGACGGAATTGATTTAGATGCGGTAAAAACAATTAAAGAAGTTGAAAGAAAACGTATAAAAGAATATGTTAAAAATCATCCAAACGCAAAATACCATGATGGTTGTAAGGGAATATGGTCTATTAAATGTGACGTTGCTTTACCATGTGCAACTCAAAATGAAATTGATGAAGAATCTGCTAGTTTATTAGTTGCTAATGGTTGTATAGCAGTAGGTGAAGGTGCAAATATGCCATCTACTCCTGAAGCAATAGAAGTTTACCAAAAAAATAATATTTTATTTGCTCCTGCAAAAGCAGCTAATGCAGGCGGTGTAGCCGTTTCAGCTCTTGAAATGTCCCAAAATAGCATGCGTTTATCTTGGAGTTTTGAAGAAGTTGATGAAAAATTAAAAGAAATTATGAAAAACATTTTTGTTCGAATTAGTGATGCTGCAAAAGAATATGGTAATGAGAATAATTATGTACTAGGTGCTAATATTGCTGGTTTCCTAAAAGTGGCTGAAGCAATGTATGCTCAAGGAACTGTATAATCAACAAAAGTATATTAAAAGGGACAGCTAAGCTGTCCTTCTTTTTTATCTTATATCAAAGATTCTTACCATTTGAAATTTCTCAGTTGTCCTTCCAATTGCATTTTAGAAAAATTCTGTTGTCTTAATGATTCATATAATACAATAGCAACTGCGTTAGATAGATTTAATGATCTTATAGCTGGCTCCATTGGTATTCTAATACTTGTTTCTGGATATTTTATTAAGATATCTTCTGGTATACCTGCGCTTTCTTTTCCAAACATAATAAAACTATCTTCTTCATAAGAAACATCTGCATATGTTTTTTTAGCTTTTGTAGTTGCCATATATATAGTCGCATTTGGATTTTTATCTAGAAAGTCATCAAAATCTTCATAAGTATAAACATCTAATTTATCCCAATAGTCAAGTCCTGCTCTCTTTACTGATTTATCATCTAATGAGAAACCTAATGGTTTAATTAAATGTAAAGCCGTTCCTGTTGCAACACAAGTTCTCCCTATATTTCCGGTATTAGCAGGGATTTCTGGTTCATGTAATAAAATATTCATATAAATTCACCTTATTTCTATTCTTCAACTATTGATATGTTTACTTCAAATACACTATTATCTTCAAATTTTAATGGTACACATATATTTTTTGAATGGTTTACCATTATATTCATATCTTTACCTAAACATATAGAAGGGGGTGTAATATCAACATTTAATCCTTTCTGTGATAATGATGTAGCTGCATTACCAAGAATCATATTAGATAATTCACTAATAGCACTTTTTGCCATGTTATCTAATTCTTTAACTGGCATCCCCATCATCATTTTAGATGCTATATTACAAGCTGTATCAATCTCTAAACTTAAAATTACTTGCCCCTTAATATTACCTGTAACACCTATAATTACTGCCAATAAATTCCCTTCGTATTCAGCATCTTTAAGATATGGTTTTTGCATCTTAGTCTCTAGTTGACATACTTCTTTTAATATTTTTTGGGCGGCTCCAATAAATGGATTAATATATTCAACATTTACTGACATGTGCTATTCATCCTTTCAACTCTAGTCAATATAGGCAAATGTAAAATTACAATTACCCCTAGTCAATGTTATGCATTCTAAAGCAAAATTCTATTAATTGCTCAATTAGTTTTACGTATTAATCATATTAAAAAATATTGTACCATATTATATTCTATTATACAACATAGTTATTTTAGCGTCATAAATAAATCACTGGAAATAAAAAGTACTTTTCTTGACAAAAACTAAAAGTATAGTATAATTATTACTAGATGATAATTATTATTAAGAAAGGAGACTCTAATGCAACATATAGCAGATTTATTAAAATCTAAAAAACTTAAGGTTACTCCACAACGGATTGCCATATTTAAGATTCTATATGACAGTACCGAGCATCCTAGTGCAGAACATATTTATAAATGCTTGCAATCAACTCATCCAACTATGAGCTTAGCTACAGTATATAAAACTCTTGACACTTTAAAAAAAGCTGAATTGGTTCAAGAATTTAATGTAGGTGAAGATAGTTTTCGATATGATGCAAATGTTAATGTTCATCCTCATATGGTTTGTTTAAAGTGCAAGAAAGTATTTGATCTTGATACAGATAAACTAAATAACATTAAATCATTAGCACAAGAAGAAACTGACTTTAACATTTTATCTGAAAAAATATTTTTCTATGGAATATGTGCACAGTGTAAGCAATGAGCAATAATACGTAATTGAATGTAGGTTTGCAATTACTTAAATGAGCAATAATTATGAAAGGAAAAAGGGATATGCATAGCGAGCCAATTGACAGCCATTTACATACTCCTTTTTTCTATAATTATAATTATTTTAATTCATTATTTTTATAATTATTTTATTTAATAATTTTTCTTGTAAATTTTTCAATTCTATCAATAGCAATTTTTAAGTCATTTATTCCATAAGCATAAGAACATCTTATAAATCCTTCTCCACTATCTCCAAAAGCTGTACCTGGTACTACTGCAACTTTTTGGTCTTGTAATAACTTAGTAGCAAACTGTTCTGATGTTAATCCTGTTTTTTTAATAGATGGAAAAAGATAAAATGCTCCAAGTGGTTCAAAACACTCAAGTCCCATATTTCTAAATCCTTCTATCATCACTCTTCTTCTTTGATTATAAGCTTGTCTCATTTCTTCAACATCACTATCTCCATTTTTCACAGCCTCAATAGCTGCATATTGACTTGTTGTAGGCGTACACATAATACCATATTGATGTATTTTAGTCATAGGTGCTATAACCTCTTTTGGTCCTACTGCATAACCCATTCTCCAACCAGTCATAGAATAAGCTTTTGAAAATCCACTAATTATAATTGTTCTTTCTTTCATTCCTTCAATAGAAGCAATGGATACATGTTTTTCACCATATGTAAGTTCGGCATATATTTCATCCGAAAGTACAATTAAATCATGCTTTTTAATTACTTCAGCTATTTTTTCAAGATCATCTTTATCCATTATAGCTCCAGTTGGATTATTAGGAAATGGTAACACTATAATTTTAGTTTTATCAGTTACATATTCCTCAATCTCTTCAGGAGTTAATCGAAATTCATTTTCTTCCTTAAGAGGTATTGGCACAGGTGTTGCTCCTGCTAAAAATGCACAAGGCTTGTATGAAACAAATGATGGTTCAGGTATTAATACCTCATCTCCAGGATTAATAAGAGCTCTAAATGCTAAATCAATACCTTCACTACCTCCAACAGTTACTAAAGTTTCTTCTTTATAATTATATTCTAGACTAAATCTTCTCTTAAGATATTTACATATTTCTTCTCTAAGCTCTAACATACCAGAATTAGATGTATAGAATGTTTTACCTTTTTCTAATGAGTAAATCCCTTCTTCTCTAATATGCCAAGGTGTATCAAAATCAGGTTCCCCTACCCCTAAGGATATGGCATCCTTCATTTCTGAAACTATGTCAAAAAACTTTCTAATTCCAGATGGAGGTATTACTTTAACTTTATTTGATAGCCTATTCTCTAGCATTAAGGAGTCACCACCATTCTTTCATCTTTTTTAGTTTCTTCTAATATAATACCGTGATCTTTATATTTCTTAAGAACAAAATGTGTTGCTGTACTTAAAACAGACTCTAAAGGAGCCAGTTTTTGTCCCACAAATAGTGCCACTTCCTTCATTGTCTTACCTTCTATAATTACCGTTAAGTCAAATCCACCCGACATAAGATAAACAGCTTTTACTTCTTTAAATCTATATATTCTTTCAGCAATCTTATCAAAACCTTGTCCTCGTTGTGGTGTTACTTTAACTTCTATTAATGCTGTAACTTTGTTAATATTAGTCTTTTCCCAATTTATTATTGTGTGATAACCACATATTATTTTTTCTTTTTCTATTTCACTTAATTCTTTTGCTATATCTTCTTTTGAATCCTGTAAAATAATCGCTAAATCATCTACTGTTGCCTTACAATTTTGCTCTAATATTCCTAAAATCTCTTGTCTCATAATAGTCCCTCCCATTTTTAATAATTTCATATTTAATACAAAACTTGTCCTAACTTTATCTAACTAATAACTTTATATAATTCATCTGTTTTAGGTGGTGTTAAAGCTCTTCTTGTATCTGATTGAATTACAATCTTATCCTTCCCTTTAACTATTTTACCAATTACTGTTGCAGTTATTCCTGCTTCTTTTAATTTATCTACAAGAACTTTTCCATCATATGTAGTAATAAGCATGCAACCACTAGAAATCAATTTGTAAGGGTTAATATTATAATATTCACAAATCTCAATTGTTTCTTGTTTCACAGGAATTTTATCAAGACTAACTTCTAATCCTACATTAGAGCAAGCTGCAACTTCCCAAAGTGCTCCAAAAACACCTCCCTCTGTTACATCATGCATTGAAGTAGCCCCATGTTTAACAGCAATTTTTGATTCTTCTAAAACAGATATATATTCACCTAGTTTAATTGCATCGTTAATTAGGTTAGAATTAAAGTGTCTTCTTAAGTCTTCTTCATTATCTTTGGTAATTATAGCAGTACCTTCTAATCCAGCCCATTTTGTTAAAATGATATCTTGTCCTACTTGAGCTTTTCCAGTTAATACAAGCTTTTCTTTATTTGCTTTTCCAATACCTGTTACGGATATTACAGGTTTAACAACTGCATTAGTAACTTCAGTATGCCCTCCAATGACTTCAACATTTAAAACTTCACATTGTTTATTGATGTCTTGCATAATTTTTCTCAAATCTTCTTCAGGAAATCCATCTGGTAATAGCAATGTAATTAAAATACCTATAGGTTCAGCTCCACTAGACGCTAAATCATTTACAGTAATATTAACAGCAAGATTTCCAATATCATTAATAGCTCCTGTTATTGGATCCGTTGATACAACACATAATTCGTCCTTATCAAATTTAATTGCTGAACAATCTTCTCCGACGTTAGGTCTAACGATAACTTCATCTCTTCTATTTTGAATCTGTTTAAACACAGATCTTTTGAGTACCGTTTCCGGTACTTTCCCCAATTTCATCTTCTTCAACTCCTTCTTCAGTATTTTCCTCGTCATTTTGTGTATTTTGCATTTTTTCTGAATCTTTATTGTGTAGCTCGTTACTATGAGAAGTTTCTTTCGGTTTTTTACCAATATATATTATGGCTCCTACTGGTCTATAATAACTTGTATTTACCAACTTTTTATCAGTCAATTTCCCATTTACATAAATTAGTTTATACAATTTAACCTTATAACCATTGATAGCTTTTCTTTTAACTTTTGTTTTTCCCTCTTCTAAAGCATTGTCTTCTATATATTTTGCTTTTGGAGGTGATAATTTCTCAGTTATTTCAGATTTAAACTTAATTTTTCTATCATGGCTTCTTTCATCTTTTCCATATATTTTCATATAAAGCTTACCACTTTGCAAAAAGCTTTCAATGTATATCGGATAATTTGTACTGTTTTTAAATATAAAATCTATATGATTCCCTGCCATTGTAGCATCTTTACCTTTTTCAGTATAAGATACTGGCATAGAATGGTTTTGCCTTTGAATAACTTTTAACTCTGAATAAAGAACAGCATTATATAAAGTTGTAGCAACCTGGCATACACCTCCACCAATGCCATCTTTAACTTCTCCTTGAATAATAATTGGTGCTTCTTTGTAACCATTAACTGTATCTATTGGACTGATTGCAACATGTGTTGCAAATTCGTTACCTGGATGTATTACACTACCATTAATTTTCTTACATGCAATTCTTAAGTTCTCTGTTCTTTGTTTATTATTATTATGCACAGTACTATACTGACCTAATAAATCTTTAATAGCACTATAGTATTCTTTGGTAATTTTAGGTGTTGTTTTTATTACAGTAAGTTCTAGATCATCTTCCAAATTATTTAATACATTTTTTAAATTATTAACATTTTTTGTAATATCCAATTTTAAGCCAACTATTTCATTCTCTATAATAAATTCACTATTTTTTCTATGTATTATAGCATTTTTTGGCTCAATATTAAAGTCATTTTTAATAGAACTAATAAATTCCTTTATTTTTTCTTCATTATATTTATTTTCTAGTGGATAATCAATGTTATTTTTCTTTAGTTTCTTTATTTCACTATATCTATCTCTTAAACCTCCAATTTTGAATAAATTATATGCTTTACTGATTACTTCTTCATAATTTGATGAATATTCTACTTGACTATATGGAAGTGTATATTTTTTATCGCCATAAAATACAACTATATTTTTATTTGATATTCTTTCATCCATTATATTTTTCATTTTAGTTAGTGCTTCTTGTTTTGATAATCCACCTATATCTATTCCTTCTATACTAATCCCTTCATATATAATATCCCTTTTTACTATTTTCTCCATATTTTTATATATAACAAAATAATAGCATACTAAAGTAGTAATTATTAAAAAAACAATAATTACTGAAATAATAATCCATTTTTTCTTTTTATTATTATTCTTTGGTTCTCCCATGTCTATACCTCCACTCATTAATAAAGCAATCGAAAACTAAAAAAATAAATTAGTTTACAATCACTATAAATTAAATATAATATGGTCTTCTATATGTATATTTATTATTTATAAAAAAATGATAATTCTCTAGAAATAACCTTAAAAAACGTGTGCACTTTCAGATTCTTAAAAAGAAAATTTGCACACGTTTTAAGATTAATTATTACTATATAAATGTATTCAGCGATTTGCCAAATTCTCTACATTTCTTTTCATTTAATTTACTGTAACTTCCTATAGGTTTTGAAATTGAATTCATATACCTATTCACACTTTCTTGTTCTGAAGAACTTAATTCACTATTATCAATTTCACCCGCAAAAACTGCAGATTGATTTATTTCGCCTGGGATAATTTTTGTAAGAGCATTAATATTCATTTCTCTTTTTGATCTTTCTTCATTATCGGAAGATACTACAAAAACAGATTTATTTTTGTTTCTAAGCTCTTCTTTATTTTTATTAATAAAATTGCTCATCTCAGGTAGAGGTTCATGGTCATATATAGGGCTTCCTAAAATAATATAATCATAATTCAAATTATGAATATTATTCACATTAACTACATCTACATTCCCTCTAATTTCATTTCCAATCCAATGGGCTATCTTTTCCGTACTTCCATGCTTAGAAGCATAGGCAACTAGTACATTTGATGTAAGATTACGCATTCAAACAACTCCTTTATTAGAATATTAATTATTTTATTATTATATTTTTTCTTATTTTGTCCATTAATTATCCTAATATACATATTTAGTAATACTTCTATTTTTTATGCTTTATTAGTGAACTTACTTATAAAACAAGAAAAGCGACAAGATATACACTCTCATCGCTTTTTTACTAATATTATATATTTTTTATTATTAATTAAGTTTCAGGTAATTGCAAAACTAAGGATATTACTTAATTACGTTTAACTAAAATTGTATCCCATAATATAACACTTACTTCTCCTCTTGTTACCTTTCTAAAAATATCCCCATGATCATCTTTAGGAATAATTCCTATTTCTTCTGCTCTTTTAATGTAATTATTAGGCCAATCACCCTCAAGTTCTTGATTCTTTCCTAATGCATTAACCATAATTGTTATTACTTCTGCATATTTAATATTTTCAGTAGGTCTAAATGTTCCTCCTGGATCACCTACTATTAACTTAAGCTTATATGCCTTTTGAATATCTTCTACAGCCCAATAACCTTTTTCTATATCAGTAAAAGCTTTTTCTTGACCTAATACAACTTTATCACTATATCCTAATGTTCTAATTAATAAAGCCGCAACTTCTGCTCTTATAATTTTATTATCTAATTTTAGCGATCCATCTGTATAACCTTTCATTAGTCCTAATATTCTTAGCTGATTTCCTGCATATGCTTGCTCATCAGTGGCTGATTCTAATGGAATTATACTTACAGTTAACATTAATATAACACTTACTAATCCTATTACTATTTTCTTTTTCACTATTTATCCCCCTATGCTTCATTTAGTACCATTCTTTAGAAAATATAGTTATACATTTACTTAGATATTATAACATACTTTTCCATATCTTAGGTTACCAAATGATAACATTTAAGCTAATTCATTCATTAATTGTTTGAATTTTGATGGCTTTAATGACTGTGGACCATCACATAAGGCACATTCTGGGTTATTATGTACCTCAATCATTAATCCATCTGCTCCAACAGCTATAGCTCCTTTTGATAATGGGCTTACCATCTTCCATTTTCCAGTTGCATGACTAGGATCTACAATTATTGGTAAATGACTTATTTCTTTTATAACCGGTACAGCACTTAAGTCTAGTGTATTTCTAGTGTATGTTTCAAATGTACGTATTCCTCTTTCACATAAAATTACATTTTCATTTCCCTCTGACATAATGTACTCAGCAGCCATTAACCATTCTTCAATAGTAGCACTTAATCCTCTTTTTAATAATACCGGCTTACCAATTCTACCTGCTTTTTTTAATAACGAAAAATTTTGCATGTTTCTTGCACCTATTTGTATTACATCTGAATATTTAGCTACAATATCAATAGTATCTAAGCAGATAGCTTCTGTAACAATTGGTAATCCTGTTTCTTCTTTTGCTTTTTTTAATAGTTTTAAACCTTCTTCTCCAAGACCTTGAAAACTATAAGGTGAACTTCTTGGCTTATATGCCCCTCCACGAAGTAATGTAGCTCCTGCTTCTTTAACGTCTCTAGCAATTTCTATCATTTGTTCAGGTGTTTCAACAGAACAAGGACCTGCTATAATAGTCAGTTTATCTCCTCCAATTTTTGTTCCGCCTACTTCTACAACTGTATCTTCTGGATGAAATAATCTACTGGCAAGTTTAAAAGGATGTTGTACCCTCATTACCTTTTCAACACTTTCATAACTTTCAAATTGTTCTTTGTTAAATTTGCTAGTATCACCTATTAATCCTAATATACTATAATTCTCTCCAACAGTTTCGTGAACACCCAAGTCCATTTGTTCTAATTTTTTTATTAATTTATCAATATCTTCTCTTGGTGTTTTTGCTTTCATAACTATAATCATTTAAATCACTCCTTATTATTTTTTATAAAAAAAAGAAGCCCTATAAGAGCTTCAGTTAATTTTAATTTAAAAATTATATATTGGCTTCTTACGATAGAATAACTTCAAATCATTTAATTTTTTTAATGCAAAATAACCAGCGCTAAAAAAGTAAAAGCCCCAGTTAAAAAAATAAAAATAATATGAATTTGAGTATTTTTTCATTGATTCTATCATAATATCAACTTCTTTTTTAAATTTTAATTTTCAAAAAATCATTTATTAGTTTCTAACTATATAGAATAAATATACATTTGTCAAGTTTTATTTGACTTTATTAATAAGCTTGTGTATATTTATTAATAAATATTAGGGACTGGAGTGATTGTTATGGAATTATTGAAAATAGGTTTTCAAGGTGTGAAAGGTGCTTTTAGCGAACAAGCATTATATAATTTTTTCCAGGAAAAAGTTGAGATAGTAGCTGTTAAAACTTTTGAAGATATATGCTTATCACTAGACAATAACTTAATTGAATATGGAGTTCTCCCTATTGAGAATTCTTCAACAGGTGCAATTACTGATGTATATGATTTAATAAATAAATATGATTGTTATATTGTTGGAGAAACACATGTAAAAGTTAATCATAATCTAATGGGGATAAATGGTTGTAACTTAGAAGATATTAAGGAAGTCTATTCTCATCCTCAAGCATTTGAACAAAGCAAGGATTTTCTTAAAAATTATAACTGGAAATTAGTTCCTTATTATAATACTGCAAAAAGTGCTGAATACATTATGAAAAAAAACAGTAAAAATATAGCTGCTATAGGAAGTACAAAAGCTGCTCAAATATATAACCTAAATATTCTTGCAAGTAATATAAACTCTAATAATCAAAATACAACTCGTTTTATAATATTAGGGAAAAAATTAGAAACTAATCCACACTGTAATAAAATAAGTGTTGTTTTATCCACAGAACATAGAGCAGGGGCTCTGTATAATGTTCTTAAGCATTTCGCCGAAAATAATATTAACATGTTAAAAATAGAGTCAAGACCTATTGGACATACACCTTGGGAATATAATTTTTATATAGACTTTGAAGGTAATATAGAAAATGAAACAATTAAAAAAGCATTATTGCATATGGAAAAAGATTGTCATCATTTTAAAATCCTAGGTAATTATAAACAAGTAGATAAAAAATAAATTCAAACTTCCAGTCATGCTTCCGAGTTAAGCTGGATGGTCACGGAAACCTTAAATTATTTTCCTAGGGAAGTTTAAATTTATTCATAAAATTTATTGTAAAAATGGTATTACTGCCGCTGCAAGAATACTCCCTAACATAAGCACAACTAATGTTAAAGCTATTATCTTTTTTGCTTTTCTACTAAATAACATATGTTTCCCTCCACTAAATAGTATAGAAATTCTTTAACTTAATAATATAATATTTATAGTTATTGAGTTACTGTTAATTATATATTATAATATCACTAATAGTCAAAGTAAATAATTATAGTATATTTCTTTTACTGATTTGGAGGTATAATATGAAGTCACCAATGTTACTAGCTTTTATTTTAGTGATTATAGTTATTAAATTAAAAATGAGCCAAGCTGATAGCTCAAATAACAAAGCCAATAAAAAGTTTTGGGACAGAGAAAATAAATCAATGTTTATTAGAAAAAAAAGTCTTGAAACTCTAGACTATATACACATTGATTCTAAATCATTACCAATTTTACAAAAAGAATATTGTAATGAAGAAGTATATTCTATTCAAAATAAAGTATTAGAATTAATAGAACTTAAAATAGTTAATTTTCAAGGAAAATCAAATACAGATCTTAAATTAGAATATGGTACTGCTAACTTAGATACTTTAACTATGTATGAAGAACGTTATATTTTACTAATTAAATATATCTATAAATGGGGAAAAGCATTATACGACGATAATAAGATAGATGAAGCTACCTTAGTTTTAGAATTAGGAGTGACTATTAAATCTGATATAAGTAAACATTATATTTTATTAGGTAAATTGTACAAAATAAAAAAAGATACTCAGAGTTTTAATTCTTTATATTCTCAAATTCAGCAATCAGAATTTGTATTTAAACATAAGATATTAAACTCCCTAAGCTCTTTATAGGTTATAAACTATTTCTATTTTGCTCTACCATATGTACTAATGATATTATCTATAGCTTTACTAGCTTCACTTTTTGTTAATTCATCAATTTGTTTATTAAAGATTACATTATGTTTTCTAATTAATGCTTCTAAATAAGCTTTTTGTTTGTATGTAATAGATGAAGCTTTTTTTGGCTTCCATTGAATAGATTTTGGAACAAATAAATCTTTGTTATCCTCATAATAATTTTCTTTTAAATGTATAAATAAATTATATGTAGCATATGCATCATTAAATGCTCTATGTCCATTTAGATAATCTATTTTATAATAATCACACATAGCTTCTAATCTTTTACTAGGCAAATCTTTCAGTACTATTCTTGATATAGCTAATGTATCAATTGCCTTTTTCTCAAAAGATTGCCCTAACTTAATAGCATTTGCTTTAATAAAACTAAAATCAAATTTAATATTATGTCCAAGTATATTAAACCCTTCGCAAAAGTCTAAAAACTGAGGTAAAACCAACTCTATAGAAGGTTTGTTTTTAACCAACTCATCACTTATACCTGTTAATTCAACTATATTTTTAGGTATACTTATTTGAGGATTTATAAGTTGATTAAATTCATCAACTATCTTCCCTTTTACTATTTTAACTGCTCCAATTTCAGTTATTCTACTATCCATAGGACTTATCCCTGTGGTCTCAATATCAAATACCACATAGCTATCCATTAAAATCACCTCAACTCGTGTAAATTTTATTAATACACTCTAACAAACGGTTAATGTCTTCTATAACTAATTTTAATTCTATACTAAATTCTTCTAGTAACTGTATATGTATATTATCTTTATTTTTATAAGATTTTTCTAGGCTCTTAGCTAGATCTTGTAACCGAAAAGCTCCAAGATTACCACATACCCCTTTAATGCTATGTACTAATATTCTAGAATCATTGTACCTATTATCTTTACTTAAACTTATTAAAACTTCGTATGCATTTGAATATTTATCTTTAAATCCTACTAAAATTATTTTATATAATTTTAAAGAAGCTGCTAATTTTTCCATAGCACTATTATAATCAATATGACTTGTAGTTATATTTATATTATCCACGCTTTACACCTCTCTTTGTCAACTACTACTAATTAAGAAGTGTTCTAATTTTATCAATAAGCATTGAACACGCAACTTCGTTATAACCACCTTGTGGAATAATAATATCTGCATATTTTTTACTAGGTTCAACAAATTCCTCATGCATTATCTTTACAGTATTAAGATATTGGTTGATTACAGAATCTAAATCTCTTCCTCTTTCTTTTACATCCCTAACAATTCTTCTAATAATTCTAACATCCGCGTCTGTATCTACATATACTTTTATATCAAGAATATCTCTTAATTCTTTATTTTCAAAAATCAAAATACCTTCAAGTATAATCACTTTTTTAGGCTCTACCTTAACCGTTTCTTTTTCTCTTGTATGTTCAACAAAACTATAGTTTGGTCGTTGTATAGACAATCCATTTTTTAGAGCTATTAAATCTTTAATCATAACATCCGTATCAAAAGCATTAGGATGATCATAATTAAGCTTTTTTCTTTCTTCTAATTCAAAGTTATCATTTGACTTATAATAATCATCATGGGTAAGTGCAACTACTTCGTTTCCTAATACATCTTTTAGCTTATTTACCAATGTAGTTTTTCCTGAACCCGTACCCCCTGCAATACCAATTATTATTGGTTTTTCCATGAACATCATCCCAATCTTTATAATATCAATAATTCATTATACCTATATCATAATAATTCTTATATCCTAAACCCACATAACAAATAGTACCATAATTTAGATTGTTTTACAATATAAATACAAATGAACACTTAGGTATGCTATAGAAAATCCAATCTGTTCTCTAACCCTGTTTTACAATATGGCAATAAAAAACATCTTTCACACTTAGGGCTTCTAGCTGTACAAATAGCACGACCATGAGCTATTATTTGAGTATTATATCTAATCCAATGTTCCTTTGGTAATATTTCCATTAAATCAAATTCTATTTTAACTGGGTCTTTATTATCAGTAAAACCTAATTTCCCAGATATACGCTTAACATGAGTGTCTACTACGATACTTGGAATATTATAAATATTTCCCCTTATAACATTGGCAGTTTTTCTTCCAACTCCCTGTAGTTTAACTAATTCTTCTATATCTTCTGGTACTTGTCCATTATATTGCTCTAACAATGTTCTACAACAACCTATTATATTTTTAGCTTTATTCCTATAAAATCCCGTTGAACGAATGTCATTTTCTAGTTCTTGTATATCTGCTTCTGCAAAATCTTTGATTGATGTATATTTTTTAAATAAATCTTTTGTTACAATATTAACTCTATTATCCGTACATTGGGCACTTAATATTGTAGCAATAAGTAATTGCCAAGAATTTTCATGGTCTAAATAACATTTTATATCTTTTGGATAATTTTCATCTAATAGATTCAGAACATTTTTTATTACCTTATTACTTACCATAAATGAAACATCCTTTCTTAATTTCCTGGGAAATATTGTAAATTTCCTGGGAAATATTGTAAATTTAAATTTTTACTTTAATGTACTTAGCATTATTTCTAAATATATCTCTACTATAATAATCAAATAAAACAGCTGTTTCTTCTTTTTTTATCGGCTTAGTAAACTCCTTTGACCACTTTATAATATTAACAGGAAATACTTCTAAATGTACCATTCTACTTATTTGCTTTGAGGAATAATCTTTAAGGTTTGGTATAAACTTATTTATATTATCTTCATTTTTATAAAAATCAATAATTCTTTTTTTATAGTCCTCATTACGATCTAACCAATATGGAAATTTCTTAACCTTTTCTTGTGAATACATATCAAACCTTAGAATCTCTTTTATTACTTCATCTTGTTTATTAATACAATCATAGTAAAATTCTAATAAAATAGTATATAATTTTATCTTATTATGATTCATTTCATGATATCCATTTTTCACCCAATAATATGCTAGGTCCTCATATAATTTAAATGGCTTATCATAATTTTTTTCTATATATTTTATTGCAAAAAAGAAATTTCCACTGTTATAGTATATTTCTACCATTTCTTCTATCATTTTTAATTTTAATATCTCATCATAAGTTAGTTCTTTAGTTTTTAATACTTCATAAGGCGCTTTTGTCTTATATACAATTTCAAATTTCTTAGCATCCCTTTTTAACCCTGAACCATTGAGTATCTTTAAAAACCCTAACTGAAGCTGATGAGGTTCTAGTTTATATACATCGTTAAATGAATTACCAAAAGAGTTATAGTCTTCTCCAGGAAGTCCAGCAATTAAATCTAAATGTTGATGTATATTATTTCCCATATTTATTTTCTTAATAACACCTGTAAGCTTTTCAAAATTAGTTTTTCTTTTTATATTATTTATGGTAATTTCATTAGTAGATTGTACTCCTACCTCTAGTTGAAAAAGGCCTGGTCTTACTTTAGATAAAAATTCAATTGTCTCATCATCTAATAAATCACCTGATATTTCAAAATGAAAATTAGTGTAACCATTATCATGTTCATGTAAATATTTCCATATACCTAAAGCATGTTTTTTATTGCAATTAAATGTTCTATCTACAAATTTAACTTGTACAACTTTTGCATCTAGAAAACATTGTAACTCTTTTAAAACCAAAGATAAACTTCTATGTCTTACTCCTTTTTCGATAGAGGATAAACAGTATTGGCAGTTAAAAGGACATCCTCTTGATGATTCATAATATATAATCTTATTTTTAAATCCTTCAAATCCCTCATCATAAACGAATGGTATATCATCCATGCTTAAAGGCGCTCTATTAATATTTTTATAGATACAATCATTTTTACTATATATAATACCATTTATCTGTGAAAGTTCTTTTTTATTATCAATATAGTGTTCTAGTAACTCATTAAAAGTTTGTTCGCCCTCTCCTACTATAATTGCGTCTATTTGGCTATATTGCTTCATCAATTCCTCTGAATCATACGAAACTTCTGGCCCTCCAAGAATTATTTTTGTATTAGGTGATATTTTTTTGTAGTCTTTAATAAGTTCTTTTACAAGTTCTATATTCCATATATAGCATGAAATAGTTAATATATCAGGTTTTTTCTTATAGATCTCTTGAAGTATAAAATCGTATTGATTATTAATTGTATATTCTACTATAGACATATTATCTTGATACTTACTACAGTATTTATATAAATATCTAATTGCTAAATTAGAGTGTATAAATTTAGCATTTATTCCAACTAAAAGTACATTCATTTTATTTATTCCTTTCGTTATTAGTAATTGCCATTATCTATTTAGTAATTGCAAACTTACATTAATTGATTTCTTTAATATAATATAGCCCCATTTGGGGCTATATTATCATTGTAAATGTATTTTAACAGTTTCATAATGCTCATCATTTTGTATTGAAAGATATAATATATCTCCTATGAGATTAAAATAATCAACTTCTTTATTATATATTTTAGCTTTTTCTCCTGTTAAAAAATTGTAAATATTAATACCTTGTAAATTATAATATAGTTTATGATTTATTACCATTAAATCACTCAGCTGTAATTCTTTATCAACAATAATATCCTTCTTGCCATCTTTAAAACTTTCTTTTATGAGTTTCCCTTTTACTCCATGTTCATCATTAATTTTCAGATAATATAAATAGTTTTTTGTTGCATATATAAACTCAGCCTGGGTATTTGTAAGTACTTGTTTTGATTTTCCATCTAATTTAATTCTAACAATCTTCTTTTCCCCATTTATATAATATAACCAATTATCTATTATATCTTTTAGTTCATAGCTATCTTTTATAATAACATTCTTAGAGCCATCCGTTAAATTCTGTTTCCATATAGAGCCATCTATATCATCTAAAGAATAATAAATATAATCATTTAATATTTCATAAGATATATTACAGATTTTTGGATCATTAATCATTATAATATTTTTCATTTCCCCATTATTAATATTTATTTTATCAATAAATGGTGAATAGTCTCCATTATTCTCATGCCCTGAATAATATATATATCCATTATCAATCTGAAAATCTGAAACCCACTTATTAACCACAAGAGTAATATCATTTGTGTTAACATTAAATTTATATAAATAACCCTTATACTCATCAACTTTATATACAAAATATTTCCATGTATCATCTACTTGTTTAGTTATATCGTATGATAGTTTATACTTTAATCCTTCAATATATTCCTCAACAGTATAGTAGCTACCACCTTCTGTTGCGATACTCATATATATTTTCCCATTAATAATTTCCATATCAGTATAATTCTCATTAAGAATATCTAAGAACTGACTTTTCTTATTATTATTTGATATTTTGTATAATAAATTAGCTCCATTTTTTTCTACATAATATATATTATTTTCATATGTGTATATATCTTTAACTGTACTATTGCTAACTTTTATGTTATTACTTCCATCTACATTTATTCTATATAATATGCCATTATCCTCTTCATTTTTATAATAAATTTTATCTTCTAATATATCATAAATGGTAGTGAACATATTAATATATTTAATATCCTTTGTAAATTCTTTAAATATCCCTAATCTTTTTTTATTATCAAGAAAATAAATATTATCTCCTGAAGATTTAATGTTAGATACCGGTATATCCATAATTTTAGTTGATTTATTACTATTAATGTCCATGCAATATAGCATATAATTATTATTAATATCTGTATAATAGATAACATTTTTATAAGTAATGAATGAACCTATTGTCTTATCAATTACAAGTTTCTTTTCATTTGTACTGATATCAAACAAGTAAAGTTTCTTATCTTTAGCGTCAGTATAATAAATTATATCATTATTACTATCAAATGTATTAATAGCAATGTCTGATATTTTTTTCCCAGTTTGATCTCCAACTACTTCATATAGTTTATAAAATATATTATCATTAACATTATCTTGATACTCATAGTTTTTAGAAAAAATCCTATCATCAACTTTAATATACATTTTTCGATGATGTTCTCTACCTGTACCAACAAGAATTTCTTTTTCAGATAAATCCTCTTTAACTTTCCATATTCTATTATGTCCATAAAAATATATATCTGAGTTAATTTTATAAAAATTATTAAGATATTGTTCTATAAAAATTTTTTCGATTTTTCCATTTTTATTATCTTTTTTATATAAATAATTATCTTGATTATAATAAGTAGAATAACCACTTACAAAAATACTATTTATATCTAATCCTAATTCTTCCCTTTCATCCATACCCTTTAACGACGAACTATATATTTTGTCATTATAATAATAAATTCTATCGTGTTTCAAATGAAATACCAAATAATTACCATCTAAAATTAAATTCAAATCTTTTCCTTCTGTATCAATTGAATATATCCCATTATTAGTACTAAAGTAAATATTATCATTATAATATTTAACTAAATTAATATCTTCATTTGCAGATATAATTTTTGTTTTTTCATCCCCATTTTTATTTATTTTATAAAGATTATTTTTAAACACATAAAAAACATAATCTTTACTTTTGCAAAAACTAGTTATATTTTCCTCTGTAATTAATTCTTTATGGGTACCATCAAATTTTACTTTAGCTAATTTTGATGGTATATTCTTATCAGTTGTATCAATAAAATAAACCCATTCTTCTAAAGAATTTATCCCATCATATCTAGCATCAGTAAGTTTTGTAAGATTTGTACCATCTGTTTTCATCTTATATATTTTATAATTATCATCTGGGTTACCAAAGTATAACCAATCTTGATAATTAATACTTGCTTTTGGACTATCCTTTTGATTTTCTATAGCATTAACTGTTTCCTTTTTGTCTGTATCATGTACTTGTTGTTTATTTTCATTTTTACAGCTTGTCAACAGCAAACATAAAAAAATCATATATATAATTATATATTTGTTTATTTTCAAATTATTTCCCCCTATAGTATTGGGTATTTCATTTAATCATCTATATTGTATCATATACTTTTTACAATTATATTAATTTTACATTATTATTTTCATGTTTTACCTTGTAATATTTAGCAAATTTTTATTCATGTATTATTACAGTTGTACCATCGGGGACGTTTTCATAAAACCATTTGGCATTATCTTCACCTAATCTTATACATCCATGACTTGCAGGTTTTCCAAGTTTATCTTCTTCTTCTTTAATTATATTCCAATCTTTATCTCTTGGAATACCATGAAATAAATACTGCTCGTTAAATCTCACCCAATATGTAGCTCCTTCTTTGAACCTTTCGGAATAAAACCATAATCCTCTATTTTTTAAATTAAATGTGCCTAGAACAGTTGGCTCATCTTCTGTACCTCCTGAACATATCATTTCCCTTAGCACATTATTATCTTCCCTTACTATAACCTTTTGTTCTTCATCATTAAGACGAACCTCTACCCATAGGCCATCCACTATATCATCTATAACTTCATTGTTAATTACAAATGTAGCATCCACTTCTTTAGCACTTTCTTTTTGGTGTCCTACAATAATAAGTATAAATATAATTATAACTCCAACTATTGTTAATAATAGATTTTTAATCATTAAAACAACCTCTAAATGTATAGTTATATCATTATATTCTATTATCTATCCTTTTATTTACAACATCCCAATTTATATTTTCAAAAAATACTTTAATATATTCTTTTTTATTAGTACCAAAATCAATCATATAAGCGTGTTCATAAACATCCATAGCTAATATGGGATTCCCATTATATATACTTCCATTATCATGGGAATCTTGGCCTATTATCCTTAGTTTGCCATTGTACTCTCCTTGCACTAGAACAACCCATCCTCTCATACTAAGGCCTACACTAGTAAACATCTCTACAAAATTATCATAGGAACCAAAATCTCTATTTATCATTTTTAATATTTTGCCTGATATTTCTGATTTCTGTCCAGTTATATTTCCAAAATAAAGTTGGTGTAAAATAATACCATTTAGCGAATAAGATTCTCCTTTTTTCAAACATCGTAATGTACTATAAGTTGAATTAGGGTCTTCATAACTGTCTTTTTCTTTGAGTAGATTATTAATCTGTCCAAGTTTATTAATATATCCTACATATAAATTATAATGCTCGTCTAATTGTTTTCTAGTCATTCCATTTACAGTATTAAAGTTATAATACCTAGGTTTGTACATTCAATCACCTTATAATTATATTCTCTAAATTATATGCCTAAAAATATTGGAATGGAACATCTAAAAAAAGATACTCACTGAGTATCTTTTTTAGAACTGGGTAGGCAGGATTCGAACCTACGCATACTAGAGTCAAAGTCTAGTGCCTTACCGCTTGGCGACTACCCATTATTTAATTTTTTAGAACACAAAAGCGCGAGACGGGATTCGAACCCGCGACCCTCGCCTTGGCAAGGCGATGCTCTACCACTGAGCCACTCACGCATAAGAGCGGGTGATGGGAATCGAACCCACGTATCCAG
>JAOASG010000061.1 GCA_025210235.1 Vallitalea sp.
AATATTAATATGTTTAGGAATAGTAATAATAATTTTAGGTATATTTATAAAGACTAATTGGTATATGTTAAAATTAAAGTATGGTATAGATAGTGTCGTAGTTTGGCCTGGTAATATTTATGATAGATATAAAGAAAATCCTAATGTAGATAAGCAGGTGTTTATAGAGATAAAGAACAAGGAAGTAAAAGAGTTGGATATTAAAATTTCTGATATAATTTATCTTCCAGAATTAGAACAAATTTCATTTGGAATTTTATATGGAAATGATGATTATAAAAAAGAAAATATCCCACATAAAATTTTTCGAGTATACTTAAAGAATGAAGAAGGATATGTATATAATGAAGGAGGTTATGTAGTTACTTCGGGTACATTTGAATCATATCAAAGGCGGTGGATATCTGGTATAGATATTTCAAATATTAAAGAGCTAACAATGTATATATGTTCCCTAGAAATAGATAATATAGAAATAATAGAAAAGAAGGTTGCAACTAAATTAATTTATGTTAGGAATACGGAAAAGAAATAGGATTTATTAAGTATATGGCTAAATTTGGGGGAGATTGTTTGCAAGAGATATTAAAGCTACAACTTTAGAGAATTTAGTTGAGCCATTAAGAAGAGTATTTGATACTGTTTATACTGGAGTAATTGAGTGTCGTTGGGATACAAAGATGTATCATATCGATTATCCTGCATTCGACATGAATCAAATTGATTTAATAACACCTCTAGAATACAGACATTATGGAATAATCGATGAAGAGATTGTATACATCAGAATGAGTAATAAATTGAGTGAAAAGTATAAAGATGATTTTTATAATCTAGAATTTGTATATGACGAATGTGACTTTGTAGACTACTTAAATAATAGTGAAATAAAAAGAGATAAAAAAATAAGGTTGTTAGATATTGTATCTAAGTACAAAAAAATTGAGAACAAAGCCTTGCGTATTGAAAGAAAGAATAATCCTGTAAAATGAGCATAATGTTAAGTAGTAAGTATAATTTATATGGAAGAGAGTTGAGTTATTTGAAATATAGAGTGCTTAAAAAGTCAGAACTTAATCTTTTAGGTGAAATAGATCGAAAAGAAATAGTAAATGAAGTTTATTATTATAGAAGTAATAAACTTGAAATGATAAATGAGTTTTATAATATTAAAGGGTGGTATTCTGAAGAACTCTATGATTATATTAATAGATTAGAAGATATATATGAGAGAAATGGAACTATATTGGGAGCATTTGATAATAATAAGATAGTAGGATTAGGTGCTTTAGAAAGTAAATTTATTGGTAAAAATAATGATCAACTCAAACTTGATATGTTGTATATAAGTAATACGTATCGTAGAAAAGGAATAGGTAAAAAATTAGTGAATTTATTATCTGAAAAAGCAAAAGAATCAGGCGCAAAAAGTATATATATATCGGCTACACCATTTAAAAACACTGTAGACTTTTATTTGGCTATAGGTGCAAAATTAACAGATGAAATAGATAAAGATTTATATGAATTAGAACCAGAGGATATACATATGGTACTTGAACTCAACTAATAAAAATAACATGAGTCCAACTCCTACGAAATGTTCTGCAACGTGGAACTAAGAACCGTTATAAGACACATAACACTATTAAATAAAGAGCAAAATGTATAACGTTAATAGTACTTATTTTAATAAATATAAATAAGAGAGAAATTATAGAGGTGATAATAATGATACTTGAACAATTTGATTTTAATAAGAATGCAATTATTAATCCTTTGGATATTATTAAACAACAGAAGGATTTTCCAGAAATAGCAGTATCCTGTTTTTCTCATGTTACATTAAATAGATTAGTTAAAGAACTCAATGGTGTTCAGATTGCTACGTTAGGAAATGCCAATATCACTATACCTATATATAAAGTCAGTTATAAAAATCTAGAGGTGGCAATCTTTATGTCTTGTGTTGGGGCACCAGGATGTGTTGCTGTTCTAGAAGAGGTATTTGCTCTGGGAGTTCAAAAAGTAATTCTTTTTGGTACATGCGGTGTTTTAGATGCTAAGATAAAGGATTGTGCAATAATTATTCCAAATAGTGCAGTAAGAGATGAAGGAACTAGTTTTCATTATGCGCCACCTTCAGAAGAAATTTGTGTTAATAAAAAATACCAAGATGAATTCATTGAAGTATTGAATAGTCATAATTGTGGATATACAGTTGGAAAAGTATGGACGACAGATGCATGTTACAGAGAGACCCATGATAAAGTAAATCGAAGAAAAGAGAATGATTGTATTTGCGTAGATATGGAGTGTTCTGCAGTTGCTGCCTTGGCACATTTTAGAGGCAAAGATATATTTCAGTTCTTTTATGCAGCAGATAATTTAGATAGTGAAAAATGGGATGAACGAAGCATATCTAATTCCGCCAATGTTCTAGAAAAGGATAGAATTGCATTATTGGCGATGGAAATGACTTTGAAAGTAAATAACGCAGTTAAGTAAATATGAAGGAGCAATTAAATATGTGTAATATTGGGAATGTTAAGGCATTATTATTTGTTCTGGAAGAGTATTAAATTATCCTCAAACGGGGAATTGGTTTATACCTCCTAAGTTTTTTCAATACATAGATAGAACTCTATTTAAATCAGTAAATGAGCAAGAATTAAATCGTGCATTTTATAAGGCTAATAATTATCTGCAGAAGAATCATTATATTCAAACTGAACAGAAAGAATTGGAAACATTTATTGAATTCTACACTATTATATTTAAAGAATTAGCTGATATAGAGATAGATAATGACACAATTAAGGCTATTTCTGAGGATACAGTGTATAATGATGAAAAATTTATATTTTACGATGATGTATTTGAGTATATACCTTTATTTAGTAAAGACTATAAATTGGGTATTGTTTCAGATACATGGCCCTCACTAGAAAGAGTTTTTAGGAGTAACAATTTAAGAAACTATTTCTCGACGTTTATCATGTCATCAAAGTTAGGGGTTTGGAAACCAGATAAACTTATGTTTAATACTGCCTTAAATGAATTAAATATGAAACCTGATGAAGTGCTTTTTATTGATGATTCTATTAAGAATGTTGAAGGCGCAATGAAATTAGGTATTCAATCAATACTAATGAATAGAGATAATCGTATTAATAAAGAAAATATAGATATATTAAGTGTAAATAATTTGGAAGAATTATATATATTAATGAATAAATAATCATACGGTGGATTAATAAGAAGGATGGATGAAGGCGCCAATGTGGATAAATGATTTTTTAGTTAATGGTCTAAGGATAATAATTGTAGTTTCAATTATAGTTAATATTATATTTAGTATTATATTTATTCGTTACATTTGTATGGGATTCTATTACAAGTACATCATATCCTAGAGATAGTAAAGAAAAACGTTTATTCGTAAAAATCAATTCGCAGGGCTATATATACTATTATAAATTGGGTGAAATAATAAAGATAGAAACGTTAAATGGTAATGAATAATATAAAGTTTTACCCAACAAATATAAAAAACGACTTAATTTCATGGCATAAACAAATTAAGTATTATGTATATAAACAAGAACAGATGGCACTATAATGAAAAAGGGGTATAAAACTCATATAATAAAGAAATGTAGGTATAATTATGATGAAAAAGAAAGTGGAGAAGAATCTGTATTATTATTTTTCTAATAGTTTTATTATACATAGACAACAATTGGATAGAGGTAACAAAATATAATGTAGACATAAAAGAACTACCAAGTGAGTATGAAGGATTTAGGATTGTACATATTTCTGATTTGCATAATAAATTGTTCGGTAATGGGCAGAAAAACTTAGTTAATATTATAGAAAATCAGAAACCTGATATTATAGTAATTACTGGAGATTTGATCGATAGGAGACGTTATAATAAAACTAATGCTTTAGTATTAATTGAAAAACTGGTAGATATAGCTCCGGTATATTATGTTACTGGCAATCATGAATGGTGGTCAGGAAAATATGAAGTTCTAAGAAAAGATATTGAGAAAGCAGGAGTAAATATTCTTAGTGACGATAAAATTGAAATAATCAATAAAAAAGAAGTAATAAATATTATAGGAATTGATGATCCTGCAAAATACTATAAAGAATACTCAAAACCAGATGATGGGTATAACATAATTGACGAGAAGATTGATATGTTATTAGAAAATATTAAGGGAAAACAGGTTACAATATTATTATCACATAGACCAGAATTATTTGAATTATATAAAGAAAAAGATATTGACTTAATTTTATGTGGACATGCTCACGGAGGACAAATACGACTGCCATTTATAGGTGGTATAATAGCTCCAAA
>JAOASG010000062.1 GCA_025210235.1 Vallitalea sp.
AAAGACTGGTTTATGACATTATTAGATTTAAAAGAATATATATGTATAAAAGAAAAAATGTTTAACGATTACTCTGATAGAAGAAACTGGAGTAAAATGATGATACATAATATTGCTAACGCAGGATTTTTCTCTTCTGATAGAACAATAGCACAATATAACGAAGATATTTGGAAATTGAAATAGGAGGCATATTAATGAGAAAAGCAGGAGCTTTATTACCAGTGGCATCACTTCCTTCTAATACTGGTATCGGGGATTTTGGAAAATATGCCTATGATTTTGTAGATAAACTTGAAGTTATGGGAATGAAAATATGGCAGATATTACCTGTAAATCCTTTAGGGTATGGTAATTCGCCTTACCAACCTTATTCTTCTTTTGCAGGAGATGATATATATATAAATCTACAATTATTAAAAAATATGGGACTTATTAAAAGTACTATAAAACCATTTAATGAAAAAAGTATACAAATTCAATATAAAGAAGTAAGAGAGTATAAGGAAAAGTATTTACGAGAAGCGTTTACAAATTTTACACCTGATGATAGATATACTGAATTTGTTGAAATGGATTGGGTCTATAAATACGCAGTATTTATAGCACTGAAAAGAGAAAATGGCTATAGGTGTTGGAATGAGTGGCCTAAGGAACATAGAGATTGGATTATAGATAAAAAGTTAAATATAAGTTTATATGAAGAAGAAATACAATATCAAATGTTTTTGCAGTATATATTTTATATACAATGGATGGAACTAAAAAAATATGCAAATACAAAAGGTATTAAAATCATGGGAGACATACCAATTTACGTAGGTATAGATTCTTTAGATGTATGGTCAAATCAAAAATGTTTTTTATTAGATGATAAATCACAGCCTACGTATATTGCAGGAGTACCACCAGATTATTTTAGTAATACTGGTCAAAGATGGGGAAATCCAATCTATGACTGGGAATACATAAAGGAAACAGATTTTAAGTTTTGGATAGAACGATTAGCATATAATCAAAAACTATTTGATATTCTTCGAATTGATCATTTTCGCGCATTTGATACATATTGGAAAATTCCAGTAAGCTGTGAAACAGCAATTGATGGAGAATGGGTAGAAGCTCCAGGATATGAATTATTCGATAAAGTATTAGAAACAATAAAAGACATAAAAATCGTTGTAGAAGACTTAGGAGATCTCAGACCAGAGGTTCTTAAACTTCGAGATCACTATAATTTTAAAGGAATGAAGATTGTTCAATTTTCATTTGATATAAATAACAATAGCTTTGAAGATAGGGAGAATATGATTATATACTCTGGAACTCATGATAATCAAACTATAAAAGGATGGTATCTATCGCAAACAATAGAAGAACAAAAAGCAATTAAAAAGTATTTTACAAAGAATAATTATTGCTATGAGGATATATCTCATAATTTTATTTCGTACACATTAGATAATATTGCAGAGATTGCTATTATACCTGTTCAAGATATTATTTGCCTTGGAGATAGTGGAAGAATTAATGTTCCAGGTACTGTCGGAAGTCCAAATTGGGAATGGAAGTTAGAAGATTTTAAAATGATTGAAGATAATACGGAGTATATTAAAAATATGGTAAATAAAAGTAACCGATAAAACATAGACGCCGTTATAGTATACATAAACTAATAATTATAATTGCTTAAGAATGTAAGAATAGTTTCCAGTAAATAAATTATATTAATTGGAAAACTTAAATTAATTTATTGGAAACTATTCTATTTGAACTTTTATTATCTCTATATGTTAGGAAATATATAATGCATCTTTATATCTTCTGTTATGTATATAGTAATCCTTAAGAAAGGATTTAAACACCTTATTTAGTTCAACTGATTTATGAATATTTTTTATTATATTTAGTAATAAATGTTCACAAATATTATTATCTAAGTAATCATCATTTTCAATATAGAAACTATAAAAGTCATAAAATGCGTTAGCTAATTCTTTATTTATTTGGTTAAGCGATGCGGGATTATTAAGCTCAGAAATTGATAATTGTAAACATTTTTTATCTTTGGTAGTAAAGTAGATTAAAGACTTAATAACACTATCAGGAATTATCATTCTATGATCAAGCAAACCTTTATTTTTGTTAAGGTAGGCAAGAGAAGTTTTATAGTCATTTAATCTATAATATGACCATGCAATCAAAGTGTTTAGGTGTTCAATGTTATGTTTATTACCAATTTTATATGCCATATTTATGGACTTTTTTAAATAATCTAATGCATCAATATAGTTATCTAACATAAAATAAACTTCTGCAATTTTTGAGTAAGAATCCATAATACTTAATATATTACCTTCTGTAACATATAAATCTAAAGCTTTTTTTATACAGTCATAAGCTTTTATTGGATTGTTTTCTAAGGTATATGCATACGATAACCAAAAGTAACAATGTCCATTTTTATTATAATCAAGTGCTCTTAGTATATATTCCTTACCTTTCGTTTTATTATCAAATATATTAAAAATATCTATGCCAACATAAAAATTATACAAAAATTTCTGCTTTGAAGTCAATAAATCGAAGGCTGAATATAAAAGGTTTTTAGTATCTTCAAATTTATTACGTTCAGAAGTAGAACAATATCTTGCTAATTTAGCTATATAATAATCTATAATAAGAGTAGAAGCAATATATTCTTCTTCTTTAGCTTCTATTTGTTCAAAAAGCGTGTTAGTGAAATCATATTCATTAAAATTTAGATTATGAAAAAACTCTTCAAAAGCTTTCTTACCCTTTTCAATAAAAACTTCTGAATTATTAAATGATAAACCTAGTTTAGAAAAAATAATCGATATAACATCCTCACTAGGAATTAACTCCCCGTTTTCTATACGGCTAAGATATGATGGAACACAAATTCCTTTACATAAATTTTTTTGACTAATATTTTGGTTAATTCTATTTAATTTAATAATAGATCCTATTATTTTTTTATTATGTTTGTTTGAATTGTCGTTCAACGGTGTCAACCCTTTCCTTTAGACTTATTTTTAGACTATCATAATTGGTAAATATTATCAACTTAACAAGATAATTTTTTAGCTTATTGGATTTTAAAATTGTGAAATTAAATATAAAATATATGTATTAAACGTTGATATATTACGGGTAATTCTCATTAATAATATTATTAGATTTATTGAAATAATAAATTGATACTGATAATATAAAATCATAGATAAATTATATTAAGATTATTTCGCAAAAAGTAAAGATGACAAAAATATATATGAGAGAAGGTATTTAAATGATTAAACTTAGTGAGATAGATAGTAATTATTATTATGAAGGTAATGATCTAGGATATAGTTTCAATGATGATGTACATACGTTTAAAGTTTGGTCACCTTTGGCTACTGAGGTTAAATTATGTATATATAATCACTATGATACTAAAACGAACACTACGTATAAAATGGAAAAAAATGAAGTAGGTGTTTGGCAAGTTTTTATAAGGGAGGATATAAATGGAAAATATTATAATTTCTTAGTTAATATTGATGGAGTTAATAATGAAGTAGTTGATCCATATGCGAGGGCTCTTTCTATTAACGGAGAAAAAGGAGCTATAATAAAAATTGAACAATCGAATCCAGAAGGTTGGTTTGATCATAAAATATCAAAGATAACAAAACCTACAGATGCCTGTATATATGAATTACATATAAGAGATTTATCAATAGATAATAATTCAGGAATTAAAAATAAAGGAAAGTTCCTAGGTATTTGTCAAGAAAATACAATAAGTAATGAAGGAGTTAAGACAGGGTTATCTCATATAAAAGATTTAGGGGTTACCCATGTTCAGCTTCTTCCTATATTTGATTATGGTAGTGTAGATGAAAGAAAATCTAGTCTTATGAGTGAATACGAAAATAGCAATGATTATAACTGGGGATATGATCCTATTAACTATAATGCTCCAGAAGGAAGTTACTCAACAAATCCATATAATCCGATAAATAGAATAAAAGAACTAAAAACAGCTATAAAAACATTACATGAAAACGGACTAGGGGTAATTATGGATGTGGTTTATAATCATATGTTGGACGTAAATAAATCTAGCTTTGATAAACTAATGCCAGGATATTACTTTAGATATGATGAAGAGGGAGTATTATGCAATGAATCTGGATGTGGCAATGCTATTGCTTCTGAAAATAAGATGGTTAGAAAATTTATTGTAGATTCTGTTAAGTTTTGGGCAACTGAATATAAACTAGATGGATTTAGGTTTGATTTAATGGGATTATTGGATGTTCAAACAATGAATGAAATAAAAAAAGAACTATATAAAATTAATCCAGCTATAATAATATTAGGTGAAGGATGGAATATGGGTAATAGCTTACAAGATACCGAGAAAGCAATTCAGTTAAATGCCTATAAACTTAGAGACATAGCGTTTTTTAATGATGATATAAGAGATACACTTAGAGGAAGTTA
The DNA here is from genome assembly GCA_025210235.1 of Vallitalea sp. Classification (GTDB taxonomy): domain Bacteria; phylum Bacillota; class Clostridia; order Lachnospirales; family Vallitaleaceae; genus Vallitalea. Next base: position 4,516 of record JAOASG010000062.1, read on the forward strand.
TTGTGATCTTAAGGAAAAAGGATTTTTGAACGGAGCAAATAATTTAGAATTAAAAGTGAAAAAAGGAATAGTTGGTGGTATTAATTATTCTAACAATATTATAACATGGGGTGAGGTAGAACCAAATCAAGTAGTTAATTATATAGAATGTCATGATAATAACACTTTATATGATAGATTAAAAATTAATGAACAAGATGAAGATAAGATAAAATATATGTCTAGATTGGGAATGAGTATTATATTATTATCTCAAGGGATACCATTTATTCATGCAGGACAAGAATTTTTAAGGACAAAATATGGTGTTGAGAACTCATATAAATCAAATGATTCAATAAATAAACTCGATTGGAAAACAAAATACAATAATATGGATACAGTTAAGTATTGCAAGGGATTAATTAAACTAAGAAAGAATTGTAGTGCGTTTAGAATGGAAACTAGTGAAGAAATAAGGCAAAGTCTAAGGTTTATTGCAGCTCCAAATAACGCCGTTGCTTATATAATTGAAAAAGAAAATAGTTATGGACAATTTAATAAAATAATTGTAATACATAATGCTAATACAAATTCAATAAAAATCAATACAAATATCAACTTAGATTGGAAAGTTGTAGTGAATAAGTATAAATCAGGAATAGAAACATTAAAAGTAAATTCAGGTAGTAAGTTCATAATAGAAGGGTTAGAAACTTTGGTAGCATATAATTAATCGAAAAAAGAGCGTTATATAATTAATTTTGTTTGCCTTACACATAGATTGATTGGTCAGAGCAAAATCAATTATATAACACATTAAGTTTTTCTTTTTTTTACTTTTTTCATTTTTTTAATTCCATAAATACTCTAAGTATCTCTGAAACGCTCCATGCCTGTGCAAAGCATCCTCTTGATTCATTAGGATATAGACCATCATAGATTTCAGGAAGTTGTCCTACACAGCCTTCTCTTAAAGCATCTTCAAAACAATTTAATTGTTCGAGTACTTTTTCCTTTGCTGATGTAGAGTAGTCGTTTACTTTTAAATAGGCAATAAAAAATCCTCCAAGTGGAAATGGCCATACTGTACCTTGATGATAAGACATATCACGTTTATAATGGCTTCCGCTATACTCTTTAACAAATTGTCTATCATATTTACTTAGAGTCCTAAGCCCATAAGGAGTATATAATTCTGAATAAACTTTATCTACTACTAGCTTTGATTTTTCTTTACTTAATGGATTAAAAGGTAGCATAATAGTCCATATCTGATTAGATCTTACTTGATAGTCATAATCGTTACCTGAAATAACATCTTTTAAACAATTTTCTTTTTCGTTCCAAAATTTTTCTTCAAAAGATTTTTTAACTTTTTTACTTATATCTTTATATTTTGAAATATCAATATTAAATTCTTTTCCAAAGAAAGTAACAATTTTTAAAGCATTATACCAAAAAGCATTTATTTCAACAGGCTTACCATGTCTAGCAGTAGGTAAGATATTTTCATAGTTAACATCCATCCAAGTAACTTGGTCATACCCTTCTCCTGCATTTATTAAATAATCATCATCCATATATATATTAAAATCAGTTCCTTTTTCATACCATTCAATTATCTCTAACATGGGCTTAAAAGCCTCTTTTTTTACAAATTCAGTATCTTTGCTAGCACAGTAATATTCATAAATTGCATAAATATAAAGTAACGAAGCATCAACAGTATTATATAAAGGCTTAGATTCTCCTTCCGGAAATAAATTTGGCATTAAACCTTTTTGTAAGTGGCTGATAAAAGTTCTAAAAATATTCTTTGCGTCATCAAATCTTTTAGTAGCTATGCAACTGCCTAATACAGAAAACATAGTGTCTCTACCCCAGTCGGTAAACCAAGGATATCCTGCAATAATAGTTTTCCCATTTGTGGACTTACGATCACATAAAAATTGATCACTCGCTCTGACTAATGATTTAGCGATTTCATTAGAATAATCCGCATTTTTAAGTAATGTTTTTTGACGTGATATTTCATTTTTAATTAAAGTATTAATACTACTTGGTTTTTCTTTTTCTAATGAAAAAATTATTTCGTAGCATTGCTTTTCTTTTGCACCACATTCATAAAAATAAGATAAATACATTGTTCCTGAGCCTACGGAATTACGCCCGTCTACAGAGTCATATGAGTAATAGTAGTCGTTTTCAAAAGATGGTGAATACTCTTTTTTAAATGCGTAATTAGAATAAATATTTAATGTTATATTATTTGCTGTAATCGTATTATTACTAATTTTGTAGTTAAAAGGAGTCGATAGAATTTCACCAATATTTGCAAATTGAAATATTGGAATAAGCTCTAATTTAACTTTTTTATTACTGTTGTTATTAACAATATATCTAATACCTAGTGTATTCTTACCATATTCGTAGACAATAGTTTTCTTAATTTCAACACCATCATAGAAATAAGTCCACCTAGGTAAGTATTCAAAAGTAAACGAATGTAAGTAATTAAACCCATGTTTATTTTTAGTGTAATTAACATATTCTTGAGAACTAAGAGTAATCTTATCATCACCTATATGTAGAATTTCCTCTAATTTACTAATTATATTTTTACGATGATTAGGGGCTTTAGTACATGCCATAAATAATGAGTGATCATTTCTTGTAACTGAATTTATGATGGTTGTGCTTGAAAAGCCACCTAATCCATTTGTTAATAGATAAGAGTATTCTTGGCCTCTTTGCATAGTTTTAAAGTCATTTCTTCCATATCTAAATATCATTTTATACGCATCCTTACTGTAATTAGTTTAGGTATGTAGTTTCGCAATTACTTAATTAGTTTAGGTTAAGTAATTTGTGGATAAGCTACTTAAATTTTGTCTTACTGTATCAAAAAAACAACTTAAAGTCAATACATGTATTATTAGTCATTTTTGTTGTGAAATTATACTAAGATGATTTAATGTTGATAGAATCAGTAGTATAAAACACACAATGATAATTAGTTTGATAGTGAAAAATCATGTGAGAAATATACTAAAAAAAATATGGCTTTAAGACAAAGAATACTGTCTGATTTCACATCTGCAAACGGTTGACTATAAAAATCTAGGGTGCTATAATTTGCCTTAATGTATTACATAAATAACTTATTTCTAGAAAATGTTTTAATTAATACAAATAATTGCATAAGAGGTAAAGCTAACTATGAGAAGAAGTGGTGTAATTCTACCAATATTTTCATTACCTTCTAACTATGGAATAGGGAGTCTAGGGAAGGAAGCTTATAATTTTGTTGATTTCTTAGTGAAGGCAAAACAAAGTTATTGGCAAATATTACCTATAGGGCCAACGAGTTATGGTGATTCCCCATATCAGTCATTTTCTACTTTTGCAGGAAATCCTTATTTCATTGATTTAGATTCATTGATTGATGATGGCATATTAGAAAAAAATGACGTAGAAAAATATAGTTATGGTATGAGTGAAAATTATATAGATTATGGTACTATGTATAAAAATAGATTTGGAATTTTAAGAATAGCGTATAATACGGCATATTTAAGATATGAAAAAGGTATTAGAAAGTTTAGAGAAGACAATAAGGAATGGATAGAAGATTATGCTCTTTTCATGGCAATTAAAAATTACTTTAAAGATGTTGCTTGGAAAGAATGGGATAATGATATAAAACATAGAAAACCTGAAGCAATTAAGAGATATACTAATTTACTAAAAGATGATATTGAATTTTATATATTTCTTCAATATTTATTCTATAAACAATGGATTAAGTTGAAAGATTATGCAAACAAAAAAGGAATAGGAATTATTGGAGATATACCTATTTATGTTGCTGAAGATAGTGTGGATATATGGGCAAATCCAGAGTACTTTTTATTGGATAAAAAGTTAAATCCTATAAAAGTAGCAGGATGTCCACCAGATGCATTTTCTAGTACAGGGCAGCTATGGGGGAATCCAGTTTACAATTGGGAGACATTAAAAGCTACCAATTATAAATGGTGGGTAGATAGAATAAAAGGGACACTTAATATATTTGATGTTATTAGGATTGATCATTTTAGAGGATTACAAGATTATTGGGCAGTGCCTTATGGAGATAAAACTGCAATAAATGGAAAGTGGGATAAAGGACCAGGAATTGATTTGTTTAATGTAATCAAAGAAGAACTTGGAGATTTAAATATTATTGCAGAGGATTTAGGATATCTTACTAATGATGTGCGAGAATTATTAAATAAAACAGGATATCCTGGCATGAAAGTTTTACAATTTGCTTTTGATCCAAGTGGGCAAAGTGAATATTTGCCACATAATTACTGTAAAAATTCTGTAGTTTATACAGGAACACATGATAATGATACGATAAAGGGTTGGTTTAATTCATTAAGAGAAGATGAAAAAGACTTCTGTAAAAGATATACCGGAGTAAAAGGTGAAAATGATAACTGGATATTAATTAAAAGTATAATAAGTAGTTCATCTAATCTTACTATTATGCAGATGCAAGATCTATTAAATAAAGGTAGTGAAGCAAGAATTAACATACCATCAACAATAGGGAAAAATTGGAGATGGAGAATGTCAAAATCTGATATGAGAAGTGATATATCATTAAGACTTGCTGAGTTGACTCAAACATACGGTAGATATTAAAGGAGTGATTTTGATGAATGAAAATAGTTTTAAAAATAAAATAATAGATACTTTATTAAGAGATTATTGTAAAAAACCTATGAATGCAACAGTTAATGAAATGCATAATGCAGTATCAAAAGTAGCAATTACAGAGATTACAAATGATTGGAATAAGTCACAGAAAGATTTTTGGAATAATAGACATGCTTTCTATTTTTCGGCAGAGTATTTAGTGGGAAGAGCGGTTCAAAATAATTTGATTTGTATGAGTATATTTGATGAAGTAAAACAAGCATTATCTGAACTAGATTTTGATATAAATAAATTTGATGAAGTAGATGATATGGCACTAGGAAATGGTGGACTTGGAAGATTAGCAGCATGTTTTTTAGATAGTGCAGCTTCATGCAAGATCCCTCTTATGGGTTATGGTATTAGATATAAGTACGGTATATTCAAGCAGATCATTGAAGATGGGTTTCAAAAAGAAGAAACTGATAATTGGACAAGATATGGAGATGAATGGAGTTTAAGAAAGTTTGATGAAACAGTAAAAGTTAAATTCTCTGATTTAGAAGTTTTAGCAGTTCCATATGATATGCCAATTATAGGATATGAAAATGGTAATATAGGTACATTAAGACTATATCAAAGTGAAGCAATTAATGATTTTGACTTTGAAATGTTTAATAAATGTGAGTATGAAAAAACAATTGAAGAAAAAACTGCGGCAGAGAATATTTCATCAGTACTATATCCAAATGATAATAGTTATAAAGGTAAAGTACTACGTTATAGACAACAATATTTTTTCAGTAGTGCATCAATACAAGATATATTAAATAAGTATAAAAAACAATACGGAAATGATTTTTCTAAATTAGTAAGTTTAAATGTTATTCAACTTAATGATACGCATCCAGTAATTGCGATACCTGAATTTATTAGAATTATGGTAAATGAAAATTCAGTTAAATTTGAGAAAGCGTTTGAGATGGCAAAGGAAATATTCAACTATACTAATCATACAGTAATGGCTGAGGCTTTAGAGAAATGGGATGCAAAATTAATTAAAAAGTATACTCCAGAAGTTTATAAAATTATTGAAAAAATAGATGAGAAGCTAATAAGTGAATTAAAAGAGAAAGAAATAGATAAGGAAATGTTAAGCCACTATAAAATAATCTCGGGGAAACAAATTCATATGGCTAGAATGGCTACTTATATTGGAAAATATGTAAATGGAGTTGCACAAATACATAGTGAAATTTTAAAGAAAGATACTCTAAAAGATTGGTATAACTTATTTCCAGAAAAATTTCAAAATAAGACAAATGGAATTACACAAAGAAGATGGCTAGCCACATGTAATAATGAGTTAACTAATTTTCTTATTAAACTTTATGGCGATAATAGTTTTATAAAAGATCTTAATAAATTAAAGACGATCGAAAACTATGTTGAAGATGTAGAGATAATTAAAGAATATATAGAAATAAAGAAAGAGAAAAAACGACAATTAATAAAATACATAGAAAAACATGAAGGAATAACCCTGGATGAAAACTTTATCTTTGATGTACAGATCAAGAGGTTGCATGAATATAAAAGACAATTTATGAATGCATTATCTATTTTAGATATTTATTATAGATTAAAAGAAAATGAAATAAAAGATTTTTCACCTACAGCATTTATATTTGGTGCAAAAGCGGCTCCGGGATATGCAAGAGCAAAAGCAATTATCAAATTTATTAATGAGGTTGCAAATCTAATTAATAATGATAAAGAAATTAATGATAAGATGAAAGTTGTTTTTATACAAAATTATAACGTTTCTTATGCTGAGAAAATAATTCCTGCAGCAAATGTTTCTGAACAAATTTCAACAGCTGGAACTGAAGCTTCAGGAACAGGAAATATGAAACTAATGTTGAATGGTGCTGTTACAATAGGAACTTATGATGGTGCAAATATAGAAATAGTAAGAGAAGCAGGAGAAGAAAACAATTATATATTTGGAGCAAGAGAAGATGAAATTCTAGATATTTGGGATACTTATAATCCAAAGAATATATATGATGAAGATAAGAATATTAAAAGAGTTATAGATACTTTAATTGATGGAACATTTAATGATGGAATGAATGATGAGGAAGGCAAAATTGAGGGGAGTTTTCATGAACTATATAATTCATTATTAAATGGGACAAGTTGGCATCAACCAGATCATTATTTTATTTTACATGATTTTAATAAATATTTTGAAGCTAGAATGAAATTAAATAAAGATTATATTAATGAAATAGAATTTGCTAAAAAATGTTTCATAAACACTGTCAATGCCGGTTTCTTTAGTTCAGATAGAACTATAAGGGAATATGCATCTGATATATGGAAAGTTCAGTAATTAAAAATATTATATCTTTAACTTAAGAAAGTGAAAAAAGAGTTATCCTGATTAAATTATTTTGAGAATTTAATAATTAGTATAGTAAATTCTCTTAATATAAAATTATAAAAATAATAAATGGAGGGATCATTATAATGATTAAAAAATTTAAAAAAGCCGTATTAATGACAACATTAATTGCATCATTGGTAACTTTTGTGGGGTGTTCTTCAGACAAAAAAGAGACGGCTAAAAAGCAAGATAAAATTGTAGTGACAGTACAAGCTGAAAAAGATTGGATGCCATATTATGAGCAAGTTGAAAAAACAGTAGAATCAAAATTTGAAAATGCGGATATTCAATTAATTGAAATAGGTTGTTTTGACCATTTAGATGTAATTGATAAAACGGATATAAGTAATAAAGATGTAGCGGATGTATTTGCATTACCAGCAGATAGATTTTATGGTCTTGCAGATAAAGAAGTATTAGCTAAAATTGATGCAAAAGAAATGGCAAAAAGAGTAGGTGGATTTAAAAATTTCGATGAAGGATTAGGTGGAAATCTAAGTATTGATGGAACATATCTTGCATTTCCATATAATATTGAAACTTTAATCGCTTATGTAAATGTCAAAAATGCAGAAGAAGCAGGAATTGATTTAAATAAAGATATTGAATTTACAGATTTAGATTTTGAAGAAATGCTTGTATTAGCACATGATTGTTGGTTTGGAGTGGCATTTGCAAATTCAGCAAATTTAGAGTTATTAAGTAAAGATGAAAATGGAAAATTAACTACAGATTTAACAAAAGAATACTCTGAATTAACAAAAGAACAACAAGAATTATTTACAGCACTATATAATTATTGGAAAGAACATAATGATAACGTTACTAATTTATGGGATAAAGATGCAGCAGGTGGATATTTAGATGCAAAATTCTCAACTGGTGAAGGTAATGCAATCAGAATTGATGGTCCATGGGCAGCTCCTGATTTAACTGAAAGAGTTGGAAGTGCAGATAATTTAAAAATATTACCACTTAACCAAATTACAGTTAATAATAAACAATTGAAACACTGGAAAGGTGGATGGGGACTAGGTATTAATGCAAGAGTTGAAGAAGATGCTGATAAAATGGAAGTTGCATGTGCTGTTATAGAAGAAATAGTTAATCCTAAAAATGCAGCTGAATTATTTAAATATACAGGTAAATTATTAGAAAATGTCGAACCATCTGCATATGACTCCTTAGATGAGATGAATAAAATGGTTATTAATGCAACATATAAATCATATAAAACGTCATTAACTAGACCTTTATTTACAGAATTCGGTAGTGTATGGGGAAGTTGGCAAAATGCTTGTTTATCATGGTCAGCAACTAATCCAAAGACACCAGAAGAAGCATATAATCAAGTAAAAGCATCATTTGAAGCTATGATGTCAACTTTCTAAGATATTGACGTCTTAATAACCTAGATTAATTTATGACAATATATCTTAAATGCTGAGTTAAAATATATGGAAAAAGTTTAATTTATAATTGGGAGTTGCGTATATACGTAACTCCTGATTAGTACATATTATGATGGTTTAATAATTATGTATATATATTAGACAAGGAGTGGTTTCAATGAGACAAACTATCGAAATGCCAAAATATATCTTCTATATAATTGTTTCTTTGTGTGTTGGAATTATAATTTTTAATTCTATTGAGACAATAATAAAAGCTAAGGACATTGATTTATTTAATAAATGGATATTAAGTAAAGAGTTGAATATCAATGTAATTGGGCAGACAAAGCAACAATTGTATTCTACATATTTATCTATGTGCTTATCTACATATTTTGTAAGGATAATAACTGTTATAGCATTAGCTATACATAGTTATTTTACATTTGTAAAAATAGGAGTTAATAAGTTATATGTATATATATGGATAATGCTTTTAATTTTTTCTTTTGTATTAATTCTATTTGGACAATCTGTTTACAATATATTTTTTGTACTAAGTGCTATATGTTATTTAGGCTTATTAATAGCAATGATTTATTTATTTAAATTTATTAATTATAGAAGAATGATTTGATTTATTTTAATTAGTTTTGAAATTACCTAATGAGTAAAAAAGGAGGACACAATGGAAAAAATCTGTACTTATTTATATGATAATTGGGGTCGAGAATATAAGAGAAAAAATCAGTATTTATATGAAGTCGCAATACTACAAGATCAAATTAGCGATGCAAACGGTAATGAAAAGGTAAATTTAAAAAATAATTTAAATAAATTAGTCAAAGATAAATCAAATCATACATATTATAAAGAACTAACAGAGTTTAGGAATAAAGAGAAAAAATATATTATGAGTCTAAAGGAAGAATACAAGAAGAATAAAATAGATTACTCTTTGCCTAGAAATGTTAGATATTTGCAAAAAAGATTATTTAGAGCAGAAAAAAATGTTTTATTCTATGAAGAATATATTGATTTAACATACGATGCTCAACTTATTTATGAACAATCAAAAATTGAAATAGAGCAAATACCTCCTATAATAAAATTTGCTCAAGAAGCTTTAAATGATTATAAAAATGCAAAAGATAGAAAGAAAAATAGCAATGAAGAACAAATAAAGAAATTCAAAGTGTCATATGCTAATTTTAAAAAAGAAGAAAAAGAAAAGTTAGTAAATGATATTACTAAAATAAAAGTAAAGCATACAGAAGGATTAATTTCATCAAAAGCTAAAGATGTTACAATTAAAGCTTTAAAAAGAGATTATAAAGAAAAGAAGATAATAAAGTCTTTAGAATGTGAAAATAATTATTACAGTGAGCTTATTAAAAGTAAGAAACATCAATTACATAAGGTCGTAAATCAAAAAATAAAAGCTTTAAATATAAATGTTGCTGCTATTAGAAGGGCTTGTCCTATAGAAAAAGATAGAATGATTCCATGGAAATCCTATGCGACATGTTTAATTCCAGGACTAGGGCAATTATTAAACAAACAATATATTAAAGCAATAATAATGTTTATAGCAACTTTATTTATATATTTTATTGCTATACCTTATGCTTTGGGATTTGGTAATTATCAAGGGCAAGGTATTGCAGGATTAATAACGTTAGCTGAGAATGGATCTAGAATTGATAGATCTATAATATTTATGATAGAGGGATTAATTGCAATTGCATTACTTGCAATATCACTTATTTTGTTAATTTTATCATTCAAAGATGTAAGAAAAGTAGAGAAAGATGAAATAAAAGGTATTAGAGTTAGATCATGGTGTGAAACTAAGCAAACGTTATTTGAAGATGGTCTACCATATATGATTTCTATGCCTGCATTAATCGTAATTGTATTTATAGTATTTATTCCTATAGCTACTGCTATCTTATTATCTTTTACAGGAATGGACCCAAAACATCAAGCAAAATTTGGATGGGAAGCACTATCAAATTATAAGATGATAGTATTAGGTAAAGGATTAGCAGGTAAGGTCTTTTGGAGGATTTTAGGTTGGACGATTATATGGACAATAGCAGGTTCAACGTTAGGTATTGCATTAGGATTTATTTTAGCAATAATATTAAATAATGATAGAATAAAAGGTAAGATTTTATTTAGATCTATATATTTATTACCATGGGCAGTACCATCTTTTATAACAATTCTTTTCTTTAGTATTTTGGCGGCTCCAAATGGTGTAATGTCAAGTATATTAAGTAATGTTATAGGAACAAAAATACCTATTAAGAATAATGCTTTTTGGACACGAACAACTTTAATTTGTGTTCAAGGATGGCTAGGGAGTGCCTATGTTTTTTTGCTATCTACAGGAGTATTGCAATCAATTTCAAAAGATTTATATGAGGCTGCTGATATTGATGGAGCGTCTAATTATAAAAAATTAACAAAGATTACAGTACCTTTAGTACTATTTCAGACAGGTCCATTATTAGTAGGGCAATATACTTTTAATTTTAATAATTTCTCAATTATATATTTATTTAATAATGGGGGACCATTTAATCCTATTAGATATGGGAATTTGGCAGGGTCAACAGATTTATTAATATCATATATTTACAAACTGACTTTTGAAAATCAATATCAAGCTATGGGGGCTGCTATTACAGTTATAATATCAATTTTGCTTATGATTGTCGCATATATTGGATTTAGAAATACCGAAGCTTTTAGAAAGGAGAAGTGAGAATGAAACTATTTAAGAAAAAATCTAAGCAGATATATCTTTCTGATAAACAACCACTCACTTTTATGGGGAAAATTGGTATACTAGTATCTTATTTGGTATTAGTATGGTGGTCATTAATGATTGTTTTGCCAATATCACAAATTGTAATATCTTCTTTTAACGGGAAACAAACGAAGGAGATTATTTTAAATAAAGGATTTGAGTTTTCTCTAAAAAACTTTAACTACTTGTTTAATGAGACATTATATACCAGATGGATGATAAACACGTTACATATTAGTATTGTTACTGCAATATTAACAGTTATAATAATATCGTTTACAGGTTATGCGTATTCAAGATATCATTTTAAGGGTAAAAAGTTATCTTTAATGGTTATTATGTTGATACAAACAATACCAACTTTCGCTGGTATTACGGCATATTTTACTATGTATTCAATAATATCAGATATTACTCTAGTCTTCACACGTCAGATGATGCTTATACTTATATATGCTGGAGGAGGAATAGCGGGAAATACTTTTATACTAAAAGGATATTTAGATTCAATTTCTACAGAGCTTGATGATGCAGCTAAAATAGATGGATGTTCAAGTATGAAAATATATAGGTTAATAATAATGCCTATAGCAAGACCAATGCTTGCAATAATTGGATTATGGTCATTTATTGGTCCATTTATGGATTATTTACTACCAAAAGTTTTACTAACTAGTCCGAAAGATTATACATTAGCAGCTGGGTTATTTACATTAGTTAATGATGAACGGACAAAAAATCAACCAGCTTTTACAGCAGGAGCGTTATTAACAGCAGTTCCAATAGTAATATTATTCCTTGCACTACAAAAACAATTAGTTTCAGGTCTTTCAAAAGGCGCTACAAAAGGTTAGGATAGGAGAGATAACTATGAATGTTACATTAAACAATATTGGGAAAAAATATGAAAGTAGAGAAGAATACACTTTACGAAATATTAATCTAGAAATTGAAGATAAAGATTTCTGCGTAATTTTAGGACCTTCTGGTTGTGGAAAGACTACGCTATTAAGAATGATTGCTGGTCTTAACTCAATTACTGAAGGAGATTTAGTTTTTGGTAATAAAAAGGTAAATAAACTTGCAGCAAAAGATAGGGATATTGCAATGGTTTTTCAATCATATGCATTATATCCTCATATGACAGTTTATGATAATATGGCGTTTTCTTTATCTATGAGAAAAGAGAGAAAAAACATTATAGACAAGCGTGTAAAAGAAGTGGCAAAATTATTACAAATAGAAAATTATTTACAATCTAAGCCTTCGGATATATCAGGGGGACAAAGACAAAGAGTTGCTCTTGGACGTGCAATAGTTAGAAAGCCAAGTGTCTTCTTAATGGATGAACCTCTATCAAATCTGGATGCAAAATTACGTGAACAAATGAGAATTGAGTTAGTTAGAATACATAAGCAATTAGGAACGACAACTATATATGTAACTCATGATCAAATAGAAGCAATGACAATGGCCACTAAAATAGTACTAATGAATGACTGTAAAATACAGCAAGTAGGTAAACCATATGAATTCTATAATAAGCCACAAAATATATTTGTTGCTAAGTTTATTGGTTCTCCTACAATAAATATTTTTAAAGGTAAAATGGTTAATGGTAGATTTATAGCAGAAGATGGACTAATAGATATTGTTCCAAACAATAGTGATTTAAAAAGTTTAGAAGGCTATAATAATAAAGATGTATATTTAGGAATTCGTTCAGAAAGATTTATTAGTGGGGAAAATAAGCACCAGTTTGAAGGAATAGTCGATGTTATTGAATTGCTAGGAAAAGAAAAATCATTGTATGTTAAATTAGATAGTGGAAAAGAAATAATAATCACTGTACCAGGACATTATTTTTATGAAGTAGGGGAAAAACATATTTTTGGTTTTGATTTAGAGGCTTTACATTTCTTTGATGCAGAAACTGAGCAAAGAATTAATTAAAGAGTGAATATAATTGATTTTGCTTGCCTTGCCTGAAAAGCGGTTTGTCAGAGCAAAATCAATTATACATATTAAGTTTTTTCTTTCGTGGAAAAGGTGATTTATTAAACCTTAATTATTCTATCTATAATAGTTTGTTTATTTATTTTCTTAGTTATAATTGTAGTTAATATATATTGAATTATAATTAATATAAATAGCATTAATAGTATTTCTTTAATTGGAGATTGCCACTTGGCATAAGTTGCTTCCTTGCTGAATAAGTTGAAGAATATTTTTGCAATAATTGTTCCAAAAACTGTAGCGCTTATTCCGCTTATTAATGAATAATAAAGACCTTCTATTTGAAGCATTCTTCGTAACTGTTTATTAGATAGTCCAATAGCTTGAAGCATTCCTAATTCTTTTTTTCTTGTTAATATACTTGTAACCATAGTATTAATTAAATTCAGTAACCCAATCAAACCAATAATAAAAACTAATGTATAACCAATAAATTGCATTGAACTTTTTTGATTATTCATTTCATTGTATAAATCTAAGTAGGAAGCTATATCAAATTTAGGATAGTTATCTATTAATTTTTCTAGCTGTGGTTTTATTTGCTTATTCATTTCTTTTTTAGTATGAATACATATTTTGAAAATATTATTTTCTTTAAAATATGTTTCGATTATCTTATTATGTGCAATCCAAGTAGGTCCAATTTGATGTCTAGTTAATCCAATAGGAAGTGAATCGGTAATAGCTAATATTGTAAATTCTTCTTCATATGATATATCTTCATCAATATATCTACTTAGTAAGATTTTATCTCCTGGGTTATAATTATCTTCGTTTTTATCACCAGAATAGATAATATATTTTTCATTTTTTAATTTATCTATATCAAGAGTTCCCCTAATAATATTATTTGATAATTGATTTAATGTTTTATCATTATAACCTAAAACATCACAGTTAATATTACCATTAATAGTATACCCCTTTTTATCTGGATTCATTTTATTAGAATCATACGCAGTTGAAACAGAGATATGTTTGGCAGTAATAATACTTTCAACACCATCTATTTGTTTAATTTCATTAATAATATGATTCATAGTATCTGTGTTATCTTTACCTTTATAATAGTTAGTTATTTCAAAATCAGCAGATATATAGTTTTTTATGAGGTTATCTATACTCATACTATTAAAAATAGATGAAAAGGTGATAAATAATATTCCGCTCATTGTAAGAGATAAAATAGTTATTATTGTACGTTTTTTATTTCTCCAAAGGTTAAGGTATGCTATTTTACCTATAGATCCAAATATAGATTTTTTGGTTTTATGAAATGATTTTTTCCCTGTTATATTAACTCCTGAATAACTCATTGCTTCTATTGGTGAAATTTTTGAAGCCATTTTACTAGGTTTTCTTGAAGCAATTATAACTGTTATAAAAGAAGTAATAGCGGATATTAATATTATATAGATGGAAAAGGACATTTCTACTTTTTTCGTAAAAGGTATTAATGGAACTAGTATATAGCTAATGAAGTAGCCAAGTAATATTCCTAGAGGAATTCCTTTTATAGAAGAAAGTAAGCCTTCATATCTTACCATTTTTTTTAATTGTTTTGGAGATGTACCAATTGATGATAACATACCTATTTGTTGAATTCTTTCTACAACAGATATATAATAAATGTTATAAATTACTAAAATTGTTGCAAGAATTACTACTAGCCCTATAATAATAAAAGGAATAATAGAGGTTATTTTTTGGTCTTTTGCTTCAAGCAACATTGTATTAAAACTGATTTTATTCTTAGATATACCATTATCACTTGCTATGTTATATACTTTAGTATGAATATTATTACTGTCTTTTAATTCAAAGGCAATATTTTTTTTAATAAGATTCTTATTTAATATATCCATAAACTCCTTTGATACAAGACCTATTCCAGAAGAGTTTATGTTATATAAACTATTATCTTTAATAATTCCTGTTACAATAAATTCTTTCTCATCTTCATGGTAGAATTCTTTATTACCCATAATATAATTTAATTTGATTTTTTGACCAAGTTCAGTATTTTTTTTATAGTGAGTTAAGACGGATGAATGAACAGCTATTTCATTTTCTTTTTCTGGTAATTTACCTTCTTTTATTTCAAAGGCTAGTAGTGTGGTTGCATTTTTGTCTGCGTATAGTAGGGATAAATTATAATTGTTTGTATCTTTAACATGACCTAGATTACTATAGATACCACTTTTTTTTAGTTGGATGTGATTTTTTAGTATATTTATTTGTTCATCAGTAACTTCTTTGAATTTAGCTTGTGCAGTTCCATAACTTTCTTTAATATTTTTTATGTTTGTTTCATATATACTATATGAAAATGTACATATAGTAGTTATTAAGCAAGTAGATAAAATTATAGCAACTAATATTAATTTAGATTTATTTATAGATGATTTTTCATATTTTCTTGCTAATTTAATCATATTCATTTTATCTACCTCCTTTTATTTTACCGTCCTCAATACGAATAATTCTATCAGCCATATTAGCTATAGAGTCATCATGAGTAATCATTATTAATGTTTGATGATATTTTTTAACGGACAATTTTAATAACCCTAGAACTTCTTCACTTGTTTTTGAATCAAGATTTCCTGTTGGTTCATCAGCTAATATTATAGATGGTTTAGAAGCTAGTGCTCTTGCAATTGCTACTCTTTGTTGTTGTCCACCTGATAGGGCATTGGGTAGATGATCTTTTCTATCATATATTTTAATAGTGTTCATTAAGTCTAATACAAATTCATTATCTACTTTTTTTCCATCAAGCTCCATTGGTAAAGTTATGTTTTCATATGTATTTAAAACCGGTAGTAAGTTAAAAAATTGAAAGATAAAACCTATTTTTCGTCTTCTAAATATTGCAAGTTGTTCATCTTTCATTGAGTATATATTCTCATTTTCAATAAATACTTGACCATCAGTTGGTCGGTCTAGACCTCCTAGCAAATGAAGTAAAGTACTTTTACCAGAGCCTGATGTTCCTACTATTGCAACAAATTCTTTTTCCTTAACACTTAGATTAATATCATTTACTGCTTTTACAATATTATCATCTTTACCATAATATTTTTTTAAGTTTTTGGTAGTTAATATATTCATTATTTTATCCTCCCAGAAATGTTTGATATAATTATTTATAAGATTAGTATATAGGGGTTAGCTTACTTTTTTATTTCATTTTTGCTTACAATTCTGTAAGGAAAGCATCTATATTATGTAATAAAGAATAAAATGCTAAAAGTTGTACCTGTATTTTCTATTGAATATAGAGTTATATTAAACTGTTGCTCTTCAAGTATTCTTTTTGTAAGGTATAATCCTACACCAGAACCTTCTTTTTTTTGGACTTCCTTAGATTTGCCTCTATAAAAACGGTTAAATATGTTTACTTGTTCATTATTGGGTATTCCTATTCCTGTATCTTGTATTATTAGTCTAACAGATGTCTCTAGTTGTTCCATTCTTATAGTTATTTTTCCACCATTTTTTGTATATTTAACTGCATTTTCTAAGATATTAAAGATAGCTTCTTTTGTCCATTTAGAATCATGATTAATATCTTTACTTATTAGTTCTTTTATATCAATTGATATGTTTTTTTCTGAAGCTGATAAATATATACTATTTATTGCTTGTAAAATGGTTTGTTTGAGGTCACTTTTTTCTTTTTTTATAGATATCATTCCAGCTTCTAATCTTGATATACCAATTAGTGATTTTATTAACCATTCTAATTTACTTATTTCCTCTTTACTTCTTAGTAAAAACTGTAATTGATTTTCTCTATCTACGTCATCTTCAAGCATTAGTGAATTAAATAGTTTTATTGAAGATAGGGGAGTTTTGAATTGGTGAGATATATCTGTTACTATTGATTTAATTTGTTCTCTGCCTTTTTTTATTTCTTCAATGCTTAACTCTAATCGTCTAGCCATTAGATTAAACTGATTTCCAATTCTATTAACAATTCCTTCATTGTTTGTGGATAATCTTGTCGAATAATTTCTATCCATTATTTTATCTATTCCATCAGAAAACAGTTCTAGTTTTTTCATAATATATACTATATTTTTACTGAAATAAAAAAGTAGAAATAAAAATATACAAATTACCATAATTATATTACAAACTAAAACTACTATTGATTTTGAGTATATATTTTTGTTGTAACATATATTCATATTTTCTGTATATCCAAATTTATTAAGTGATTTTTTACCTTGTTCTATATAATTAGTGTTATTATCTTCAAAAAAAATACTAGTTATTTCTTCTTCTTTATCAGGAAAAAGATTAGTTAATCCCCCTACAATTTGATAATTAGCAATTATTTGTTGCTTATTTATTTGTTGATGCATATAAGTTATTATTAAGGTAAAAACAAGGCTTATAATAAGCATTATTAATAGTGAGTGTTTTAATTTATTATAAATATATGGCTCCTTTTTAAGATAATTTAGCATGGTTGCCTCCCGATTTATTATTATAAATTAAAACCTTTACAGATATTAAAGTAAAGGTTTAATTTCATTATATTAAATTACTTTTTTATTCCATATGTACCCAACACCTCGAACTGTTTGTATATATTCTGGTTGAGATGGATTATTCTCTATTTTTTTTCGTAGTCTTCTTATATATACTGCTAGAGTATTTTGGTCAATATAATTTCCATCTATGTCCCATAAATGTTCTAAGAGCTGTTCTTTAGTTAATATTTGTTGATCATTTACCATAAAGTAATATAACAACTTATATTCTGATTTTGTAACATCTATTACTTTACTATTTTTATACATTTTCATTTTATTAGAATGTAATACAATATTACCTGAAGTTAATGTTTCTTTTTTATCTTTTTTGGATGTTCTTCTAAGTACTACATTTATTCTTGAGATTAATTCTCTTAATCGAAAAGGCTTAGTTATATAGTCATCAGCTCCCATATCTAAACCAGTCACAACGTTAACCTCTTCATCTAATGCAGTCAAAAAAATAACAGGTATATCCCTTGTTTCTTGGATATAATTAAATAATTCAAACCCGTTTCCATCGGGTAGAGTTACGTCTAATAATGCTAAATCAAAGCTTTGTTCTTGTATTTCTTTTTCTGCTTCTTGTTTGTTTGTTGCATGTATTACTTTATAGTTTTCTTTTTCTAATGCATATTTAATACCCATTCCAAGGGAAAAATCATCTTCTACCATTAATATTGAAATCATCTAACTCCTCCTAGAGTGAAAATTATAGAATGTATTTCTAATTACATATAAAAATACTTAGTAGTAAAATTATACAATAAAACATTATAAAATCAAATTATAGAAAATATAGAATAGGCAAGAGTTTATAAATGTTTTTGTTCATATTTATTATAAATATGTTAGAATTACTTAAATTGATAAAAAATACTTTAAGGCTTGATTATTGTCGAATTATCTGTTAATATAAATAATGCTTAAAAAATACAATTGAAAAATAATTTTAAATTATTATATGTATTGAAATAAAATTAGATAATGCTTGGAAAATTAATATATTGATAACATTTGCTTAAAAAGGATAAAAATATTAGGTGTTATGAACATAAAAATATGATAACTTAAAATATTATTTAATTATAAATACGAGAGTCGGGAAATTGATGACTGGAGTTTTCCTAATGATTTCAATAGTTTATGTGTTGTGTAGCAGTTCAATTCATATAAAGTAAAATATAAAATTGGAGGGATATTATGACTGATACAACTATTAATGTAAAAAATGTACATAGCTTACAGAGTGAAGGTAAATCATATTTCGATGGAGGGTTACTTCAACTAATTGGATGGTCAATATTAGGATTTTTAGTAACAGTTTGTACTTTAGGTATTTGTTATCCATGGGCATTATGCATGGTGTATGGTTGGAAAATAAACCATACTGTAATTGAAGGAAGAAGACTTAAATTTAAAGGATCAGCCATAGGATTATTCGGAAATTGGATAAAATGGTTATTATTATGTATCATAACATTAGGAATATATAGTTTTTGGTTAGGTATAGCATTAGAAAAATGGAAAGTTAAAAACACAACTTTTGCTAATTAACTAACATATAGTGTATGAATTGAGCAAACTACATCATTTAGTTAAATATATATATACTTTTTGACAAAAATTAACTTATCATGACGCGCTTAATGAATGGATGATTACAATAGGTTAAGTAGACTAGCAAATTCTAATAAACTTCTAACAAGCTTTGTTATTTTATAAGATATTAATAGAAAAGAAAAATTAAAAACGTGATTAAATAGCCTTTTTTAAGGTGCTAATGTATGCTATAATAGAACAATCGCAGTTCGAAACCATCCTGCGTAATCAAAACTATGGGAGGACATAAAATGAATAACTTGTTGATTTTTTTAATTTATGCAGTGATTAACTTTGCATTAATCGCATTAGTATTTAGGCTGTTTGGGAAGAGAGGAATACTTGCTTATATTGTTTTAAGTGTTATAGCCGCCAATATTCAAGTAAATAAAGTAATTATTTTTAACTTTGGAATGTTTGAATTAGAGGCAACGCTTGGAAATGTAATGTTTGCAGGTATTTTTTTGGCAACAGATTTATTAAGTGAAAAGTATGGATATAAAGAAGCTAAGAAATCAGTTAATATATCTATTTACGCAAATATTGCTTTTATCATTATAATGTTTATTTCAACATTATTTAAGGGATTAGATCAGAGTGTAAGTGCTAATGAAGCAATAAATCTATTCTTTTCTATTAATGGAGGAGCATTAAAAGCAGTAATAGTAGGAAATGTAGTGTATTTTATTAGTCAAACTTTAGACGTTTTTATATATTCAAAGATTAAACAATGGAAACCTTCAACAAAATATTTATGGTTAAGAAATAATGGTTCAACTTTTATCTCACAATTAATAGATAGCGTACTTGTTACTTTTGGATTCGCTTTAGTAGGTATTTTTCCTATGGAATTTGTGTTTAATATTATAGTAACAACATTAATTGTAAAATACATAGCAGCAATTATTGATACACCATTTATGTATTTGATTTCTTATATTAAACCTAGGAGTGGTGTGGATGAAGACTAGAAAAGTTATAATAGATGCTGATTGTGGTATTGATGACGCTTTAGCACTTATATTTGCAATAAAAGCAAATATAGATATAGTAGGTATTACTAGTGTAAGTGGAAATGTTAATAGCATAGAAAGTGCTAGAAATATTAAAGCTATACTAAAACTACTAGATGTAGATATTCCTGTATATACTAGTGAAATAACTAATATAGATGGAGAAATGATTGATGCTAAAGATACTCATGGAGAAGATGGATTAGGTGAGACGTATTTTGGACAAGGACATGATTATGTATCCAAAATGAAAGCAGAAGATTATATTCTTGATACCTTAGAAAAATATGAAGATATTGATATTATTGCACTTGGTCCATTAACAAACTTGGCTAGGGCCTATATAAAAGACTCTGATACATTTAATAAGTGCAAAAATATTATTTCTATGGGTGGAACATATAAAGCATATGGTAATATGACCCCAGTTACAGAATTTAATTATTATCATGACCCAAAAGCTGTAGCATGTATGATTGAAGCAAAAGTACCACTTACTATGGTTACTTTAGATGTTACAAGAAAGATATTTCTAACACCTGATATGACATTAGAATTTAGAGATAAACACAAGATAGGAAAATTTATTTATGATATAACAAAGTTTTATATGGATTTTCATAGAAAAGCAGAAAATTTTAATGGATGTATTATTAATGATATATTAAACATTGCTTATTATTTAAATCCTTCTGTTTGTTCGGGCATTTTTGCTCCTATTGAAGTGGTAAAAGAAGGAGTTACGAGAGGACAGATATTAGTAGATAATCTAGAAATGTTTTATAAAGAAAACAAAAAATGTCTTGTCCTTAATAAAGTTGAAGCTAATATGGTTATGGATATGTTTTTAGATACGTTAAATTTAAAATAACAGTAAGAAATACACCCTTTAGTGGAAAGAGAGGGTGTATTTTTTATTATCCTATATATATTTTGATATTATTATTAATTTTTTCTCGTAACAAATCTTTTTTACAATCTCCATATATTAAGGAATTTTTATGTAGTTTCTTAATTTTTTCTCTTGAGACTCCTAGTTTTTTTGATAGAACTTTATCAACTCGTAATCCAAAGGGATATTTACATGTAATGTCTAAAATTATTTTTTTATTAAAATTCTCTTCTAATATATCAATCTTTTCACCAATTATTTCATACTCAATATTTTCATAATCTATATTTACTTTATTTTTATTATGAATAGCAATATCAAAACCATATTGCTTTGCCAATTCTATATCATTATTTAAAAAAAGTTTATATATTGTTGGATCAATATCCTTATAATTAATTCTTTCATAGATAGACATATTCCAAGTTGATTTACATTTTTCGCATTGATAAATTAGCCATATATCTAACTTATTTTTATTTGCATTTACTCGAAATTTATTACTATTTATGAACAAAGAATTATTCCCACATTTACAACAATTCTTTTTTACCATGGGTAGTGTTAAAGGGATTATTTCCCACTTTACAATTTGTTGATAGCTCATTTTGCTCCTCCTAAAAATTATTTTTAGAATTAAGCAAAGGCTATATTATATATTTTTTATGCATAGCCTTTGCTAAGCATAAATATTAAGTTTTCTCATATAAATGACCTCCTTTGTGATAGTAAACTATATAGGTATAGCAAAACTAGGATTTTGATTCTTTACCTACATATCTATATAAGATATTATTTATAGGCAATTAAAATTACTGTGTTTTCCATATGCCAAACTTTCTCCACACGCTTAAAACCAGCCTCAAGTAACATATTTATTTGGTTTTCTACAGTGCATGGTGTATCATAATGATATAATTCTTTTTCTAAACCACGTTCGTTGCAAATTCTATTAAACTCTGCAAAATAAAAATCTTCATATTCTTGATTAGGAGCCATATAGTCTGTCTCAATATAATATTTATTATCTTTTAAACTTAAATAGACCTTTTTATATAATTTTACCTTTTCCATATATGTAAAATGATGCATTGTTTGAACTGATAATGCTACATCAAAGATTTCATCACCAAATTCTAATTCTAAATAATTACCTTCGATTAAATGAAGTTGGTCAATTCTTTCCAAATGTTTATTTTTTAGTTTATTTATCATTTCAACTGATAAGTCTATTCCTGTAATCTGCGCTGTTGGATTAACTTTAAATATTTCATCTATCTCTAATCCAGTTCCACATCCTAGATCTAAAATTTTTATATCAGGTAGCTTATTAATTAATTTTGATGTTTCTTTATAATATATATTAGCTCCATCAACATTGTTCATCATATGATCTTCATAACTATCAACTCTTTTATTAAAGAAACTACTCATTTTTTCTAGTTTCATGGCATTCTCCTTTTATTAAGTAATTGCAATAGGTAATTGCGAAACTAAGGATTTTAATTCTTTACATACAATATGTAGTTCTTATTATAAGCGAGAACCCAACATATTGTATTAAAGAATCAACTTAATGTAGTTTCGCAATTACTTAAGTAATTGCAAAAATGATTGTAAACTATATTTTGTTAATATAATATTCACATCTACTAGATAATAAAATAAAAATATTAAATATAGCTATATAATTACTTAATAGTATTATAATAAGGGTAGTTTTAATTAGCTACCTAATATTCTTTTCAGAATTAAAAATGAGCCAGATTCAAATTGAATCCGACTCATCAACTATGATTTTTCTTTCTTTTTATTTAATATAATTCTTTGAATACTTTTTTCTGATAAATAAAATTCCTCAGCTAATGCTTTGGTTGTATATCCTTTTATATATCTTTGATAAATATTCATATTTCTAATAGCTAACTGATCTTTAGTATCTGTATTTTCTCCCCAATATTTTTTGTTCTGTTCTTTTTTGGGTATATAAATATATTCGCCTTCAATATAATCTTGAATTAGCTCTAATAAATCAGTTGGTAATAATTTTGATGCATTAATATAGCTCATTTTGCTCCTCCTAATAGTTAATAATCTAGGATTAGCAAAGGCTATTATATATACAATTTAAAAATGCAATAGCCTTTGCTATGCATTAATAACATATCTTCTCATAAAGCAAACCCTCCTAATACAATCATATTTAAATATACTTCTAAAAATAGGATACCTCATTCAATAAGAATATACAAGGTTAAATAGCGTTCTCATAAAATACTATGTCTTTAATATTTTTTATGGCTATTGATTTTAGTAAACTAAAATATTGATTATAATAATTTCAGGTTAAGTAAATAATAAGTTTATAGTTAATAAATCTTTTGTTTTGTAAGAAAATTAATGATTAAAAAAATTGAAGTTAAAGTAGGGGTATAAATATGGAGCATACTGGTACAAAAATTAAAAAGTATATCGTTCTATTTTTATTAATGGGCGATATTTATTATGTTTTAGAGGGATTTTGGCGTGGATGGTCTAATATTATAATGTTATTTATTGGTGGATTGTGTGGATTAATTATAGGGTTAATAAATGAAAAAACAAAACTGAAAATATGGCAACAATGTTTGATAGATACAATTATTATTATATGTATTGAATTTATATTTGGAGTAATATTAAATAGATGGCTAAGATTAGAGATATGGAATTATGATAAATTATGTGGAAATATATTAGGGCAAATTTGTTTACCATATTCTATTTTATGGTTTTTTTTAATTCCTGTAGCGATATGGTTTTATAATTGGTTAAAGTATCGCCTATATAATGAAAAAGAAAGTGAGAGATTGATTGAAATTTATATTAAATTAGTTACAAACAAATAATAATAATAACTTTATTTACTTAACTATTAGTAAAAATCAATAAAAGGTTATAATTGAATAATTTATAAGATTGATGGGAAAATAAAGTTGTGAATTAATTGAAAAGATCTTATAGATATAGTTAAAAGTAATGATAAATAAATAGAAATTTTAATTAAAGAAGAGGATATTTAATTAAATAATCTAAAAACATAGTGAAAAAAATAACAAAAAATATTAGGGTATTCTGCATAAATTGTTAAATTGTTATTAATTTAACAAAAGGTATTGATTTTTTAAAAAGGCTATGATATTATATTCGTGCAAACAAAAATTAATTTATTACAATATTAATTAATTTTTTATATATTAAAAAAATACAACAAAGCAAAATTTAATGCTACAAATAAGTTAAAAAAATAACGAAGTTAACCTAGATATAACCAAATAATTGAAAGAGGTGTAAATTATGAAAGTAACTAACGCTGAAGAATTAAAACAAAGAATTGAACAAGTAAGAAATGCTCAAAAGGAATATTCTACTTATACACAAGAACAAGTGGATGAAATATTTAGACAAGCGGCTATGGCTGCAAATAACGCTAGAATTGAATTAGCTAAGAATGCTGTAGCTGAAACAGGAATGGGTATTATTGAAGATAAGGTTATTAAAAACCACTTTGCTTCAGAATATATTTACAATAAATATAAAGATGAAAAAACATGTGGAGTAATAGAAAAAGATACTGCTTATGGTATTACAAAAGTAGCTGATCCAATTGGAGTTATTGCTGCTATTGTTCCAACAACTAATCCAACATCAACAGCAATATTTAAAGCATTAATAGCTTTAAAAACAAGAAATGGTATTATTTTCTCACCACATCCAAGAGCAAAAGATTGTACTATACAAGCTGCTAAAATAGTTCTTGATGCGGCTGTAAAAGCAGGTGCTCCAAAAGATATTATTGGATGGATTGATCAACCATCAGTAGAATTATCAAATACTGTTATGCAAAGTGCAGATTTAATTCTTGCTACAGGTGGTCCTGGTATGGTTCGTGCAGCTTATTCATCTGGACGTCCAGCAATTGGTGTTGGCGCAGGTAATACACCAGCAATTATTGATGAAACTGCACATATCAAAATGGCAGTAAGCTCTATTTTATTATCTAAGAGTTTTGATAATGGGGTAATATGTGCGTCTGAACAATCTGTATTAGTTCTTGATGAAATATATAATGAAGTTAAAAAAGAGTTCTCTGAACGTGGAGCGTATATATTAAAACCAAAAGAAGTAGATAAAGTAAGAAAAATTATTGTAGTTGATGGTAGACTTAATGCAAATATCGTTGGTCAACCAGCTGCTAAGATTGCAGAAATGGCTGGAGTAAAAGTTCCAGAAGAAACAAAAGTATTAATAGGTGAAGTTGAATCTGTTGAATTAGAAGAAGCTTTCTCACATGAAAAATTATCACCAGTATTAGCAATGTATAGAGTAAAATCATTTAATGAAGCATTAGATAAAGCAGCTCGTCTAGTTGAACTTGGTGGATTAGGACATACCTCTGTATTATATACAGATCAAGTGAAATCTCAAGATCGTATTGCAGCATTTAGTTCAAGAATGAAAACTGGTAGAACAATTATAAATATGCCTTCATCACAAGGTGCAATTGGAGATTTATATAACTTTAAATTAGCTCCTTCACTAACACTTGGTTGTGGTTCATGGGGTGGTAACTCTGTATCTGAAAACGTTGGGGTTAAACATCTAATTAATGTAAAAAGTGTTGCTGAAAGGAGAGAGAACATGCTTTGGTATAGAGTTCCAGAACGTATTTATTTCAAATATGGTTGCCTTGGTGTAGCTCTTGATGAATTAAAAGATTTAGGTAAAAAGAAAGTATTTATTGTTACAGATAAAGTGCTTTATGATTTAGGATTTGTAGATCATATTACAACTAAACTAGAAGAATTAAACATAGATTATAAAATATTTACAGAAGTACAACCTGATCCTACTTTAGCTGTAGCTAGAAAAGGTGCAGATGAAATGAAGGTATTTGAACCTGACACAATTCTTGCATTAGGTGGAGGTTCACCAATGGATGCAGCTAAAATTATGTGGGTAATGTATGAGCATCCAGAAGTTCGTTTTGAAGATTTAGCTATGCGTTTTATGGATATCCGTAAAAGAGTATATAAATTCCCTAAAATGGGACAAAAAGCAATGATGGTTGCTGTTACAACTTCATCAGGAACAGGTTCAGAAGTTACACCTTTTGCTGTAATCACAGATGAAAAAACGGGAGTAAAATATCCATTAGCAGATTATGAATTAACTCCAGATATGGCAATTATTGATTCAGAATTAATGATGAACATGCCAAAAGGACTTACAGCAGCATCTGGTATTGATGCATTAACACATGCTCTTGAAGCATATGTATCTATCTTGGCTTCAGAATACACTAACGGTCAAGCATTAGAAGCTATTCGTTTAATATTTAAATATTTACCTGATGCTTATAATGAAGGTACAACAAATATTAAAGCAAGAGAAAAAATGGCTCATGCTTCAACAATAGCAGGTATGGCATTTGCAAATGCATTCCTTGGTGTTTGTCACTCAATGGCACATAAATTAGGTTCAATGCATCATGTTCCTCATGGTGTTGCAAATGGATTGTTAATAAGTGAGGTAATTAGATATAATGCTGTGGATAATCCAAGAAAACAAGCGGCATTCCCACAATATAAATATCCTAATGCAAAATGGAGATATGCAAAAGTTGCAGATTATTTAAATTTAGGTGGAAATACAGAGGACGAAAAAGTAGAATTATTAATTCAAGCGGTTGAAGAATTAAAGGCTAAAGTTAATATTCCAAAAACTATAAAAGAAGCAGGAGTATCAAGTAAAAAATTCTATGAAACTCTTGATGAAATGAGTGAACAAGCATTTGATGACCAGTGTACAGGTGCTAATCCAAGATACCCACTTATTAGTGAAATAAAACAAATGTATATAAAAGTTTTTGAAGGTGAAGAAAAAAAAGTAGAAGAAGTAAAAGAAGTAAAAGAAGAAAAGAAATAAAAGATAATAATAAATAATATAAATAATATTTAATGAAAAAATAAAGTAGCTTTGCTGATGCAAAGCTACTTTATTTTACGTAATAGTGTTTCTTATGGTGATGATTATTTATTATTATCACGATTGATAATTAATTAATAGTTTGGTAATATATAGTATATATTTAGCATAAATTACTAAATTACAATAAAGTATTAGTAAGTATATAATAAGGGGTGTATAGATATTATGAAGAAATACTTATATTTAAAGATTTGTATGATATTATTAATAACTTCGGGTATTTTTTTAGTTAGCTGTAAGAATGATGATAATCAGGAAGCTACGGTTAATATAACCGAGCCTACTAAATTAAATGAAAAAAATAATAATAAAGAAGAAAATAATAATAACAAAGAAAAAAATAAAGAATTAGAGGAGAGTAATAAAACTAATAAAAAAGATATAGATTCAGCAAAGCAGCCAGTTAAACTAAGTAATGAAAATCTAATATATACAAGAAATCAATGTCTATTTGTTATAAATACAGAAACAAAGGAATGTATCAAAGCTTTTGATAAAACAATTCAAAGTGATATTAAGCTTAGTAGATTAAAGAAAAAAAACTACTTCATATCAGAGGGATCTTTATATTTGCTTGATGGAGAGAGCTTAAAAGTATCATTTATAAAAGAAATGAATAAACAAATGAATTATATTACTTATAATATAGTTAATGATTTTATTATTTTTAGTAATGGTAATAAAATATACATGTATGATATAAAGAAAGATAATGAGAAAGAATTAATAAATAATAAAGAATTATTTTACATTGCAGATATTAATCCTGTCACTTATAATGATGATGTTGTATATATGATTACACATAATATTGAAAGAGAGAGCGATGTATCTTATTATAAATATAGTTTTAAAACAAATGAAATTGAAGAGGTATATATTAGATCAGATGAAGATGATTCTATTTATTCAATGCTTGGAATAATAGGTGAAAAACTATTTCTATTTAAGGGGTATTCGGATGAACTGTATTATTTAAGTAATAATGAACTTACACAATTAGATATGATAAAAGGTAAGACTGATAAAGATAATATTGAATTATTGAGTTGGAATAATTACTTATATCAAATAGATAATAATTCTTTTTATAAAACTACGGTTTCAAACGACGTCATGGATATGTATATTGATGACTTTATATATGTGTTAACAATGGAAGGGAATATAATAAAATTTGATAATAGATTTCAAAAACTAGTCGATATTTTATCTTGGAAAAATGATATTGATAAAGAAAAAGATGATGAGCAGGAAAAACATATAAAGATACAAAACAATAAGATATCATTTAATGATAACTTAATGCGATATGATCAAAACAATGAATATAATGAAAATACTAGAGGGTCTTTTTATGGGGATGACTTTGATAAAAACAAACCAAATTTTACAGATCCATATATAATAAAGAACAATAAAGCATATCTACAGTCAGATATTAACAATATTTTAAAATTTATAGGTGAAGAAGTAAATGAATATGATTTTTCTAGTAGTACAATAGCGTATGTTAGAAGTAGTGATAATCATTTAGTTGTTTTAGATAGAAAAACTAAAAAAGTATTATCTGAAACCGACTATAAAGTAAATAATATAAAAGTTTATGATGATAAAGTATATTATAACAGACATGATAATAAGTTTGGATTTTATTATACTTATAATGGAGAATGTACTTTAATAAATAAAATTATTGCTTCAAGCTATTGTGTAACTGATAAAAATATATATTATAATGATGTTTTTTTGAATAATAATTGGGTCACAAGTAAAGAAACACTGAAAAAAGAGAAGTTAAATTATAAGATAGATTGTATGGCAAGTGAAGGGGATACGCTTTATTTCACAGAACGAGGTCAATTATTATATAAAAAAATCGATAATGATAATAAAAAACTTATTAATATAATTCCAAAAGAGTGGATTGACATTTTTTTTATATATGATAAACATATATATGCTGGTGGTACAGATGTATGTTATACAGAGATTTTTAAGTTTGATAAGAACTATATAAAACCAAGTAAAGTAATTTATGAAGATGATAAATGCATTATATTCCCAGTATATTTAAGCGGATATGAAGAATGTTATGAAGCTGTTTTTGTGTATGATAAATTAAATCAAATCATTAATGATATTGTATATTATTATTATTCATCAAATAGAACTGAAATCACTAAAGACGCAATATATATTAGTGATTGTGCATATGATTTTCCTAAAATTCATCGAATAGATTTAAAATCTCTTAAAACTAGTGTATTTCATGAATCAGAATTTAGACCAGACGGACTGGGCTGTTCACTAGATTTTAAAATAATTGGGGAAGACTTAATTGTTATACAAAATAATTATGATTTCACGACAGAATCTAGTACAGGCATGACTTTGATAAGTTTATCAAACCCTTGGATGAAAAGGAAAATTCAATCTGATAAAACTCTTTTTTGGATTAATAATTCTATTTATTATAAAGATAAAGAATCAAGTTTGAATTATATTGACTTTAATAATGGGATTGATGCAAAAAAAATTAAAGTAATAGATTCCTTTAGTAATTATATAACTACTTATAAAAATTATGCAATTTTTACTAACGAAAAAGAAATAATAAAATTAAATATAAATGATAATACTATACAACAGCTCTGTAATGATTTTCAATCTATGATTAAAACAGATAATGCTATTATTTATTATGAAAATAACGATAAAAACTTAGTTGAGTTAAATATATTATCAGGAGAAAATACTGTGAGTTATATTATAGACAATAAATAATATACATGATAAAATTGTTGTAATGTAAAACTATAAAAAATTGCAAAATAATTATATGGAGGAGCTTATGATTGACTTATCAATACAAATAGTAGATGAAGAAGGAAATATTCTAGCAGAAAACAAAAACACTGAAGATGTATATTTGGTTTATAAAGATTCTTATAAAGAAGGAGATAAAATCATCTTTAAAACAAATGGTAAAAATCAATATTATATAGCACAAGTAGATGATGCACTTGGAGAAGCATTTGTTTATATAACAGAAGAAGAAATTATATATCCTATTCCTTTTAACGAAAAGAGAACTAATTACTCACCAAAAGTATTTAACGGAGATATTCATTTGGCACATTTAAGAGTTGCATATGAAGAAGAAGTTAATGCGTATAAGAATTTAGCAAAGAATGTAGTCGATAAAAATGGTTTAAGTGGAATATATCCTCATGCAAAAGCAAATGTAGAAACTAGAGGAGAAGCAGTTTTTGCAGCTAGAAATGCAATTGATGGTGTATGTGAAAATAGATCTCATGGTGCATGGCCATATGAATCATGGGGAATTAATATGCAAGATGATGCAGAAATTAAAATTGATTTTGGACGAGAAGTGGCAGTAGATAAAGTAGTATTATATACTAGAAGTGATTTTCCACATGATAATTGGTGGGAAGAAGTAACAATAGAATTTTCAGATGGTTCAGAGTTAGTTTGGAAACTTGAAAAAAGTTATAAACCTCATAAATTAAAATTTGAAGAGAAGAAGATAAGATCATTAGTTATTAAAAACTTAATAAAAGCAGATGATCCATCACCTTTCCCAGCGTTAACACAAGTAGAAGTGTATGGCGTAGAAGCTTAAAATTTAATAATAACGTTAAAAAATGCTTGTTAATATTGTATATATTATCAAGCATTTTGTTTGTGTGCCAGGCATGGCACTAATCTAGCTAGTGAAAGTCTAGCCACGGGTATTTACCGCCAAGTGTAGCGAACCACAAGTTGGTATCAGTAACGATATAGATGAAGGAAGTGGTGTAGCAAAATTCTTGAGCCT
>JAOASG010000063.1 GCA_025210235.1 Vallitalea sp.
CATTAGAACTACCTGCATTACTTCCTCCCTCAACTACTAATCTAAAATCGTAGCTTTTCCCTTTTTCTAACTTTGTTACGGTGGCTGTGCTATCATTTGTTCCTATTTCTCCTGTTTCTGACTCTTTCCAATTTTCTTCCCCTGTTTCTTTCTGCTCTATCTTCACACTTGTTGCTTCTTTTGCTGCCGTCCATGTAAATACCACTGTTGTATTTGTTGTTTCTCCATCTTTAACTTTAAAATCACTTATTGTATTTGTTGTTTTAACCTCAATTTCATTAGAACTACCTGCATTACTTCCTCCCTCAACTACTAATCTAAAATCGTAGCTTTTCCCTTTCTCTAACTTTGTTACGATCGCTGTGCTATCATTTGCTCCTATTTCTCCTGTTTCTGACTCTTTCCAATTTTCTTCCCCTGTTTCTTTCTGCTCTATCTTAACGCTTGTTGCTTCTTTTGCTGCCGTCCATGTAAATACTACTGTTGTATTTGTCTTTTTTGTATACTGAAAATCTGATATAGGTGTAATATCTTCAGATAAGGTAATTTTAACATCATCATCTAATAACTCATTCCCAGCCATATCATATAACATAACATTTGTTGTTTGCCCTGTTTTTCCTTTTTTATTTTGATTTGTTATGTCAACTTCAGCTAATGATTTTTCACTTGAAGTTATAAATTGCATGTTATTAACTGACAAATCACTAGTTCCACCATCAAAACCAATAGCATAATTAGTACTAGCAGCTAATCCTAAATCTGGTTTTATTTCTATCTTATCATCTTGACTATCAGTTCCTCCAATAATTAATAGATTATTAGTTGGATCTGTTAATGACAATTTAGTTATAGTTCTTTTTAATCCAATAAAATTCCTGGAATTCTTTGTCTCATTTGAAGTAGGTATATATGCATCTGCACTAACATATCCGTCCACTCCTATTACGTTCCCTCTTAACCCTATTTGATAATTACCATCTAGTAAAAATACTCCGTCATTTAATTTAATATAAAATACTTTATTAACATCAACACCTGATACTGGTATTAGTGTAATTTGAGAAGAATCAATTATAATATTAGTATCATTATTGTATAGTATAAAATCATTTTTATCCAAAATATGATATTTATTATCTTTATATGCTCTTTTATTAAGTGTTATCTTTATTACAGTATCAGATTGAGGTTCTACCATAGCTACTTTAGGCTTTGGATTTTCAACTGAATTTATTGCAAAAATTTCATATTCTCTATCTGTACCAAAAGAAGTAGAATTCCCAGCTAATACAGTTAATGTACCTATTACTTTAACATAACTAATATCATTTGAATTGTTTAGCTCTTCTTCTCCTGTAAAATAAATCATTGCAGTCTTTGCATCTAAAAATTCAACATTTCCTATTGACAATCCTTTTGGATTAGTATTATGCCTTGGATTGTTTACAATGATAACTTCATCCTTCGTTAAATCTCTTTTAGTATCTATGTTAAATTTTACTTTCAAAGTATTTTTATTTAGCATCTCACAAGAAGTTATATCTAATTCAATATCATCTGCTGCGACTAAATCATCTGTAGTTACAAATAATTTCCTAGCTCTATCATATCCAATTTTATATGGCTCTAGAGTAGCTGTTTCTGAAACAAAATTATCTAAATCATTAAACTCTACATAATATAATTCACCTGGTTTTAATTCATGTTTGAGTTCAAAAATAACACTTCTTCCATTATCTGATTTAATAGGTGTTATATCCTCTTTATAGGCTATAACTGCTCCATTATTATCTTTTGCCTTTTTACTGTATTCAGAATCAGCAAAAATAGAAAATTCACTTACGTGTGCTGTTGCGCTGTTAATCAGTTGTTGTGTTAGATACACCTTTATATGAGTTGTATCAACTCCTATAATACGCTCTATTGAAAATTGTGGCGAAGATACATCTGACCCTGTAAAAATTATTTTTCTATCACACTCTTTTGTATTTTCAAATGTATGTTCTGTATACTTACCTCTAAGATTAGATCCATTTTGTATTGTCAAAGTATATACTTCATTTGAAGTAAGTATATTTTTACCAACTGATAATATAATATAATTAGTATTATTTCTTTCAATATCTGTTATATTATATGATTTATTATATGTTTCTGATTTTAATCTAATTTTACTTAAATCAATAGTTCCCGATGAATCTATGATTTCATTTATATCTACTTTTATTTTAGTTTTACTTAATGCTTCAGCATTTATAATCTTTAATCTATCAGAAACATCTCCTCTTCCAATAAATGTTAATTTAGTATCCGAACTAATTTTGTTACCAGCTCTATCTTTTACATTATTGATTGTTACTTTATATTCTCTCCCTGATTTTTGATTTTGAACAGTTAATGTTGCAACTTTTCCTGTTGAATCTAATAAAACTGATGATGGATACCCTAATTCACTTACTTGATAATTACTTTTATTAGTTCCTGTAACTCTATCTACAACCTCACCAAATGTAATTTGAATTTTATTTCTACTAATAGATTTAGCTTTATTTGATTTAGTAAATGATAAGTCAGGATCTTTCCCTGCAAACATTAATGATGTAGAGTCCCTTAAGTCTTGCCCCAAAATATCCTGGACTCCTGTTTTAACCCTTACTTTAAATGCAATACCTGATTTTAACTCAGTTGTTGTTAATATAACTTTTTTCCTGTTAATTTTATCTACTCTTGTTATATCCTCTTCGAATTCAGCACCTATTACCTCAATATCTCTATCAATACTATACTGTGTTATATCAAGAGCTGTATCATTACATTCATATCCAAAAGTTACTTGAACCTTCGTTGAATCTAAAGCTTCTGCCTTTAACGCAATCTGGTACTTTGGTTTATCCTTACCTGCAAATACATCCTTTTCACTATCTTTCATTATATTCTTACCATCAGAGATATTAGCTACTTTAATGGTATATGGTATTCCCGATTTCTGGTCAGATGTATTTAATACAACTGTTGTATCCCCACCAATGATGTTTTTATCAATCTTAGCGTCTAGTATATCAATATTTGGAGTAATTCTATAATTAGAAATATCCGTAGCTGACTCTTCATCTAACAGTCCATCTTCTTGAAAATATACAATTACTTTATATCCCGCTTCAGATACTACACCTTCTAGTTTAGGTGCTTTATTATCAGGATCTTTACCTGCAAATAAATCTTTTGATTCATCATAATCTGCTGATAATCCTTTATATGAATCTATATTTCTTGATTTAACTGTATAAGCCTTTCCACTTCTCAATCCTTTTACAGTTAATAGTAATATTGTATTATTTTCATTACCATCTTTTTTCATTTCTTCTTCATCTATATTCACTTCTAATATAGAAGCATTGTTATCTAATGAAAAATTATCTGCTATTAAAGTATCCTTATTTAGATTTCTTGTATCTATTACAACTCTTAGTAAAGTTCCTGTAATTGGCTTTGCAAAAGTGATTTTAGGTTTTGTCTTGTCTTCTTTAATTGTTGGAACAACAACTTTTGATACATCTCCATAATTAACGGTATATTTATATCCTATTTTCAATTCAGGAACTTTAATTATGGCTACTGTTTCACTATCAGCCATATTAATATCTAAAACAGAATATTCATACCCACTATTACTTACGATATTAAAGTCTTCATATTCTACATCAACTGATTCATTAAAATGAATCTCAAGTGTTGTAGCATCTATAGCCGATGCTTTTGTCATAATACCTTCTGGTTTAAATGGTCCAAAACCTAATACATCCGCTAGATCTTTATCAATAATTCCCTCTTCTATTAATGCATCTATTAATCTAACACCACTACTATTTTCTGCTTTTAAAGCTTCTACAGTAACCGTCGCTATATCATTATTAGTAAATGTTTGTACATGTGATGCTAAATATAAGCCTTTACTTGCTGCAAATGTTAGTGTATTATTCCACTCAAAATCTTTTCCTTGTCTATATCCTAGTGCTTCAAGCATTACTTTATAGTAAGCTTGCGCAGATATTATTTCATTAGGTGCAAACCTTGTTCCAGTACCCACCCATCCTAACTCAGGATGTGCTTTTAAATATGCAAGTATGTTCTTGCCTACAGTCCATTCTAAATCATTTACATCACTAAAATTATCTTCTCCAGTAAAACATATAGCCTCTTCTTCTAATCCTTTAAGTCTTAAAAACATAACTGCTGCCTGTATTCTTGTTGTTTTCTTAGCAAGATATTTAGGAGTAACTCCTTCACCTTCTCCTCTTAACATATTTAATGATTCTACTATTTCAACATCTGTCTTATCCCATTCTCTAGCATATGTTTCATTAAAGGATGGCAATAGTATAATAAATGTTAATAATAGAGCCATAATCTTTTTAAAATTTTCCATATTAATACTTCCCTTCATAATTATTATAATTTTTTCCCTCTATTCCAAATTATACTATTATTATATGATCTGTCAATTTATTAAAGCTATATTTAACTCATATGTAATAATTATGTTGGGTAATTGTAATATATATACAATTATATTAGATGTCTATATATTGTTTAATATTTTATTTAAAGATAATAAAAAAAGCAAACTAATAGAACTCCGCTATTAATTTACCTTTTATAAATAATAATTTTTAATTATACTGCTATAATTTTTTTTATAAAAACAATCTAATAGGCTAATCACCTATTAGATTGCTTTGTATAACTAGATTAATTTTTTACTTATTCTTGTTTAGCTAAAGTTTTACCGGTAGCAGTTGTAGTTGTAGCATTACCTGCTTCATCAGTAAGTAACCCTGCATCTACATCAAACGTAATAGAACTAACATCCCAGTTTATTGCTGCATTATCAGCATCACTAACTGTAATAGTTATCTCTGTATCACTTGTTATAGTACCTGTAGAATCTGTTAATACATATGTAGAATTAGTGCTTTCAATGTTACTTCCTTTTAAAGTTATTTTAGTAACATCTACTAAATCACCAATAGCTCCTGCACCTTCTACAGTAATAACAATTTGGTTGTCACTCTTATCGTAAATAGCGCTTCCTACAGATGTTAATGTAGGAACAGTTGCATCATACTTAACAACTACTTCATCACTTACTGGAGTTTCATTACCAGCTGCATCTATAACTGAGTAAGTAACTTTGATATCACCTTCAGCTAATTCACTTACTTTAACCGCACCATTTGGGTTAGCTATATAAGCTTCAGCTTCAGACGCACTATGTTGATGTCCTGTTAATGTTGTATGAGTAACATTACTGCCATCATCTTCACCTAAAACAGGTGTTACATCAGCAGTTGCTTCAGCAATTATTCCAATTGTTTTATCATTTTTATCAGTAAACTTAACTACTAATTTTTGATTATTTAATAAAGCAATTCCTGGTACAAATATAGCACTATCTTCATTAAGTTTTGCTATATGACCATCTGTACTCTTTAAATTTTTAGCACTAGGAGCTAATGTATTAGCACCATTTCCTGTAACTTTGCTTAATGCATCTGCATTTCCACCAAAGTTTTTAGAGTTTGCAGTTTTATCAAGACTTGGTTTGTACTCTTTAGCAGGAACGATTCCATCTACACCAAATACAGTTGGTTTTAAACCAATTTGATAATTAGCATTCTTAACAAATACGCCACCAGCTAATTCAATATAGAATTCTTTGTCTTTACCTGCTCCAGATACAACTTCTAGAGTAAAATCTGTAATTTCTCTACCTGTATCTTTGTTATAAATAACAAATAATCCTGTATCACTTGTTCCAATTCTAGTTTGAGAATTATCACTGTAGATTCTTTCACTTGTAACTACTTTAATCTTACTATTCGTTATTGGTTGAGTAACTACAATTGAAGGAGCTTCATTTTTTATCTTATTTATAGCAAATGATCCTACATGTTTATCTGTAGCAAATCCTTGATCTCCTATTTTTGTAGATAATCCATGACCTGAAGTAAATACTACATAGTTGATTCCGTTTGATTCATCTAATACTGAATTTGTATCATTGAAGAATAATCTATAAGTTTTTTCATCAACTTTTTCAAAACTTGAAACAGCTAGACTATTTGAGTTATTTAATCCTGTTTTAACACTTGCAACTTTAACTTTTGCTGGTGTTAAAGAACCTTTTACAGCAGCATTAAATTTAACTTCAATAGTATTAACATCTTTCATATCTGCTTGAGCAACAGCTAATTGAACTTCATCGTATGATTTTAATGTAGAAGTTGTTGCCATAAGTTTTCTATAATCTTTTTCTGTTTCTGTTTTTAAGAATGCTGGACCAGATTTTAATTCGTTACTACCATCATAAGTCATATCTATTCTTACATAATATACTGTATCATTAGATAATTCTGAATCTAATCTTAATGTTAGCTCTTTCTTATTATCACTTAAAGTATTATTAGTTGTATCTTTTACACTCTTAATTACATCGCCTGTTAAGTCAGCATTTTTATATAACTTAACAAAATCAGCTGCAAAATCACTTGCATTTGCTGGAGTGGTTAAAGGTTCAGTAAATATAACTTTAACATAAGTCTTATTTAAATATTCGATGGTTGCATCAAATTCAGCTTTTTCATTATCTTTACCTACAAATGTAAGTGAATCATGATCATGATCCATATCATGTTTTGTTCTTTTTCCTTGAATAGTTTTATCATCATCTTTCCATGTAACTCTATAAATGTAATTTCCATTTAATTTAGTATCAGAGTCAACAGTTAAGATAACATAATTAGTTCCTACATATATATCGCTATCACTTGAACCAAAACCAAGATCAAAACTAATAGTTTCTCCAGATTTTGATGTGTTTTTAATTTCTACATCATCTGCTTCAGCAAAAGTATTTGTTGAATTTCTTTCTATTTCTTCATTAAATGTTACTTTTACTTTATCTTTTGATAAAGCTTTTACTTCTGTAACTTTTAATTTTGTAGAAATTTCACCAACACCAGTAAATGTTTTCTTAGTATCAGCTTTGATTACATTACCAGCTTTGTCTTTAATATTATTGAATGTAATAGTATAAGATTCACCAGATTTTTGCTCAGCTACTTTTAAAGTAACAACATCTCCAGCAGCGTTTAATGTCGCTTCTGATGGATATCCTAAATCACTAATTGCATAATTAGATAATTCAAGAACTGATGCTCTATCTAGTCTTTCACCAAAAGTTACAACTACTGTTTTAGGGTCTTTTGCTTTTACAGAAATTGAGCTAGTAAATGCAACATCTTTATCTTTACCAGCGAAAATTAATTTTGCACTTTCTTTTAATCCTTGACCAAGTATATCTTGTACGCCTGTTTTAACAGTTACTGTATAAGCTTTACCTGATTTCATTTCACTAGTTGTTAAAATAACAGCTTTTTGGTTTAATTTATCAACTTGAGTAACATCTTCTTCAAATTCAGCAGCTGTTACTTCAATATCATTATTAATTTCGTAGTTAGCAATATCAAGTGCTGTTTCATTACACTCATATTCAAATTCTACTTTTACTTTTGTTGCATCAAGTGATTCAGCTTTTTTCGCTTTTTGATTATCAGCTTTATCTTTTCCTGCAAATACAGCTTTTGCTGCTTCTTTCATTACATTAGTACCATCAGAAACATTATTAACTGTTAAAGTATAAGCAGTACCTGATTTTTGATAAGAAGTTGTTAAAATAACAACGTTATATCCTTTTTTCTTTCCAATTACATTCTTATCTAATTTAGCTGCTTTAATTTCTAACTCTGGGCTAATTGAGTAGTTAGCAATGTCAGTAGCTGTAGCTTCGTCTAATTTTACATCTTCTGCGAAATATACTTTAACTAAGTATCCAGCTTCAGATTCAGCTCCAAATAGTTCAGGACCTTTTTTATCTGCATCTTTACCAGCAAAAGTATCTTTTGATTCATCTGCAACAAGACCTTCATATGACTCTACATTAGTTGATTTAATTGTATATCCTTTTCCAGATTTTAAACCAGTTACTCCTAAAGTAACAACAGTTTTACCAACAAATTCTTCTTCTTTCATAGCTTCTGTATTAATTTCTGCACTTAATACAGTTGCATCATTATTTAATGAGAAATTATCACTAATTAATGTGTTTTTGTTAAGATTTCTAGTATTGAAAACTACATTTACAACTGCACCAGTAATTGCTTCTGCTTTTTCAATAGCTGGTTTAGTTTTATCATCTTTGATTGTTGGAACAACAGTCTTAGAAACTTCACCATAAGTTACGCTATATTTGCTTCCAACTTTCATTTCAGCAACTGTTAATACAGCAACTTTTCCAGCGTCTGCAGATGTTACAGCAGATACAGCAAATTCATCATCACCAGCTACTACTGCAAAATCATCAGCAGTTACTTCAACAGCTTCATCAAAGTTTACAACAACTGTTGTAGCATCGATAGCTTTTGCTGAAACCATTTTAGCAGTTACAGGAACTGTATAGTCAAGTAATTCAACAGCTTTTTCTTCTTCGATTGCACCAGCTTCTACTAATGCGTTAAGAAGTACTGTTCCTTCACTATTTTCAGCTTTTAAAGTTTCAACAGTTACTGCAGCTACATCGTTCATTGTTAATTTTTCAGCGTCTGCAGCTACTTTTAAGCCTTTACTTGCAGCAAATTCCATTACTTCGCCCCAAGTAAAATCAGTATCTTGTTTGTATCCTAGTGTTTCAAGCATTACTTTATAGTAAGCTTTAACTGTCATCATTCCATTAGGATTGAATTTATTGTCATTTCCTTGCCATCCTAATTCAGGATTAGCTTTTAAATAAGCTAATGCTGCTCTACCAGCAGTCCATGTCATATCTTCAGCATCTGCAAATGTTTCAGTACCTTCATAAGCTAATGCTTCTTCATATTTTCCTCTTAATCTTAATGACATAATAGCTATTTTCCATCTTGGGCTTTCTGTCGCAAGATATTCTTCTGTTACACCGTTACCACTACCTTGGATTAAATTTAATCCTTCGCAAATCTTAGCATCAGTTACTTCTGCACTAATTTCTGCAGCTTCTTCAGCAGCAAATGTTGGCATTGCAAATGTTGAGAATACCATTGCTAATGAAAGAACTAATGCACAAACTTTTTTAAAGTTTTTCATTAATATTTCTCCTCCTTTTATAATTGCTTTTAGAATTGGAAAGGTTATCCACCTTTCAAGCACATGGTAAATTATAGCACTACATTATTTACCAGTCAATATAATATCTTCATATGTAACAAATCTGTAATAGAGTTCTAATATGAATAATTTATATATTATGGATAATAATGTAACTAGATTTATTATAACCATAATAATCCATTAATACAAGCATTTTCCTGTATTGTAATATTACCGTAATATATATTAATAATTCTTCCTAATCTTTTACAAAATGCTATTGTATACTGCTTTAGCGAGACTTACATAATCTTGTTTCAATAAATTATTTATTCTATAAACAAAAGGATAGCTCTTATTAAAAAGCTACCCCCTACTTAATTCTTACACCTATATTAAATCAGACATTATAAACCTAATATTTAATATATTTTTTTATCTAATCCTACGCATTAATAAATCTCTCTAACCCTTTTATACCTTCATCATTCATCTTATAAACTCCAGCACACTCTAGTACCTCTGCAAATATATTTCCTACTTCTTTCTTAATTCTATTTTTTGCTTCATCACTAGTCATTGATGTTCCATATTTATTTATTAATGTTTTAATCCATTGAGAATGCTTTTCAAGTTGTGGATATTCTTTAATATCTGTTAACTTACCTATTAATATTTTTTCTATTAAAGTAAGTTCTTCTTTAAGTCTTGCAGGAAGTACAGCAAGTCCCATTACTTCAATAAGACCTATGTTTTCTTTTTTAATATGATGTAAGTGTGCATGTGGATGGAAAATTCCATCAGGATGTTCCTTACTTCTTCTATTATTTCTAAGAACTAAATCAAGTTCATATTCTCCTGCTTCATTTTTTCTTGCTATTGGTGTGATAGTGTTATGAGGAACTTTTTTACCTTCTTCTTCTGTATAAGCTAATATATTAAGACTTTCGTCTGAGTAGTTTCTCCACTTATTAAGTATCTCATCTGCGAGTTTAATTAATTGCTCTTTATTATTTGATGATAATCTAATTACTGATAAAGGCCATTTTACTAATCCTATC
This sequence comes from Vallitalea sp., assembly GCA_025210235.1. GTDB lineage: Bacteria > Bacillota > Clostridia > Lachnospirales > Vallitaleaceae > Vallitalea. The sequence continues at coordinate 10,245 of JAOASG010000063.1, forward strand.
TTAACTAAAGGATAATCATCATTTCTTAACTCTTTAATAATTGGTGCTTTTTCCATTGCAAATACATGATGTCCACCTTGGAAGTGATCATGACTTAGTATTGAACCTCCTACAATTGGTAAGTCTGCATTTGAACCAATAAAGTAATGAGGAAATTGTTCTACAAAAGATAATAATCTAGTAAATGTTTCCTTAGATATTTTCATTGGTGTATGTTTTCCATTAAATATTATGGAATGCTCATTGTAATATACATATGGTGAATATTGAAGATACCAATCTTCTTCATTAAGTGTAAGCGGTATTACCCTATGGTTATTTCTTGCAGGATGATTTAGTCTACCTTGATAACCTACATTTTCTATACATAAAAAGCATTTAGGGTAATTAGCACTTGGCATACTTCTTGCTTTTTCAATTTCTTTAGGATCTTTTTCAGGTTTTGATAAGTTAATAGTTATCTCTAATTCTCCTACCCTAGTATCAGCTACCCAGTATTCATTTTTTGCTATTCTATCCATTCTTATATAGTTAGAATCCTTTGATAACTTATAATAAAAATCCGTTGCTTGTTCTATACCTTTTTCTTCTACTATATTATTAAATTTTCTAACAAGTTCAGATGGTCTAGGCATAAGCGTTGCCATAATTCTAGCATCTAACATATCTCTATAAGTTACAGTATCTTCTATTATATTGTTATCAACAGCGTATTGTAATAATTCACTTAAAATATTAATAGGTGATTCTTCTAAGTTATAATGTTCTATTTCTTTTCCATATGGTTCAGCAATACCTAATATATCTAATATTTGATTTCTCACTAATGGGATATCATATTTATCTATCATATTATTGTTAAGACCAAACCTAATTAATCTTTCAATATTAATCTGTGCTTTTTCCATTATGCTACCTCCACTTTTGTTATTTAGTTGCAAATCCTTCAGGATGACTAACATGCCATTTCCATGCAGTTTCAATAATTTTCTCTAAAGAGTTATACTTTGGTTTCCAGTTAAGTTCGTTGGTAGCTTTATTAGATGAAGCTATTAAAACTGCTGGATCTCCTGCTCTTCTTGGTGACTCCTCTACAGGGATTGGATGATTTGTAACTTTTCTAGCTACTTCAATTACTTCTTTTACAGAAAATCCTTTTCCATTTCCAAGATTAAATACAGTACTATCTCCACCATTTTGTAATCTTTCAAGAGCTAATATATGAGCGTCAGCTAAATCAGTAACATGTATATAATCTCTTACGCAAGTTCCGTCTTCCGTAGGATAGTCATTACCAAATATAGATATTTTTTCTCTTTTATTAAGAGCTACTTGCAATATAATAGGTATAAGATGAGATTCTGGCGTGTGATCTTCTCCTATATGACCATCAATATGTGCACCTGCCGCATTAAAATATCTAAGTGCTGTATATTTTATTCCATAAGCATTATCTGACCATTTTAACATCTTTTCAACAGATAATTTAGTTTCACCATATGGATTAGTAGGCATAGTCCTATCAGTTTCAAGAATAGGAATACTTTCTGGTTCACCGTATGTAGCCGCAGTTGAAGAAAATACTATGTATTTTATTTCATGTTCTTTCATTTTTTCTAATAAGCACATAGTTCCATATACATTATTATTATAATATTTTAAAGGCTCTGTAACGCTTTCTCCTACAAGTGAATCAGCCGCAAAATCAATAATAGCTTCTATTTTATTTTCACTAAATACTTTATCTAGCGCTTCTTTATCTCTTAAATCTCCAACAAATAATTTTACATTCTCAGGTACTGCTTCTTTATGTCCTTTTTGTAAATTATCAAAAACAACTACTTCTTTTCCTTTTTCAACAAGTCTTGCTACTGTATGAGAACCAATATAACCTGCTCCACCACAAACTAAAATTGCCATTATAATATCTCCTTTTCTAATTTATTTTTCCTAAGTAATTGTAAAACTACATTCAGTTGATTCTTTAATACAATATGTTGTATTCAATCTGTACAATAAAATATACATATTGTATGTAAGGAATTAAATCATTAGTTTTGCAATTACCTAATTGATCTTCCCTGGTCCATTACCAACATTAGCTACATAAAACTCAGGTTTTAAATTAACTCTAGCTTCATATTTCTTACCAACTTCTTCGATAAATATGTCAACACTTTCTTCTTTTACAATACTAACTGTACAACCTCCAAAGCCAGCACCTGTCATTCTTGCACCTATAGTTCCTTCAATTTTTCTAGCTTCTTCTACCATTGTATCAAGTTCTATTCCTGTAACTTCATATAAGTCTCTAAGGGAATCGTGAGATTCATTCATAAGTTTACCAAACGTAATAATATCTCCACCACCCAGTGCTTCAACTGCTTTTTTAACTCTTACATTTTCCGCTACAGCGTGCTTAGCTCTATCTCTGGCAATATCTTTGTCTATTAAACTCTTATGTTTATCAAATGTATCCATATCAAGGTCACATAAATTATTAATATCTAATTCTTTTTGAAGACACTCAAGAGCATACTGACACTCTGATCTTCTTTCATTATATTTAGAATCAGCTAATCCTCTTCTTTTTTTCGTATTACCTATTACAATTTTATACCCATCAAGTTTAAGAGGAGTATATTTATAATCTAATGTCTCACAATCAAGTAAAATAGCATGATTTGATTTACCCATACCACAAGCAAATTGGTCCATTATACCACAGTTAACACCAACAAATTGATTCTCTGCTTTTTGACTCATTTTTACCATTTCAATCATATCTTCTTTACAATCAAATAAATCATTTAAAACTACTGCTGTTAAAACTTCAAGAGAAGCTGAAGAAGATAGCCCAGAGCCATTAGGAATATTTCCATAATATAAAATATCAAATCCACCAATATTATGTCCTTTGTTAAGAAACTCCTTAATAACTCCTTTTGGATAATTAGTCCAATTATGCTCTTCTAAATAACTAATATCATTAATATCAACTTCTACTTTTAAATCAAAATTAAGAGTTGCAAATCTAACAGTACTATCATTTCTTTTTCTAGCTACTGCATATGTTCCAAAATCAAGAGCACAAGGAAAAACAAATCCTCCATTATAATCAATATGCTCTCCGATTAAATTAACTCTACCAGGTGCAAAATATTGACTAACTGTACTACTTTCTCCTCCGTATATCTCAATAAACTTCTCAACCATTTGATTTTGCATCATTATCATCCTCTCTTTTAGTTAATAGGTAATTGTAAAACTCTTAATTTAATTCTTTGCTACTTTCTCTTTTAATTAATTTTGTTTCTATAATAATTTTTTTAATTTCTATATCTTTATCTTGTATCATTTCACATATCCTATTACCAGATATTTGTCCAAGTCTTGTCATATTTTGGTCTACTGTTGTAAGTCTTGGCTCTGTAATCTGACTAATAATAGTATTGTCAAACCCTATTATAGAGAAATCCTCAGGAACCGAAATATTAAGTGCTTTAGCCGCATTAAGTGCTCCTACAGCCATCCAATCATTACAAGCAAACAAACATGAAAATCTTCTATTTTCTTCAATCACCTTTTCAACTAATGCTTTCGATTGCTCTACAGTCTCTAACCCATTACCATCTTCTACCACTAATATATTTTCTTCCTTATAATCTAATCTGTACTCATCACAAAACTGTCTATATACGTTTTCTTTAACATCATAAGAATAACTATACTGTCCTCTCAGAAAAGCTATCTCTCTATGACCTAATTCATATAAATACTTTAACGCCTCATAAGTTCCCACTTCTCCATCATTAAGAACATAATTACAATGAATCCCTTTATTGTACCCATTAATAATAACTAAAGGTATTTGCTTACTTACACTCTCGTAATACCCTGATTTAATATTCTTTGTTCTTGGATTAATACAAATAATACCATCCACACTTCTATCTTTCATATTCTCAATCATCAATCTCTCTTGCTCAGCATTTCCTTCAGTATTACTCAAAAAAGTAGTATACCCCTTTTCCTTAATAACACTATCAATCCCTTTAACAACCTCAGAAAAGAAAAGGTTTTCTATGCTAGGTGTAATAATACCTATAGTCTGTGTCTTATTATGAATAAGCCCTCTCGCAAGTAAATTAGGCTTAAACCCCAATTCCTCTATTGCTTTTTCCACTTTTTCCCTAGTCTCTTCCCTAACAGGATAATTCCTATTCATAACCCTAGAAACAGTAGTAATAGAAACCCCCGCAAGCCTTGCAACATCACTAATAGTACTCCTCTTTTTCTGTCCCATATCCTCACCTCCCAATTTTAGAAAAGGTTTTCTAACCACATTATATTACGTTTCATAATCATTTGCAAGACAATATTTAAACATCCATTATTCAATTTATTTTATATATCTAATATATATGTTTTATAATATTTATATGTTCTATATATTTAATATCTGATATCTCTACATCCTTCTTTAGCACTTACTTAGAGTAACTATTTCTTTGGAATAGTTACTCTAAGATTACTAATTTTTAATATTATATATAAAAATAAAAACTAGTGAAATATCTCCATATGATCTGTTAACCAATTTTGTATTCTATCTTTTTTCTATTTTATCTTCTTTCTATTCTATCTCTTTTCTCTTCTATCTTTTTTTCTATTTATTTTTTCTTTTACTTCATATCTTCGCAATCCAACTATATTACGTGAGTAAACTAGCCCAGCCAATGGGTATTTATTTATGGAAGTTTTAATTATAAATGATTCGCCAGACTTACTTAATGAATGGAAATGAAATTTTCCGGAAGAAAACACGACGTTTTCTTAGCTCATCTAAAGCATGGACGCTGAATATGAGCGTTAGGAAAATTTCATTGTAATGAATTTAGTAAGTCTCGAAGAATTTATCCTAAAACTGGAATAAATAAATACCCATTGGCGAAAACTACCACCTACCTACGACCGTCTTGCACCCCCCTTCATATAAAATAATATCTCAAAACCTATTGACATACCTTTTCCCTAAAGAGATAATATTAATAGTAGACATTAAATCCAACTGGGGGTTAGAAATTTTGAAACGAATTGTATTAACAGGTGGAGGAACCGCTGGACACGTAACACCTAATCTAGCACTAGTACCTCACCTTCAAAAACTAGGATATGAAATACATTATATAGGTTCATATAATGGTATAGAAAAAAAATTAGTAGAAACAAAAGATATCCCATATCACGGCATCGCATCTGGTAAACTCAGACGTTACGTAGATGTGAAGAATTTATCCGATCCTTTTAGAGTAATAAAAGGAGTAGGGCAAGCAACAAAACTAATAAGAAAATTAAAACCCGATATTGTTTTTTCAAAAGGCGGTTTCGTAACAGTCCCTGTAATAATGGGTGCCAAACTAAATAAAATACCTTCGATTATACATGAATCTGATATGACTCCAGGACTTGCAAACAAAATCAGCATCCCTTTTGCAACAAAAATATGTACTACTTTCGCTGAAACAATTAAACATCTACCACCAGAAAAAGCAGTACTTACAGGAACACCTATAAGAGAAGAAATATTACAAGGAAACAAAGAAAAAGGATTATCTATATGTGGATTTAACAATAATAAACCAGTATTATTGATGACAGGTGGAAGCCTTGGTGCTGTTAGAATCAATGAAGCTCTTAGAAATTCATTAGATACAATACTACAAAAATATCAGTTAGTTCATTTATGTGGAAAAAATAATTTAAACAACGACTTACAAAACATAAAAGGATATAAACAATTTGAATATGTAAATGATGAAATGGCTCATCTCCTTGCAATGAGTGATGTAGTAATATCAAGATCTGGTGCTAATATAATATCTGAACTACTAGCTCTAAAAAAACCTCATATTCTTATTCCATTACCTGCTGCTGCAAGTAGAGGCGACCAAATCCTTAATGCCGCATCTTTTGAAAAGCATGGTTATAGCTATGTTTTAAACGAAGAAGATATGACAACAAACAATATTATAAAAGCTATTAATACTGTTTATAACAATAAAAATAATTATATTTCCCATATGAATCATAGCAAATCTAGTAATGGAATTGATAACATTATTAATTTAATAGAAGAAATAAATAAGAAAAGAACTAAATAACAAATCCCCCCTTAAACAAATAAAAGGGGGGATAATTTTCTATAATTTATTTATAGTCTACTTGATATTTCGCTTGCAATAGCATCTAATTCATCTTTTTCTATCTTTAATGTTTCCCAATTGAAATTTACATTATCATTATTATATCTTGGTATAAGATGCATATGAAAATGAAACACCGTTTGTCCAGCTGCTTCTCCATTATTTTGTAATATATTAAGTCCATCACAATTATACATACTCTTTAATACTTTAGCAATATGTGCGGCTAGAGCAAATAATCTAGATGCTAATTCAGTATCCAATTCATATATGTTTTCTATATGTTCTTTTGGAATAATTAATGTATGCCCTTTAGCTGCTGGATATGGATCAAGTACCACCTTAAATTCACTATTTTCAAAAATTGTTGATGAATCCATATACCCATTAGCTACATTGCAAAATAGACAATTTTGTTTAATCATAATTTCTCCTTCCGATGTCTTATTAACCAAACACCTTAAATATAGCAATCCAAAACTTCTCCTTAATTTAACTACACTAAAATTAAAGGTCGAAAAGTTAACTAAGTTATAAATTCTATGTCTGTATAAACTATACTAAACTATATCTTGTTATTTTTCAAGGATTATTTTGTAATAATTTTACTCATAATTATTACCATACTAACTAAATATTGTATAGAATATATTAATAACTGCAATAAAATTCATTGTATTATTCCACACTCTTTGTTACAATATAACTAATTGTAACAGTACATTTTGTTAATTTTTTACAACAATATATATTGAATCAAATTTCTATTTAATAACTTAGTTTTGTAATTACCTAAATTGAAGCAAGGATGTGAATAAATGAATAGTCACGAAAAATTTCTAATAGAACACTTTTCAGTACTATTAGATGATTGGTTAAAAATGTATCAACAAACAAGAACTCCAGAAATGATTGCAAAAATTGTACATGAAATAAAAAATCCTATTTCACTAATTAAAAGCACTCTACAACTTATTGAATGCCAAACACCAGAAGCTAAAAATAATCCTCATTGGTCTTTACTATATGAAGAACTAGATTACATATGTTTATTAGTTAATGACTTTAGTTCCTTGAATAACTCTTTTAACATCAAAAAAGATTATGTTGACATAATATCAATTCTCATCTCAGTAAAGGAAGCAATTTATTCCTTAGCATATAGCAAAAATATTAACATAACAATGAATAGTCAAGATGACTTTCCTATTATATTAGGTGATAAAATGCGTTTAAAAGAGGCTTTTATGAATTTAATAAAAAATGCAATAGAAGCAGTTGATAGTGATGGCACTATTACTATTACTACTAGTTATACTGATTCTCATATAAAAGTAATAATAGCCGATAATGGTTTAGGTATAAAAAGTGAACAATTAAACGAGATTTTCAAACCATTTATAACTTATAAAGAAAATGGAACAGGACTTGGACTACCAATAGTAAAATCAATTATTGCTCAACACCAAGGTAATATTACTATACAAAGTGAACTAAATAAAGGAACATCATTTATTATTAGTCTGCCAATTAACACCTAATAAGCTTTGTAAATATAATAACCTACATATAATTAAATTTTCATCACTCATAATTTTTATAAAATCTAGTTTTATAGAAAAGTCATTAATATCATTATATACATAATTTAACAACTCTAAATAATTACTTTCTTTTACAAACATCTCAGATAACTTAATCTTACCACTATTACCTGGCTCCTTGTTTACATAATTTCTATTACTTAATTTCTTATATATTTTTTTTAAATCATTTGATTGTAATAATTTCACTTTCATTATATTTTGTAGTATATTTTTATTAATATGAGATCTTAAACAACTATGAATAATTGTATATTCTTTACATAAATTATCGCCTTCATCAATAATATCTTCTACTAATAATACTAATTGCTCTTTAATTATATCTTTATTTGGTGGATCAGATGGTTTTCCCATTCATCATCTTCCTTTATAATTAGTATAGTCTTAATCTTTTTATATTGTATATATACTCACAAAGTCAATAAATTATTATTCAAGGCTTCATAATTATTGATGGTTTTTATGTTGTAATATATTACCACTATTGCAATTGTATATATTTCTTTCTTCCTCTACATAATAAGTATTGGAAGGAAGTGACATTATGAGAAGACAACCTAATTATACAAAAATTTTCGCTGCTTCATGTTTAATTATTATTCTTTTGTTTAATACTTTTTCAACTAATATTTTTGCTACAAATAACTATATTTTTAAGTGGAGTAATATTAAACAGGTTGAAATTACAGCAAAAAAATTAAATGTACGTATAGGTCCAAGTACTGTATATAGAAAAATAGGATATCTTTCAAACGGTGATATAATTGATATTCTTGGCACACTTGGTAGCTGGTATCTAATTCACATGCCAAACGGTTCTGTAGGTGTTATTTCAAGCACCTATACACGAGTACATTCATATTATAATCCAGCCCCACCTCCTAAAGAAAAGCCTGATAAATATAGTGGTAATCTAACTTCAGAAGAAACTCTTATGATTAATTTGATTAATTCAGAACGAAAAAGTGCTGGGTTGCCCCCATTTAATATTGACTTTGAACTTATACGTGTTGCCAGAATTAAAGCAGATGATATTGCAACAAATCAGTATTTTAACCATGACTCTCCTATTTATGGATCTCCTTTCAAAATGTTAACTGATTTCTCTATACCATATAAAATGGCAGGGGAAAACATTGCAGGAAATAATACGGTAGAAGCTGCTCAAAAATCTTTAATGAATAGTTTCTCTCATAAATCTAATATATTGTCAAAAGATTATAATTATCTAGGCGTTGGAATTGCTAATGATCCTAGATACGGAAAAATATTCGTTCAAATGTTTATAAAAAAATAAAACTTATAAAATAAGGCCACTGATATTTTTGTCAGTGACCTTTAATAAATACTCTAAGCTCATTTTACTAAATTAGTAGAACTTATCTATAAGATTAGAAGTTCTTATTAGAAAACTCAAAAATATTATCAATCTCATATAGCCAAGTAAAGTTTCCTTTTGCTTTTAACTGGCCAGTTAGAAATGCTCTTTGAATAGTCAATCTTCCATTAATTATTTCATCTAATATCTCAGATTCAACATTAATAACTACATTAGCTAAGGGATCTGTTCCATCTAATCCTACTAAATTATTATTTTTAACTTTTAAAATTATATTTTGTTTTGTATCTAATAAAATAATATTATAAGTACACTCAAATGATAAATCATTACATTTAAATGCTTGAAGAAATTTATCAATATACTTATTATCAGACATAATATCATTATTAGTAAGTTTTTGTTTGAAAAAATTAGTAATATCTTTTATATCCTGTCTTTGCTTAATAATTGTGCTATCTTCTTCTATCTTTTTAGTACCAGGAAAATCATCTCCTATAAGTTCGTCAAATATGTTAGCCTCTTGATCTGTCATGACTCCATCTTTTTGTACTGATTTTTCATTATGTAAGTATGTTCCTGTAGGAAATAAATCTCTTTTTTGATTAATAATTCTATAGAAGTCTTCTGTTTTCTTATCAATTATTGAAATCATTCTTTCATTGGTTTCTAATTGAACAAATTTTTCTATTTTCCCACAAATATTAGTGCCTTCTAAACCTCCAAGCATGTCCCAACATTTTATTAAATAATTAGAAGCATCTCTATCTCCAGTACCATTAGTTAATACAACTGACATTAAATATTTATTTTCAAATACATCTTTTTGCCCAGAAAAAAAACATCTATCAAGAAAAGCTTGCATTTTTCCTCCTATACCAATCCATTTAACAGTTGTAGCTAAAACAACTCCATCACTTGTTCGTAATTCATCCATAAATTCTTCTGTTATATCACTATAATCAAGATCAAACCTCTTAACATCTACTTCTAATTCTTCTAATACAGTATGTATTCTTGCAACGGCTGCCAAAGATAAATCATCAGCCATATTATTTCCACCATAAACTATTAATATCTTCATAAATCCTCCTCTAAACATGAAGTTTTTTAGTTAAAGAAAAGCAATTACGTCGCGTTATTCCCGCCAAGGAATAATGTTTTGTTAGCAATATTTCTCTTAATCTGTGACCTGCAATAATCAATTAGATTAAATCCAAGAGCCTAGCGGATATGATATAGGGTAATATGGAGCAGTGAGCCATGGACGGCGAGCTCAGCTGTTTAAACAGGACGTTTAATCTGCTGACGGAATATTACCCTATACCATATCCGCGGAAACCTTTATCATTTTTAAAAAAATTCACTACATATGACAAATGAAACGCTTATTTTATTTAACATAATCATAACTTTTATATGAATAATAATCTTTTATATCAATAATATCCCAAGTAGAATAAAAAAACCTCTTTTTTATCCGCATATTTATTATATCATGGAAATGCATATTGGAAGCTAAATTATTTTCTACTTTTATTTTAATATAAGTATTATGACTTTTCAATTTAGTTTTTTTGAGAATTATAATTCCTCCTATTTTATCAATTATCTCAAACTGCCCTTGTTCATATATTTCTTTCTTAGACATTTGTTTATTACTGTTTTTACTCTTCTTATAGCAATCCATATCAATAATCATAGGGCTAAAACTTAGCACTGGTGATTCTGTATATTTTTGAATTTTCCTAATGATATAAAAGATTCTTAGACTTTCCTCCAAATTAGAATTTAAGTTTCTTTTATAAGATTTATTAAGATTAATTCCATGATACTCATTAATAAATTGTATCATCTTTCCTAATTCTCCTATAGCCAACTTTATATCTTGCTCTGATAAAGTAAGACTGAAACTTGGAATATAAAATAGAATAAATTTATTATAGAAATCTTCGTCAATACTTGATAAATTAATAGATTTATAGAATTTATTACAATAATTTCTTAAAATTTCTAATGTTTTTTTCCTTTCTTCGTCTATTGCATCTTCCATGTTATAAACATTATTACAATAATCATTTAATAGTTCTAGTACTTCTTTATCCTCATATTTAACATTATCTTCTTGTAAAACTTCTTTACTAAAAAACATAAATTCACCACCGCAAAAGAGATATTTTTCTATTATTATTTTTCTCTTTGACTGGTATTTTTATTCATGGGTTATCACTCAAAATTTATTTTTTCTATGTCATTTTCTACTTAACTCATCCACTTTTCCTATAACAAAATAAAGTAGCTACAATTGCGCCTCCAATAAAACCACCTAAGTGTGCTAAATTACTTATTTCTGGTTTTAATGTACCAAATCCTATACCTATAATAAATAAAATTATAATTGTATAAGAAGTTAATCCCCCAATATTTTTCTTAAATACTTTTGAATATACTAAAATTGCACCAATTAGTCCGTATATAGCTCCTGAAGCACCAGCAGATACTGTCATCCTATTACTTAGTAAATCAACTCCTACACCTAACATGGAACCAACAATACCAGATACTACGTATAAAATTATGAATTCCCATCTTTTTAAATATTTTTCTATACGAGTTCCAAATACATAAAGTCCAAAAATATTATATAGAAGGTGCATAGCTCCAATATGAATAAACATAGAAGTGATTATTCTATAATATTCTCCTTGTTTTAAAAAAGAGTATGAATCTATTGCACCAAATTTTATTAAATTACTAATATTAGTGGTTCCACCAGATAACTCCATTATTATAAAAACGAAAATGTTTATAGCTATAAGTGAATATGTTATATATGGAACTTGTTCGTTCTCTTTTAATATCTTTGGTTTTGGTTTATAAGAATTACCACTAGCTAATAACTTATTAATGTCTTTTTTAATACCTATTACACTACTCACTTGCTTACTAGGTATAATTAATTTTTCCTCTTTAATATCAATTATCCAATTAATATCAATAAGCTCGTCGTCAAAATCAGGAGTATAATTGACATCTTTATATATATCTAATGTATATTCAGTTAATATTAAATTTAATAAAATAATTTTATTAACATCAACATGATTAAATTGTTTTTTAGTTATATTTTTATAATCACTAAATTTTTCCTTACTAAATGTATGAGAACTATCTAAAGATATAATATTAATTAGATATAAACTACTTTTATCAAATGTTGCATACATTTTAACTTTTTCACTATCTGTTGGGATAGACTCATAATTATAACTATCAAAAAGATCACATATTTTATTAAATGTATTCATATGATGTTTTCACCCTTAAAGTTTTGTTTTTTATTATTATTGTATCTATTTCTCAAAATAAATCAACCATTATTTACTAATTTCAAAAATTAAAATTACTCACTAAAATATAAGTCAATAAACCTATCGTAACTTATTTCATATCCGCAGAAACTTTTCTATAAAAAAACACTAGCCAATAAGCTTAGTGACTCATTGGCTAGTGATATAAAATAGAGAATAACTCTTATGCTTCTTCTCCACAAAGTTTTAATAATTTTTCCCATCTACGATCAATTTCTTCTTGGATTTCAGCTACAACTTCTGGATTCTTAGCAACATGTTTGAATCTTCCTTGAGCTTCTAACCAATCGCTGATTGGACGTTTGTTCTTTGGTTTGTAAGTTAACTTGTACTCACCATTAACCACTTCAAATAATGGCCAGAAGCAAGTATCAACAGCTATCTCACATAATTCCATTAAACGATCTGTTTCATATCTCCATCCACGTGGACATGGAGCTAAAACGTTAAGGAATGCTGGACCTTCAGTATAAATAGCTTTTTCAGCTTTTTCATATAAATCTTTGAAGTTCTTCATTGGAGCTGATTGAGCTACATATGGAATACCATGAGCAACCATAACTCTAGTTAAATCTTTTCTATATTGTTGCTTACCTGGAACAACTGAACCTGCTGGTGAAGTTGTTGTATCAGCATATTTTGGAGTAGCTGATGATCTTTGAATACCAGTATTCATGTAAGCACCGTTGTCATAACATACATAAACCATGTCATGACCTCTTTCCATAGCTCCTGATAAAGATTGAAGTCCGATATCGTAAGTTCCACCGTCTCCACCAAATGCTATGAATTTATAAGTATCATCAATTTTACCTTGTTTTTTTAATGAAGTGTATGCAGCTTCTGCACCTGAAACTGATGCTCCAGCGTTTTCAAAAGCTGAGTGAATAAAGGAATCTTGCCATGCTGTATAAGGATATAAGAAAGTAGAAACTTCTAAACATCCTGTAGCAGCACCAATTACTGCATGATCTTCTTGTTTTAATGCTCTAAGTACCGTACGAACTACTACTGGAGCACCACATCCAGCACACATTCTATGTCCACCAGTTAATCTTTCTGGTTTTTGTGTTGTTTCTTTTAAATTATATGCCATCTTCTATTTCACCTCCAATTAATCTAAGCTTCTACTACGCCTAAGTAACGATAAGGATCGTCAACTTTATTTGCATTAATAATTTCTGTTAAGTCAGCATATACTTTTTCAATATCACTTGTCTTAACGTCACGTCCACCTAATCCATAGATATAGTTAACTGCAAGTGGCTTAGCATCACTATTATATAAAGAACTAACTGTTTCAGTAAATAGTGGAGCACCTTTTGCATTGAATCCATCACATTTATCCATAATAGCTACTGCTTTTAATCCTGAAAGAGCTTTTGCAAGTTCTTCAGCTGGGAATGGACGGAATACTCTAATCTTAACTAATCCAACTTTTTCACCTTTTGCTCTAAGAGCATCTACAACAAATTTAGAAGTACCAGCAGTTGAACCAATTACAACGATAGCTCTTTCTGCATCTTCCATTTTATATTCTTCAAATAAACCATATTCTCTTCCAGTCATTTTTGCAAAATCTGCTGATACTTTTAAAATAGCTTCTTTTGCATTTCTCATACTCTCAGCTTGTTGACGTTTATGTTCGAAGTAATGAGTTGTAATAGCAAGTGGTCCTACCGCTATGTTTTCATCACTATTTAATAAGTAGTGATTTGGTTTATAAGTACCAACGAACTCTTTTACTTTTTCATCTTCAATAAGCTCAATATTTTCAACCGCATGAGAAGTAATGAATCCATCATAACAGTTCATTACAGGAAGTTGTACATCTGCTTCTTCACTGATTCTAACTGCCATAATACAGTTATCATAAGCTTCTTGGTTATTTTCTCCGTATATTTGAATCCATCCTGAATCTCTTGCACCCATTGAATCTGAATGATCATTATGTATATTGATTGGACCTGATAATGCACGGTTAACTACTGATAAAACCATTGGTAATTTGCATGATGCAGCAATGTATAACATTTCCCACATTAATGCTAAACCATTAGCTGATGTTGCTGTCATTGTTCTTGCACCTGCAGTACCTGCACCGATACAAGCTGACATAGCTGAATGTTCTGATTCTACAGGAACGAATTCTGTATCTACTTGACCATTTGCAACAAATGCTGAGAAGTATTGTGGTACTTCTGTTGATGGAGTAATAGGGAATGCTGCTACTACATCAGGATTAATTTGTCTCATTGCAATGGCTACAGCCTCGTTACCTGATAATTTATCACGAATTGCCATATCTTCATTTCCCTCCTATCTATTATTCACCTTCTGGTACGAAATCGAATGCACCGAAAGGACAAGCTTTAACACAAACTCCACAACCTTTACAATGATCGTAATCTATTCCAGTCATTTTTTTATCTTTTACTATAATTGAAGAATCTGGACATACTGGATAACATAATAAACATTGTTTACATTTATCTGTATTCCATATAGGTCTCATAGCTCTCCAGTCACCAGTTTTAAAATAATTAGCATTTCCTGTTTCTGTTACAACACCACCTGGAGTTGTTTCTTGCCAAGGGGTATAAGCTGGTATTATATCATGATTGAATTTCTTACTCATGCACCCTTCACCTCCGTAAGCGATTTCTTTAATGCTTCCATATTAGGAGCAATTACATGTGGTTTGTTGGCAAATTTATGGTGGAATGATTTTTCCATTGAACTAATTAAAGTTTCTTCATCCATAATATTTGCTACTTTTACAACTGCTGCAAGCATAGGTGTATTAGGGAAGTATCTTCCAAGAGTTGCCATAGAGATTTCTCTAGCATCAATTGTATAAACGCCACCTTTATAACCTTTTAATTTAGATTTTACTTGTTCTGGTGTTTTTGATGTATTAATAATAATACCGCCTGTTTCTTTTAAACCTGCAGTTACATCAACAACATCGATTAATGTTTCGTCTACTACTACTACAAAATCAGGTTCGTAAATATTTGAATGAATAGGACATCTTTCATCACTAATACGATTGTATGCAGTAATAGGAGCTCCCATACGTTCTGGACCGTATTCTGGGAAGCCTTGGATGAATTTTCCAGTGTCGAACGCAGCCTCAGCTAACAATAATGATGCTGTTTTAGCACCTTGTCCGCCTCGACCATGCCAACGAATTTCTAACATATTACCCATTGACAAGTTCCCTCCTTATATATAGTTAAATTTTTTTAAACAACAATTTTCAACAATGTTAGTGTAACACTAATTTGCACTAACTGTCAATAGAAAGTACATTGTATGCACAGTTATTTTTTTAACAATATTTACATATTTATTTATGAAATATAATACATAAATAGCTATTATTACTAAAGCTATGTAGTTATAAATATATTAATTATCTATCTACTTACATACTCATACGCAGATGTTCTAATAGTGGATTTAAGTTTTAAAAATTTCAACCTAAAATAAGGTTTGCCTGCATTTATTTTAACAATGATTGTAGGCTCATTTATTATTTTAGTAAAGTTATTATTATTATCTTCATATATGAATGGAAACTCTGTATTACTATTGTCAAAAAAGCTCACTTCATATTGTACTTGCTGTCTCCAATAACTTTTTGATGAAGGTGTCAAGTTATCTTGAAGTTCTAAACTTTCTTTAATAATATATTTTATTATTTTTTGCCCTTCCTCCTTATTATAAACTGTAATTCCTGTCGAATATAATTCCTCATCATAAAATAAGCCAGCAGATGCCGAACACTCATCTGCTACCTTCTTTAATTCTTCTAATTGCCTCATGTAATTGTTATTATCTGTTTGATATACTAAAAATATTGAAAATAGTATCACCATAGCTAGTGAAAATATAAATGGTTTCATTGCATAATCGCCTCACTTGCCGTATACCCTTCTACTACATATACTGTTTTATTGTCATCATCTTTTATCCCCCACAGCACAGGAACTGCTATTATTCTTTTTATAGGTACTTCAACTTTATAATGTATTAGCTCACTTTTTTTAAATTCATTTTCTCTATATTTACGCACTTCATCCGCAGTTATATGTATATCACTTTCATTGATATTTAAATTGATTGATATGTTTTCTTTTAACTCTCTCTTAATATCTTCTGTAAAGTAACCCTCTTGCTTCGCTTTTTCTTTTGCTGAATATACATAAGACTGTATCTCTGATTTTAGCAAGTGATTATGCTCATCTAATGCATATTGTAAAGGGAATGGCAGTAATATTAGTAATACTGCCACTAGAACTATAAAATCTTTCATTTATTTTATCCTCTTATTATTAATTTATGTTAAGTAATTGTAAAACTACATTTAGTTGACTCTTAAGTATAATATGTTGGATGCTCACTTGTAATAAGAACTACATATTGTATTTAAGAATTAAAATCTATCTAACTAATCCAGCATCGTCTATATTCTAAGGAAAGTTCTTTTGATATTCTAAATTCTTTTGCATAACTTCTTGTGATTTTTCAAGCATACTTATACTATTATCATCAGTTTTTATCGTACCTAATATTAATGCTCCTGCTATAAAAATACCTAAAGCGATTTTACCACAAATTATTATTAGATCTTTCATTTAATTATATCCTTTCCGTAAAATAAGATTATCTAAGTAATTACAAAACTATCTTCATTTAATTCTAAGTGCAATATGCCTTCTTCATATAATTAGATCCCTGTATTTAATGTAATCAAATTATTTTACAATTACTCAAACTTAATTACTTGAACTCGTATCATAGCTAATTTTATCATTAATTGCAGTTCCAGCGCCACTTAAAACTGTTACTGCTTTTTTATCCAAAGAATTACTCCCACCAAATATAATTGTAAACCCTATAAATAATCCTAAAGCTATCTTAGCACACATAAGTAATAAATCTTTCATATCATACACCCCTCTTTTTATTATTTTTTTATCCAAATAAATTCATAGTCTCAATCTTCGGTATCCAAACAGTTATCATAATAAAATTAAGAAATAATACAAACACGGGTATTATGATTGGTAAATATATAAAGTCGGATATAATATTTTGCCTTCTATGTTTTTCTGTAATATGCTTTTCCCTAGTTCTTTCTTTAACGATGTCTATTTGTTCAACTAATTCTATTGGATTAAGTTTATCTAATTTCAATAATATAATACCTATTTCATTTCCCATTTTGGTATTAGTACTTTGTGTGAATTTCTTAAATGCTTCGTCTTCTTTTCCTAAGTTATAATACATTAAAAAGTTAATTAATGAACTCTTTGTTAATTTAGCAAATTTAATTAATTGATTAATAATATAATCTCCGCTATATGGTTTATCTTGCTGAGTTATCGCTATGTTTTTTAATTGAATTAGTATTCTATATAATTCGGCGTCTTTCTTTTTATTTTGCATAGATATAATCATTCTCATTACTAATATAAAAGGGCTGTCTTTCTTCCCAAATTTCTTTACAGGTGAGGATATAATATATAATAGAAGTATAAAACCTATCACAAATCTTAATTTATTATGATTTAAATTAACACTTGAGATAATAGTAAAAAACATTAATAAAATAATTCTTATTTGATTATACCTATTTAACGTTATGTTAAAGCCAGCATCTAGAAATATATTATTAATATTATCCAAATCATTCTTTTTAATTTTTATTTTAGGTTTACGAAATATATATTGACGATTTTTTCTTTTTATGCTTTTGAAGATTAACCAAGCACAGTAAAGAAGTGCACTGAGTAAACAGTAATATATTATAGTAAAATTAATTTTCATCTCTTTTCCTTTCTAAATGTCAAATTTTTGTTTTTTTAATAATATAAGAATACTGCTATTTAAAATACTCATTATTATAATTATCATAAAGTAATTAAATCCTGTAGGTGTATTTATTTGATACTCAAAAAATTGCTTAAACGATATATTAAATACTGATTTTGCAACTATCATGGAAATAATATATAATCCTGGAGTTATAAACTTAACAATAGTAACGCTCTCAAGATTAATCCTCTTTTCTCTTTCTTTATCTGTTATTGCTTGTTTAATTTCTTTTTGAATATCTTCAAGGCCTATTGTAATATTTATATTATCTGTTATGCTAATGTAAATGTTATTTGCTAATAACACAATCCATTCTGTATTTATAGCATATACAAAATCTTTAATTATTTCTTCTAATTCTTCTACATTTCTATACTCTTTTAATTTTAACGCCATAATAAACATTTGACGCTTCATGATTGGTGCATTTTTTATTTTGTCAATTGTTTCATCGATAGCATCATATATATTTTTATTATTTAATTTATACTGATTCAAAAATTCATTTACGAATATATCTGCTTCATAACTTCCTTCTATCCTTATTTGTTTTAACTGTAACCTTAGAAAAATATATGGAATAAAAGATATAAAGCCTGCAAATATAAAGCTTCTAATTATTGACGTTCTTTGAATAACGATTAAAAATGTAAGAAAAAATAATAATACACTAATTAAGTAAAAAGATGATACCTTTTTATCATTATCTTTTCCATAAACAATTAACATAAGTCTTTTGATATGCTTGTATAGATTAGATGACGGTTCTTCTTTTATTTCCCTAAATGTTTTCTTTGGCTTAATTACCTTTAAAAAGTAAAGAATATAATCTGTATAAATCAACCATAGTCCAACGATTATCATTGAATATAAAGTGATTTTTATTAAATTTATAAGTGTATTCATCATTAATTACTACCTCTCAAACTATCATATACAGGTTTATAAACCAAATAATTATTATAGGGATGCTTTTCTTCTAATTTTTTTAATTCTAATTTAAAGTCTCTTAGAGCTCTTTCATTTTCTTCATGACCGATTTCTTCTTTATCTTCTCCAATATCATATTTAAATTGCCAACTATCCTTGCTATAATCATATTTACAAATTTGATGAATTGTTATTTCATGATTAAATCGATTAAACCTTATTTCATATATTCCTTTTAATCTTTTCTTGGTTTTATCTGCTAACTGTATAAAATGAAATACATAATGAAAAGTTTTTGCTACTTTAAATATTGTATTATATAAATCCCCTCCATAAAATTTAACAATTTCGTCTGCTATATCGTAGCAAATATCTGATGGATCAGTAGTATGATAAGTTGTTTTACATCTTCTTGTTCCTTTATTAGCGGCTCTCATCGCAACATTAAGAGCTCGTCCATCTCTTGCTTCTGCTGATATAATGTAATCTGCATCTGAACGTAATATTGGTTTTATTATATTACCTAACTCTTCATCATCTGCAACTAATTGGATTATTGGCGCATAAGGTTGAAGTTTATGAGCAGGTATTTCTGCTCCTGTTTCAATCATAAGTCCCTCCAAAGTAGTATCTTCATACATTTGCCATGTTTCTAAAAAAGTAGTTTTACCTGTTCTAACAGCTCCAGTAAATATAACGTTATAACCAATACTCACCATGTTTTTTAGCATAGGAATTATATCTATAGGAATAGTATTTTTCTTTGCTTGTTCTTCAAAAGATAATTTCTCAATGATGTATTTTCTAAATATAATTACTTCCAAATTCTCTTTGACTAATTTTTCTCCATATATCGTAATTCTTGTTCCATCATACATAGATACCTCTGCATGTTTTTGATCATAGTGAATATTTTTCTCGTTAAGTAATAATGCCTTAATTAATTGCCTTCTTCTATTATCGCTTATAGTTTGATGCTGTAATTTCATTTTTCCATTTTCCATAAAATATATTTTGTTCCCTATTATTTTAGCTGATTGAGATAAGCCATAGTCTTTACTATATTTCCACTGTGCAATACCACATAGCCCCCAACATTCATGGTAAATTGCATCAACAATATCCTCATACCAATTAGGATACCACTCCATCAATTTATTGTTTCTTTTAAGGTAATCTTCAATATTATCTTTAAAATATTTCACTTCTAGTTCTTTTCCTAGAATAGCATTTTTTTGTCTTATTAATGTACTTGTTTCTATACCTTCATTTTCCCATCCAGAATGAAAATACGAAAAAATATTATCACATAAAATCCTAAATCTTGCTAACTCATCTCTATTCATATTAATTACTTTTTCTCTTGTTTCACCTGTTATAGAATAAATATATTCTTGCAAGTTAAATTCTTTTAGTTTAGCATGTTTATAAAACTTTTCTTTATCTTCTACTAAATTCTTCACCACATCACCCCTTACTACGAATATTTAACCATTTTCTTTTTTTAGGGATGTCCTTTTTACCTAGATTATTTTGATTTATAATAGTATCCGCTAATTTATTAATATCCTTAATAATATCTTTATCATTGTAATGAATTAGTGATTTTCTATCATTTTCAGCTTGTAATGCATATTTGCAAAATTCTATTTTAGATAAATAAGGCTGTTCATATAATTTTGATACATCATAAGCTGTAGGCAGTGAACCATCTGGGATATGTTTGTTGACAATTAATTGAAAGTCATCTAATGATAATTTTTCTAAGATAGGTTTTTTTTCCATATATCTTCTTAAACTATTTTTTTGTTGAGTAGTTACTAAATATCTATGATTAGTAGCTGTAAGAGCACTTATTGGCATCGCTCTATCAATATTACTGCCTGCATCTATCACCACAAGGTCACATTCAATTGATAACGTATTAAGTAAATACTCTATGTGTTTTGGCTGATATTCTTTTCTATAAAGTATTGATTTAGTACCTTCAATAATATAAAAGTTATCTTTTATTTTTTCTGCTATGTCAAATATTTCTTCTGTAGTTGCTAATTCTGATATTAGTTTAATTTTAATTGTATCAATATTGTTTTTAAAATCTATGTCAATGTAATCTGTACCTGCTTCACCATCTAAAAAAATAAGGCAAACTCTTGCATCAGATTTTTCTACTATTTTTTCAGCTATACACTGGGCTACTTGTGTTGTTCCTACTTTTGAATCAGCACCAAAAAACGTAACAATGTTTTTATTAATAGTTAAATTATTTTTTTTAATAATTTGCGAACAAATATATTCAACTATATTTTCTTCTGTCATATAAGGCTGAAGCATTATAATATTATTAGATTCTAAAATGCTTTTTGTGGAGAATTTAAAATTATCCAAAGTTATTTTATAAAATATGTAATTAGATGTTATTTTATCTGCGTTTTTTAGTAAATCATTAATATTAATTATTTTATCATCAATAATTGTAATATCTTCTTTTATTTCATCTAATGACGTATCCATAATTACTTCTTGAAAATATGTAACATTAAGTAGCTTTCTTCTTAGAATTTCATTGTTAGATACTAGATGAATTTTATAATTTTGCTCTACTATTGTCACCTACTTTCTTATTAAATTTATTTACTGTTATTATAATCACATTTAATTTGCTGTTCTTATTAATCACATTAAGAGGTATTATAAAATATATTTCCTAAGATATATTCCTATTATTAATACACTTTTGCCAATGATTTTCTTATTTATTTATACATTATAATAAATACTTTATCTTGCTTAATGGACTCTCTTAGTAAATTAACTATTTCTAAATCTGTAATGATTTCTATTTCTGAAATTCTACTTGTACCATTAAACCTTTCTTCATCACTTAATGAAACAACCTCTCTATTTGCTCCATCTTTTACATATGCCACTGTTGTATTTACAATTGCGTCTTCTTCTAATGCCTCTTCTATGTACATTGGTATATCACCATCAACATCTATAGTTTCACTTTTTCTATTTTTATCAATCTCGTAAAAATATATTTTATCTCCACGTCTAAGTGAATTAGGAAATGCCATTATCCATTCTCCTGGAATTTTAAATATATACTCATCTTCATCTAGTACTAAACAAGGATCTTCAAAATATTTTTCTACTAACTGTACCCCTTTAGGAATATAATTATTTGCAGCTTTGCCTATAATTATTTCTTTTTTAGTTATTACTTCTTTTATTAGTGTACTTTCTTCTCTTTTTTGGTACTGCAACATATCTTTTGTAATAACCTCATTTTTGTTAATCTCTTGTGTTAGTACTACAATATCTTTGTATAATAAATTTTCTCTGCCATGGACTTCCCAATAAAAGATAATTCCAATAGCGATTATTATTAAAACAATTCCTAATAGGCCTTTGAAAAAATTTTTCATATACGCCTCCTATCCACTTGTATAATTATATTTATTTTTAAATCTATAAAATCTTCCATATTTTCTCTTATTATATTTATCGCTTATTCCTTTTGGAAGCAATTCTTTATATATACTCTTAAAATTTTCATCTAAAATTTTCTTTATTATTGGTTCACTGTATGGAAATTTCTTTTTATATGCTGTTTTATATACTAACTCTGATGGGAAGTTAGGTATAACTACATCTGGCTTAATTCCTAAATAATTAGTTAATACATTTTTATTAATACCTATATTATCATTGTTTAGAACAAATCGAATCTTATTATTTCTTTTATTTAATTCTTGTATTTTCTTAAACAAATTATAATTTGCCATTATATCTGGTGGCATAGCATTATAAATAGCGTATATTAGGTCAAATTCTGTTATAATATTTTCTATTTCATCATAATTATATCCAATGTCAACTATAGATATTAATGACTCTTTTGCTGAATATATTAATTTAATTGTTTTATTATCGTCCCAATTGTCTATCTCTTGTTTTGTAGCATCTTTAACTAAATACATAATATTATTTATTAAAGCTATTTTATCTCTATCAACATGATTATCCTCATTTATTTCATTTATTATAGAATAATAGTCTAAATCAATATAATTAGAAATACCTATTAAATCATAAATATAAGCTTCGTTAAATGGTAATTCTATTAATGATACAAGAAAATCTTTATCTGCTATAGCAGTTGCTAAATTAGTAGCAAAAAAAGTTGATCCTGCCCTTTTGGTAAGAGATAATACCCCTATTGTCTTTTGCTTTACTCCTGAATATACTTTATATGTCTTCTTTTCTTTTTCTTGTTTTAATTGAATTAATTCTTCTTTGATGTGGGTAATAGACTGATATCTTTCATTTGGTTGAATTCTAGTACACCTTTCAATTATGTTTTTTAAAGTATCTGAATATCTACCAATTATGATGTCTTTATGGATAGTATTAAGATTATTCCCTGTTATTAGAAAGTATAATGTTACCCCAAAACTATATATGTCAGTTCTAACATCGCTTTGTCCTGAACCATATTGCTCGGGAGCAGCATAACCTCTAGTTCCTAATAAAACAGTATCTGCGTTTGAGTCATTCTTATATTTTCTTGAAATACCAAAGTCAATAAGTTTAATTCTATTTCCTTCAGTAAGAATTATATTAGACGGTTTTATATCTCTGTATATTATCGGATATGGTTTTCTTGAATGTAAATATTCGAGTACATCACATATTTGTAATGCAATGTTAATTATATCTGTTTCTTTTATTTGTTTATTATTATTTTTATAATCTTTAAGATTAATGCCTTTTACATATTCCTCTATTATGTATAAGTATTGTTCGTCTTCTTCTATGTCAATAATTTGTGGAATTAATGGATGGTTTAGGTCTTTTAATATTCTTGGCTCTGCTAATAAATTAATTTTACTATTGTTTTTTTCTATTCTTTTTATAGCCCATTGATTGCCAAGTCTAATATTTTCTGCAAGAAATATACTGCTCATACCTCCTTTTCCTATTTCTCTTATAATGAGATATTTCCCGAAAAAAACTTTCCCTACCATATAAGCTCCTATTTACTTATAATTTTTATTTATCTGTCTTTTATTGAGATATAATGGTATTATATATTATGTTTTGATATTTAGCAACATTATTTTTATGTTTTTTCATAATTATTGTATTTTTATAATTTTAATTGTTTATTCGAGGTGATTGTGATATAATAACTTTCAAAAAATACGTTTAACGAAAAATCAATTATTAAGTGTTATAATGTTATCTTATTTTGTTGAATTATGTCTAATAATATTAAATAATATCAAAATATGTAACGAAAATAATGTAAAGTAGCGTATAAGAAAAAGTGACTACGTCAAACTCAATAAATAAAAAATTTAAGGAGATTATTTATATGAAAAAAACATTAGTAGTACTAAGCTTATTAACTACATTCATAATTAACTCAATTATAGTAACTGGTATGGATAAAAAAATTTTTTCAGATGTTGAAGATGATTTTTGGGCATTAGAAAGTATAGATTATTTATCTTCTAAAAGAGTAATAAATGGATTTACAGATGGTTCGTTTAAACCAAATTTCAATGTCCAGATTGATGCTTTTCTTAAAATGACAGTTACGTCTCTAGGATATACTGATATTACAAATGCTGATGATTATTGGGCAAATAACTACATCAAAAAAGCCTTAGAGCTAGGATTAATTGAAAAAGACCAATTTTTTGATTATACACAGCCTATTACTAGGGAAGAAATGTCAAGTATCATTGTAAAAGCTATCAAAGATGAACAAAAAGCTGATACTAGAGATTACGTTGAGTCATATGTAAAAGATTTTTCCTCTATCTCTTATAAGTATAAAGAAGAAGTTAAAGATGCCTACTCCCTAGGTATTATTACAGGACTTCCAAGCGGAGAATTTCAACCTCAAAATTACTCAACTAGGGCACAAGCGAGTGCTATTATACATAGAATGATTGATAAAAATGTGAGAAAGCCTTTTGTATTAAAAGTCCCTATTGAGAATGATGTTGAAAGTGGAAATATGAATGATAATGATGGTAATGAGATAACTAATGAAAATACCGATACTGATATAAGTGATACTACTAGATTAGATGATGATACACCTATTGAGGATATACATAAGGTTGAAGATGGGAAAGTTGTTTATAGTACGGAGAAGATTATGAAGATATTAAAAGGTTATCCTTTAATGCCTAATTCATATTCTAATGATTTTGAGGAAAATAATCGTATATGCACAGATATGCAATGTGAACGTGATTATTATGATGAAGCATCTAGAAATGCAACAGAATTTATTGAAACACTTTTTACACGTAATTATAAAACTTTAGATAAAGAGAGTTACTCCACAAAACTTTTGTATTGGTTAAAAGCATATATGTATTATAAAGAAAAAGATTATGAGCCAAAGAAATTTGCTAGTGTTTGGGTTGATGAAACGGAAATGTGGAAAGTACAGCAAGATACGATCTTTGTTACACATCCTTGTAAAATGGCTCTTACTAATAGTGATAGTCATGAAATATTAAGAGGTCGTTTGTACTTTAGATATACTAATCATGAAAATACTAATAATATTCTATATGAAATGGACTTAGCTATTAACAATTTAAAGTTTGAGAAGTGGTATTATGTAGATGTTGATGTAGAAATGTTTAGACCTATGACTAATCTTCCAATTACATGGGAGACAAGTAAATATATGTTACATTCTCTTCATTATCTTAGTGATGTAAAATTAGTAGACGGACAGTAGGTGATTAAATGAGAAATAAAATAAAAACTATCATATTAATCTGCTTATTACTCTTGTCTTCTTCTTTTATTTCTTATGGTATAGGAGGAGGCGGACCTACTAACAAAGCCGATATCATCATAGATAAAGATGATGGACTTCAATATTTTACTTATAAAGTAGACTCCGTATCTAGCAATTCAAAATACAAATACAAAACTATTGGTTGGGATATAACATTTATTCCTGATGGTGAAAAACCTAAAAAAACACGAAGGCCATATAACTTTAGTAATCATGGTAACGATGATGTTGTAAAGATACCTTTAGAAGAAATCTTTAATGAAATATCTGTAGATAAGGATGAAAAAGATAGACTTAAACGAAAAGATGGCATACTTATAGCTGATGCTGTACAAGTTATTCTTATAGATAACCAACCTATGGGAGAAAATAGAAAGCCAGTAGTTAATTGGAACCATGATTTTAATACTGTTCTTCGAGGTAATACTCAAGGAATTATGATATTTAAGGATGATGCATGTTCTCAAGTTAATCCTAAGAGAGTAGGTATCTTAGATGGATTACCTGGTGGTATTGAATGGGGTCCAAATACACAAAAAAATTTACCTTTGTACTATAATCAAGTAGCAAATTATGACAAACTATATTCAGAAATAATCGTTGACCTTAAGATACAAGCAACAAGTAGTATCGATGATCATACTATTGATATGTCAAAAGGAGAAGGTTCGGGACAAGTTAGAATTCATGCAAAAGCAGATATAACAGGGTTTGAAACAAATGATATTAAAATGGAACCTTATTTAAATAAACATTCTAATATTCGTCAAATGGTTTTTACTATGAATGATGGCGTTAATACATATGAGAAAACAATTACTTCTTTTACTGAACTTAGTGGTAGTACGGATTTTACTTTTAACTATTTACCAAATGACATTGAAGATGGTGATGCTGATTTAGATGATAATATAATTAAAGATTTTCATTGTGATGTATCAGTTGATTATTTCAGACAATGTCATGGTATATCTAGCGATGATACAAGTGTAGAACTAATTAAAAAAGCCCCCATCCCCCAAGGCAACCCCATAGCAATCCTTTCAGCTCCAGAAGAAGTACTAGTTGGTGAAGAATTCCTTGCAGATGGTTCTGGTTCATTAGCTCCAAACGGAGCGACAATAGTTGATTACAAATGGAAGGTAGAAACTAAATCATTGCCTGATCAAAATGGTAAAAAAAGTATAACCTTAACCTATGATAAACCGAAAACCATCACTATTGAATTAACTGTAAAAGATAGCAACGGTAAAACAGATACCGCTATGAAAGATGTCATCATAAAAAAGAAAGCTAGCCCCCCAGTGAACTGGGCTCCCGAAGTAACGTTATCTGCACCTAACATAGTAATGCAAGGAGATCCTTTTACTCTTACTGTTAGCGCAAAAGACAAAGAAGATGGAATTCTGACACCTACATTATGCAAACCTTCTTGTCTTCAACTATCTAGCCCTGTAACTAATGGTAGTAATACAGCTAAGTTTTTACAAAGTGGAAAATATACCGTTACAGCCAAAGCCACAGATAGTGGTGGAGAAAGTGATACAACAAGTGTACGAATAGAAGTTTGTCCTCCAAAACCTTTAGCTATTATTAGCGAGGAAGGTGACTATAAAGTAGGTCAAACAGTAATACTCGATAGTTCAAAATCAAAATCAGTCAGCAAAACATATCCTATCGACTGGAAACTTACGAAATGGGAAATAACACCATTAGACAATCTCACTACAGAAGATATCTACTACAAAAAATTAAATGATAGAGAAATAGCATTTACTTCTAAGAAAACTGGTGTAGTAACTATAAATCTAACAGTAACTAATACACTAGGCTACTCTAATACAAGAACAATAAAACGTATAATTAAACCTGATACCCCACCAAAATCAGATTTCAAATTAATTAAAAAAGTATATAGAGATAAAGATAATGACAAAAAAGCAATGGTAAAAGCATTTGATATGTCAAAAAGTAATGATGGCGATAAAATAACTAAAAGAGCATGGTTTTACGCTTTTGATAGTGATAATGACGGTATATTTTCTGATGATATTTGGTATTATCACAATGGTACTAACTGGGTAGAAACAGGTACAACATATAACAACTTATTTACCTTTGCTGATACTGTAGAAACCGGCAATTTAACCGATGTAACCGTAGAAACTAAACATGTAGGAGAATATAAGTTTGAATTAAAAGTATATGAAGAACACGATAACAGACTTCTAGAATTTGTTGATACATCCTACATTCTTACTGATGATACCAATGATAAACCTAGCAAAGAGTGTATTTCTGAAGTAGATAACATAGCACCAGTAACAGCAGTAAAAGTTGATGTACTAAATGATAAAGTATATGACATTGTTGTATTCACAGACTATAAAGATATGGATTTAATCACTCTACAAACCGAACTAAACTTACTAAAAGCAGAAGCATTCTCCAATAACAAGAACTTACGAATACATCTAATTACTGATAAGAAAAAGATTGGTAATCAACATAAAATCAAAAATTATTATACATATGCAAGAATAATTAATCTTAGCTATTATCTAGAAAGTGGAATGTATGAATTCTCAGGTCCAGGAGGACATACAAGAACTTATTATAATCATGACCCTCGTCATCATAGTATTCACTACGAAACAACACAGAGCTTTACTACCCCTACAAAGCCTTTTGAAAAAGGAGATAAAGTGGTGTCAGAAAGAGGAAGTTTTTATACTTCCCATGATGGTCAGTATGGAGGATATGAAAAATCAGGAGTAGAATTTAGATTTTATAATCCTGATAATAAAATTGGTACTTTAGTAACCTATAGAGAAGAAACTAATGGCTGGATACAAGGAATAAATTGGTGTTGTATCTACCATGATATAGAAGTTAGTAAAGAAACAGTTAACATAACAAATCATTGGTCTAGAACAAGTTATTATACTCCTAAAGACTTTTATTATGATATTAATGCTATGGATTTTTCTAAAATTAAAGATATTCCATATACAAAAGATAGTAAAAAAGTATTTTTATATTTTACAAAAGGAAAAAGTTTTGACTATGAAAACGAAAAGGGATATAACTATTCGGCAAGTAGTATTGATAAAGATTTAATGGACTATTTAATTTCCAATAACTTTGAAACTTATGTTATTACTTCTATACAAAATATACTTGATAAAAAATTTGATAGTAATAATTATAATTCAGATATAAATTCTCAATTTGCTACTCTTAGAGAGCTTTCACACTGTTCACCAATACGCGGTAAATATGTTATAGGTGATGTAAATACTGATCTATGGAAAGACCAATTAATGCATTTAGCAGAGAAAATTGTAGCAATGCCAAATAAAATAAAAGTAGAAAATAATACTATTAGACTTACTTTTGATAAAGATTTCAAAGAAGGCGAAGAACTTGACTTAACATTATTACAACAAGAACTCAAAATATCGGATTTAGTAGGAAACACTATAGATTTGCCTAAAATAAAGTATAAAGTTAAAGTAGAAGATAAAGGTATTAAAGAATTATCAAGCTTATGTTTTTCTAATCCTTTAACGGAATATAAGCAAAAAGAAAATATTGAAATAGTAAATATAACAGATGAAATAATAATATATAAAGAAAACAATCAATTTAAAATAACTATTATAGATGAAAATAAAGCAAAAGAAAAATATGGAGATAATGTAATAGAGCTTAAAAAATTAGATTTTACAAACATAAAAGATGTACATATACTAAAAAATTTAATAGCAATACTATATAACAATGGTACGGTAAAATCTTATGGAAGAGCATATTATAAATTGGATCATAATAAGTGGAGAAATATACAAAAATTAGTTTCTAGTACTGAAATAATAGTTGCAATTAAATATGATGGATCTTTAATGGTTTTAGGTGGATATAGCGGATATTATTATGATACTAGGTATAACAATGAAGAATATAAAAATAACAACACTATTTACTATGATGGTATTGGACTTAAAAATACAGTGGCTATATTGGGTAGAAATAAAGAAAGCAAACTTGAAAGCATTCAATATGGAAGTAGCGGTGTGCATTTTTATCCACAGGCAATAAAACAAAAATTTTATACAACTAACTTTCAATTAATCGGTAATAAAACTTGTGATAAATTAATAATAAAAGTGCGAGGTAATTATTATTATTCTGATGATTATGAATTAAAAAATCCTATTAAGGAATTACAAGGTATGAATATCAAAATGATTATCCCATATAGTTATAGAGATTTTATTGCAATAAAATATGATGATACATTTTATGCAAGTGAATCACTACGAGAAAATAAAGAGTATTACTCTAATGTATGGTATTTAAATAACTTGGGAAGATATAAAAGCTACGCAATAATGGAAAATTCTATTTGGATTCAAGGTCCAAATAGCGAGTGCTTTCTTGGAAATAATGGACAAAAAGCTTACCCTAGCAGATATATTAAAATAGATGACATAAAAAATATAATAGATAATGATTATAACAATACTTATGGAAATAAAATGATAATTATAATGAAGAACGGGAAAAAATACAATATGGATAGTTATATGAACGCAGTTAATGTTTCATCATCTGCAAAATACTATTTCGCTGATCAAAAAGGTATTGCATATTTAAATAATAATGGTTACTTTAGTTCATCTATAGTTCCCTATTATTATAACTGGGGTGATAGATATAAATTTAGAAATGTAACTAGAAGTAGCGTAAAAAAAGTAATCACTGTAAGTAACAGTGCAATACTAGCTTTGGATAATAATGGAACAGTATCTGTTTATAGATACAAAAAAGATGATTATTTATATTACCTTGACGGAGCTAAATACTATAAGAATGTTGAAGATATTTTTACTTCTAACGGAATAGTATTTTTAAAAACTAAAGATGGTGTAAGTGCAATTTATAAAAGTATTCCTAATAATTATAGTAATTATGGGAAATTTAGAAATAAAAAAATCACAAAGTATATTATCGGAAGAATAAATGGAAATTATAATAATTATTTATTAGGGCTTGATTCAGAAGGAAAAGTGTGGCGCACAGGTACAGGAAATGATTTAGTGTTAGTATCAAGCAATGTGAAAGATATGTATAACATAGAAAATGAAATAATATTTTTAGAAACAACTGGCTATCTAAGTAAATATGGCGAAGGAAAAAAATTTGAATTATATGAAGATATGATAATAACTAAAAAATTCATTACTCTTAAACTAAAAAGAAGAAATGAAAAAGCATGTATATCAAAAGAAGGAGTGCAATTAGGATATATTGGTAAGTTTAAAGAAAGACTAGAAAGTGTACAGTACTTAAACTCAACACAATTTCACATAGGTAAGCACCTAGATGATGGTGTATCATTTAAATATAAAATATTTACTCATAATGAAAACTCTATTGAAGAAATATTATATCATCAAGAAATTGATAATACATGGAAAGATGTCAAAGACCTTGATATTATTCCTGTATGTGATGGATATTATATCGGTGTTGTGGAAGTTAATGCAGAAAATAAAGCTATTCGATATAGTTATGCAAAAGCTACCGCAGAAAACATGTAGAAAGGTGGTGTATAATGAATCGAAAGTTAATAAGTATATTATTTTTCTTTGCAACTTTAATAAGTGTTCAGCCAATTCACGCTAGAGAAATAGATAGAGAACCTTATAAAAAAACAACTACATTTTATTTTCATGCAGTTGATGAAGCCGGAACTATAAAAGTACATGATAAAATACAGAGTGAAAAAAGCAAGCACGTACATATAACTTCAAGTAATATAAAATTAGAAATACTAGATGTAAAAAACGCTTCAAAAGACTACTGGGAAATAAAATATAAAGCTAATGGATATTTATATGCTAGAGTATATAAAGGGCAATATAGTGGAAGTAGAACAACTGCATTAAAACTTAATGGATCTTATCTTTCAAGTGATTATAGAAGTTATACCGATAATAGTCAAATTGACAAATGGGAAGGCAAAGAACATTCTATCTATATTAGTAAAAACTGGGACAATCCTTTTCTTATTAAAGCATCAACTGATTTATACGCATATACTTATGATGCATGGTCAAGTACATCACAACATGCTAGTGATTCACAAGAAAGAACTTGGAATATGAATTATGCCCCTAATATATCAAATTCTATAAATAGAAATCATATGAATGGAAAAGATAGTACCTCAATAACTGTAAACGGAAAAGTATATGATACAGAACAAGATGATATAACTATAACTGCTGAAATAAAAGGAACAGTAAATCATCAATATACAACTCTTGCAAAAAAAACAAAATATATTGATATGCCTAATACATCTTATGGGCAAGGCGATGATTATGAATTTACATTTAATCTCTCTGAATTTCCAAAAGATGTTGATGGAACGTTATACGTTACTGTAATGGATCATTTTAAGGATATCAGTAGTAGGAGTTATCCAATATATATTGATAGAACTAACCCTGTTATATATTCTAAAGATACCTTTTTAATGAGAGGTGGTAGCATGATTAACGTCTCTACCACTGAACAAAGCGAAGTTTATTTACTAAAAAATGATTCTCCTTATAATCTTTATAGTGATATAATAAATGCTATATCTAATGGCAAAGGCACTAAAATAGGCACTTGTACAAGTAACTCTTACTTATCAGTACCTTCATTTACTGGTTCATATAGATTGTTTGCCGTTGACAGAGGTAAAAATGTATCTGCTCCATCTAACAATATTGTACAAATAGATTCACAAAAACCAAAAGTAAAAGAGATTATAGTTGAAGACAACCAAATAATCATTAAGTATTTTAATCAAGTAAGTTCAATAGTATCAGAAACAAAAGATTATTTACTACCTCTGCAAAATACTATTTCTTCTTTTGTTTGTGTAATTTCAGATGAAGATAACGTTAATTATGAATTTATATTTAATGATTACGAAACCGATGAAAAATATTCTGATAGATTTATTTGTAGTAATTTCGATAATTCAATGTTCACAAATAAAAATGGAATACCAAAAATAATTGGAAATACAGTTACTAATAAACATAAATTTCATGAAGTTGGTAAATATAGCTTAGAGTATCAAGCACAAGATACTCCAATAGAGCCAAGTGAAATAAACTTTTCTAATTACCGTAAATGGAGTAATAAAAATAACATTGAATTATTAGTTCATAGACGTCCTATCGCTGATTTAACTATTGACGCTATAACTTATAATGATAAATGGATTATTAGAAATATAAATGGAGATGGGTATGACCTTGATCATATGAATATGGCTAATAAAGGAATTATAGAAGAAAAATATGAGTGGAAAAGTACTTCAGATGATATATTTCATACAGGTAAGATTCCAAGCGGTCTGCCTACAAAAATTGATAATAAGGATACTAATTATATTATTAAGTATATGGTAAAAGATATCGAAGGTGCATGGAGTAACCCAAAAATATATGTATTGAATCTTGATTTAAAATTTAACGCAAAGCTAAAAAGCCAAAATGGACAACCCCTAAATCATGTGTCTACAGGACAAAATTTAATTCTATATGATGCAATAACAATATGTCCTTATAATGTTCACTTAGAATTAGCTTTATATGATCAAAATGGTACTAATCAAATACTTGATACAAAAACAATTAATTATAATAGTTCCACAGGCATAAAAAATGGGACAAAAATACAATGGAACGATATTGATTACTATATCCCCAAAAATACTAAAGAGGGTTGGTATACATTTAAGGCTACTGCAATATCTGCTGACAATCAACAAATAACAAAACAATGGAAAGTTTATTTAGTAGATAATACCCCTCCAACAGTACAAATTATTGGGACAAATCCATCATTTATATATGAAGGAGATGACGTCTTTGTAAACATTAAAGTACATGACTGTGATATGGATACTCTTAATCTAAAAGTGTATTTATTAAAGAATGGTAATATTATAAATACTTCTACCTATACAGTAAAACCAAATGATAATACTTATAATATATGCACATATAACTTAATTAATAATATTACCCCAGGTAATTATGAAATAAGAGTGGTCGTTAATGATAACAACGGTGGTGAAGCTAATGATTTGGCAACTTTTATAGCTAATGATTTAAATATAAAAGGATATATAAATCATACTTCAAAATGGAATGAAAACAGAATAAAATATAATCAATCAAAAACTAATACTGATAATAGTCCTAGAGATTATGACACGTATTGGTCGGGTGAAAAATTTATGTTAAGTTCTACAACAACTTCTATTAATTCTTCAAGTACAATAGTAGCTGAAACAGTTTATGTACAAATTCTAAATGAGTCACCTATAATTACTCAGGTACTTCATAATGCTGAACACATAAATAAATGGACTGGAGAGTTATGGAATAAAAATATGATTCATAAATGGGGAACTACTACCCCAGAAATACTCACTTTTAGATTTACTGTAGAATATAGTAATTCTCATATAGAAATAGCTGACGTTAATATTACCATTGATGACATAGAAAATTATTGGCGCTACCATAGAAAGTTCTAAGATATTTAATTTAGTAATTTTCTTATAAAGTATAGAAAAGCAACTACATCATGTTATTCAAGGAATATTTCTCCTCTAGTAACATTCCAGAGTTGCATTACCAAGTAGAATGAACATCAATGAGCCTAGCGTAGAGGGTATAGGGTAATATGGAGCAGCGAGCCACGGACGGCGAGCTCAGCTGTTTAAACAGGACGTTTAATCTGCTGACGGAATATTACCCTATACCCTCTACGCGGAAACTCTAGTCTACATATATATTCTGATCTCTATTAGGTCCAACTCCAACCATTGTTACTTTTGCATCACATAACTCTTCTACTCTTTTTACATAAGCTTTTGCAGTTTCTGGTAACTCGCTATAAGAACGAATATTACTAATATCTCCCCATCCATCCATTTCTTCATAAACCGGCTCACACTTAGCTAATTCTTCTAAGCTAGCAGGAAATTCATTAATAATCTCATCACCTTTTTTATATGCAACACAAATCTTAACTTTATCTATATCTGCTAACACATCAATTTTATTTAGAGCAATACTTGTAAGACCACTTGTTCTAACTGCAAACTTACCTATAACAGCGTCAAACCATCCACATCTTCTTGCTCTTCCAGTAGTTGTACCAAATTCATGTCCAACATCTCTTATCTTTTCTCCTGTTGCATCAAATAATTCTGTTGGGAAAGGTCCTTTTCCTACTCTTGTTACATATCCTTTCATAACACCAATACATTCGTTAATCATAGTAGGTCCAATCCCTGCTCCTACACAAACTCCTCCTGTTATTGGATGAGATGAAGTAACGTATGGATATGTTCCAAGGTCTATGTCAAGTAAAGTACCTTGAGCACCTTCAAATAATACCTTTTTATCAGATTTAATTGCTTCATATACAAGAACAGTTGTATCTGCAAAATATGGTTTTAATTGTTCTAAATACTCGCGATACTCTTTTATAACAGCATCAGCATCATACTGAACATCACTTCCATAAACATTTTTAATAATGGAATTTTTGATCTCTACATTTTCTCTTACTTTTGCTTCAAAAACTTCTTTATTAAGGTAATCGCACATTCTTATACCTGAACGTTCTGCTTTATCCATATAACAAGGACCAATACCTTTTTTTGTTGTTCCTATATCGCTATTACCTCTATATTCCTCTTTTATACCATCAAGAGTTTTATGATAAGGCATTACAATATGAGATCTTAAACTAATTTTTAAATTATCTGTAGAAATTCCTTTATTATGTAAGTTTGTTATTTCCTCTAAAATTCCTTTTGGGTCAATAACAACTCCATTACCAACTATACATAAAGTATCTGGATAAAGAATTCCTGATGGTACTAAATGAAATTTAAAAACATCATCATTAACTGTAACAGTATGACCTGCATTATTTCCACCTTGAGATCGTACAACTACATCTGCTTCCTGTGATAAAATATCAATAATCTTTGCTTTTCCTTCGTCTCCCCATTGTGCTCCAATAATAACTTTTGCTGACATAATCATTACTCCTTTCGTTTTGCAACTAATAAACTTATATTATGCTTATTATTACCCATATTATTACAT
The DNA here is from genome assembly GCA_025210235.1 of Vallitalea sp. Taxonomy (GTDB): domain Bacteria; phylum Bacillota; class Clostridia; order Lachnospirales; family Vallitaleaceae; genus Vallitalea. The sequence continues at coordinate 46,624 of JAOASG010000063.1, forward strand.
ACTATAAAAACTATCTCTACTTAATTTTACTTGCAGACAGAATAACTCCTGCTAGATATAATAACATTATAAATTCTAGTGTTACTTTATACTACTAATGAAGTACATAGTTAAAGTCATTTAAACAAATACTGTTGTTCTAAATAATAAATATAGATACTAATAAACATAATCCTTTAAAATTTTAACAGATTCTATAAATAAAATCAATAGGTTTTCGAACATTTTTATTTATTTTTTAAAAAACATTCGTTACATAAATGACAGCAATATCCTCTTTACATTTTACCCTGTTTTCTATTATACTATACATAAGAGATAATATATGAATTGTTTCAATTAACGATCTCATTTATAACTTTCTTTTAAACTTTTCCATTAAGTTAAATAGTGAAGGTCAAATATTAAGGAAGTGATGATAATGAAACTAGAAAAAATTAGTAATGTTCAGATCAGATGTACTTTAAATAAAACTGATTTAATAAATAGACAAATTAAAATTAGCGAACTTGCATATGGAACTGAAAAAACACAAGAATTATTTAAAGATATGATGGCACAGGCCTCTGATGAATTTGGTTTTGAAGCAGATAATGTACCTTTAATGATTGAGGCAATACCCCTATCAAAAGATAGCATAATGTTGATAATTACAAAAGTGGATAATCCTGATGAATTAGATGAAAAGTTATCTTCTATTCCTCAACAAAATATACGTAATTTTAAGAAAAAAGAAGTTGTAGAAAATACTAATAAAGACACTACTGAGAATATTAATTCTAATCTTAAACAAATTATTTATTCTTTCAAATCTCTAGATCAAGTTATTCAAGTAGCACATATTACTAATTGTCTTTATAACGGTATTAACTCTTTATACAAAGATGAATTAAACAACGAATATTATCTTGTTATTAATAAATCAGAAGACTCAACTCAAGCTTTTGTGGGATTAAATGGATACTTGTCTGAATACGGAAAGAAAATAATTTCTTCAAATATAATGGAAACTTTTTATCAAGAGCACTATGATATTATTATAAAAGATAAAGCAATTCAAATATTATCAAACTTATAAGTTATTTCTATAAAACAAAAGGATTAAATATGTATATTTACTTATACAATATTTAATCCTCTTTTTGTTTAATAATATATTACTTCTCTTTAGACTCTAAAAAAGAGTTAATTCTTTGAATTAAATCATCTACATCCATACCATGTACAAAAGCTGCCTCTTCTAATGTTTCTCCTTGAGCAGATGGGCAACCAATACAATGCATACCTGATTCTAATAAAATAGGAATAATTTCTTGGTCAACTGCAATTATATCTGCAATTATCATATCCTTTGTAACTTTTGCCATTACATTACCTCCTTATATTTTATATTCTTGTTAGTTAAGTAATTGCAAAACTAGCAATTACCTATTTTTGTAAGTAATAATTCTAATCTTTACTTTACGTCTCAGTGTTTCAAAATTATTATAATATAAATAATATTTTTTTACAATTACATTTATATAAATATAAAAAACTATTTAGAATCATAAAAATATATTAGTGTTGTTTTTAGTTACATCCTTTTATATATATCAACTCTATATTTATATAAATCTGGTCTGTAATACGACTCCTCATAAAATAATTTTTCCCCATTTTGCATATAACTAATCCCTGTTATTTTTAATAATGCTCTAGCTTTTTGCATGTTAAATATTTTCATCATTATATTATTAGATATACAAGCATCAATATCACATGAAATATTTTCAATTTTATAACCATAATGTTCATTTAATATTTCATATAGTGATTTGCTAACATCGTACTCTTGTAAATCATAACACTTTTCTTTTTCAATATAAACTGTTTCGAGTGCCATAGGAAGATCATTTCCTAATCTTAGTCTTTTTACTTTATAAAATCTTGTCTCATAAGGAACTTCCATAATATTACTAATTTCTTTCAAATTATACACAGTTGAAAATTCAATAATTTTTGTACTAGGATCAAATCCTTGTTCTTTTAGCGTATCTGTAAAACTCTTAACATTCCTTTGAAGAAAATTAGGTGATGAAACAAAAGTACCTCTGCCTTTTTCTCTATAAACTAATCCATCTTTTACTAACTCATTTATGGCTTGTCTTACAGTCATTCTACTAATCTTATATATTTCACATAGATTTCTCTCTGATGGTATCTTTTCTCCAGATTTATAAATCCCACTACTGATTTTATCTTCTATATCCTTTCTTATCATTTCATACTTAGTTTCTATTCTTCCCATACCATCACCTTTTACTCTCATACATTTCAATATGTGAAAAACCTCATCCACTTGCTCTTTTAATATAGTTATTAACGTAGTTTATAATCTACATATTATATTAGAAATTCTTAATCTTGCAATTACCTATATAAATACATTTTAACATTCTATTAAATTCAGTTCAATAAAGTAATTAATAAACTACAATAAACCTATATATTATATTTTATTACAATGTGTCTATCTAAGTATCATATCTTATCTAGTGGCTTCCTTTAAGTATAAAAAATTATATAGTTTTCTTCAATTTCTTGTTTATTATAATTAATTATATTTTCATTCTAGTAAAATCCATAGTCATTAACACTAATTATTTAAGTATTTCTTACTGAATAAGTTCAAATAAAAATAAAATCTTTTTACATTTAACTTTAATTATTAAATAATAATAATTATTTTTTAAAAACCTCTTGACGTGTATACAGTATTCATATATAATATGTTTGAAGTTAAATGTTATTTATTTAACAATCCAATAGCTTCACTTAGTTTTACTGATTTTAGAATGAAATAATTAATATCTAAATTATTCATTCTATCAAATATAAATAATTTTTTTGCAAATAATATTATGCAAGGAGGTCTTTAGACTATGACAGAACAATGGAAAAATTTTAACCCTGGTAACTGGTCAAACGATATTGATGTTAGAGATTTTATTCAATCTAATTATATACCTTATGAAGGTGACTCTTCTTTCTTAGAAGGTCCAACTAATGAAACAACTAAATTATGGGAAAAAGTATGTGAATTAACTAAAGAAGAAACTAAGAAAGGTATTCTTGATGCTGAAACAAAGTTTCCTTCATCTGTTATCTCACATGGTCCAGGATATGTAGACAAAAATCTTGAAAAGATTGTTGGATTTCAAACTGATAAACCACTAAAAAGAGGTATAATGCCTAATGGTGGTATAAGAGTCGTTAGAAATGCTCTTAATTCTTATGGCTATGAACTAGATAAACAAACAGAAGAAATATTTACTAAATATAGAAAAACACATAATGATGGTGTTTTTGATGCATATACAGACAATATGCGTCAAGCAAGACATTCAGGTATTATTACAGGTCTACCAGATGCATACGGTAGAGGTAGAATAATTGGTGACTATAGAAGAATTGCTTTATATGGTATAGATTATCTTGTAGCAGTTAAACAAGAAGAAAAGAAACAATTAGAAATGGACTTTATGGAAGCAAATGTAATTGTTCTAAGAGAAGAAATTTCTGATCAAATGAAAGCACTAAACCAATTAAAAGAAATGGCAGCTATGTATGGATTTGACATTAGCAAACCAGCTTCAAATGCAAAAGAAGCTATCCAATGGACATATTTTGGATACCTAGGAGCAATAAAAGAACAAGACGGAGCTGCTATGTCTTTAGGTAGAGTTTCTACTTTCTTAGATATCTATATTGAAAGAGACCTAAAAGAAGGTACTTTAACTGAAAAAGACGCTCAAGAATTAATGGATCAATTTGTAATGAAGCTTAGAATGGTAAGATTTTTACGTACACCTGCTTACAATGAACTTTTCTCTGGAGACCCTACTTGGGTTACAGAAGCAATTGGTGGAATGGGAATTGACGGAAGACCTTTAGTAACTAAAAATAGTTTTAGAATTCTTCATTCATTATATAACTTAGGACCTGCTCCAGAACCAAACTTAACTGTACTTTGGTCAGAAAAATTACCAGAGAACTTTAAAAAATTCTGTTGTAAAGCATCAATTGATACTAGTTCAATACAATATGAAAATGATGATTTAATGAGAGCTTGGTACGGAGATGACTATGGTATTGCTTGTTGTGTTTCCGCTATGAGAATAGGTAAACAAATGCAATTCTTCGGTGCTAGAGCAAACCTTGCAAAAGCATTATTATATGCAATAAACGGTGGTAAAGATGAAAAATCAGGAGAACAAATAGGACCAGAATTTGCACCTATTACTTCTGAGTATCTTGAATATGATGAAGTTGTTAGAAAATTTGATGGTGTTCTTGATTGGTTAGCTCAACTATATATTAACACTTTAAATATAATTCATTATATGCATGATAAATATTGTTACGAAAAATTACAAATGGCACTACATGATAAAGATGTACTTAGAACATCCGCCTGTGGTATAGCTGGTTTATCTGTTGTTGCCGATGCATTATCCGCAATTAAACATTCTAAAGTAAAAGTTATTAGAAATGAAGAAGGTTTAGCTGTAGATTATGAAGTTGAACCAGATAGTTTCCCTGCATTTGGTAATAACGATGATAGAGTTGATTTAATCACAACTGAAATAGTAGAAAACTTTATGAATAAATTAAGAAAACATAAAACTTATAGAGATTCTATACCTACAATGTCAATACTTACTATTACTTCAAATGTTGTATATGGTAAAAAGACTGGAAGTACACCAGATGGTAGAAAAGCTGGAGAACCATTTGCTCCAGGTGCCAACCCAATGCATGGTCGTGACAAAAATGGAGCAATAGCTTCTATGGCTTCAGTTGCAAAAATTCCATATGAGCATTCAGAAGATGGTATTTCTTATACTTTCTCTATTGTACCAAAAGCATTAGGTAAAGATGCATCAACTAGAGTTGATAATCTTGTAGGTTTATTAGATGGATATTTCCATGATAAAGGACATCATATCAATGTTAATGTATTTGATAGAGAAACATTAATTGATGCAATGGATCACCCTGAAAAATATCCTCAATTAACTATAAGAGTTTCTGGATATGCTGTTAACTTTATTAAATTAACAAGAGAGCAACAATTAGATGTTATAAATAGAACATTCCATAAAAGAGCGTAGAGAAAATTATATAGATTGTCATAATATGTTATACTATATAAATAATACCATACCTAAGGAGGCTAACAAATGAATTTAGTAGGTAAAATTCATTCAATTGAGACTTGTGGTACTGTAGATGGCCCCGGTATAAGATTTGTAATATTTATGCAAGGTTGTCCATTACGATGTAAATACTGCCATAATCCAGACACTCGAAAAATAGGTGATGGTGAAGAAAAAACAGTAGATGAGTTAATTACAGAAATCAAAAAATATAAATCTTATATGAAATTTTCTGGTGGTGGTGTTACAGTTACAGGTGGAGAACCCCTTCTACAAGGAGAATTTATTAAAGAGTTATTTAAATCTTGTAAAGAAGAAGGCATTCACACAGCAATTGATACATCCGGTTATATATTTAATGATACAATAAAAGAGGTTCTCGAGTATACTGACCTTGTACTCCTAGATATAAAGTGTTATGACAAAGATATGTATAAACACATTACTGGTGTATCAATAGACCCTACAATCTCTTTTATGAATTATCTAGGTGAAATTAACAAAAAAGTATGGATACGTTATGTATTAGTACCAGGCCTTAGTGATAACGAAACACATATAGAAAATCTATCTATATATTTAAGTGGGTTTAATAATATAGATAAAATTGAATTATTACCATTTCATAAGATGGGAGAATTCAAATGGCAGGAACTTGGATATACTTATGAATTAAGCGAAACTGAACCACCTAGTAAAAATGAAATAATAAAAGCTATGAGTATTTTAAAAAAATATAATTTAAATGTTATAACTAATTAACTAAAAACCTTTTCACAATTAACCAAATCATCAGTAATAAATATATAATAGTATTTATTACTGATGAGATACCAATGATAGAATATATTTACAATAATTAATATAACTAAGAGCCAACTAAAATTTAATAATAATCTTAATAATAATTTTTAATTTAATACTTGTATTATAACTATTAATAGTTTAAAATGTAGCTGTAAGTTTATTAAAATAAATGTAGGAGGTGCTTATAATGGCATATGTAATTAATGATGAATGTATTTCATGTGGAGCTTGTGAATCAGAGTGTCCAGTAGAAGCTATTTCAGAAGGCGATGCAAAATATGTAATCGATGCAGATACTTGTATTGATTGTGGTGCTTGCGCAGGAGTCTGTCCAGTAGATGCTCCTCAACCTGAATAATATACTAAAACATAAGGAAAGTGCTTATTAGAGTATATAGATATTATCTATTGCTTTAATAAGCACTTTCCTACATTTAAAAACCTTTCCTACGTATTATTTCGTAGTATAACTTCATTCCTTAACTTTTTGTTTTTTAAACATAAATCTTTTTTTATTAGAAGATGTTGCAATTTCTTGTCTCATTTTTTGCATTACCCTAAGAGTTTCGTCAAGTTTTTTATACCTTCTTTCTTCCATCTGTTCCTTTTCTTTAAGCATATATTTAATTTCTTCTGATACTTCTTTTGTTAATTCCTCTTTTAGCTCTAGATTATTTTCTTTTAATGTTTCTTGCAAAACACCTTTTATGAATTCCTGAAACTCTCGTATCTTGCTATTATTTTCTACTGGTGCGCTTTTTTGAATTGAATTTGTAATCTTTTGAAGTGGTTTTGGTGAGAGTTCATTTTCTACTTCTGTATAGGGCTTGTCCTCTTCTGGAATATTTGTCAGCAACATTTTTATTGCCTTTAATTGAAGTCCTTGTTCCTTTAACTTCTTTACATTTTTTAATATGTTTAAGTCTTCTTCTCGAAAGTATCTATGTCCAAGTTCATTTCTAGGAATATCTAATTCTAACTCTTCTTCCCAGTATCTTAGCACATGGGGTTCTACTTCTAATTGCTTTGATGCATCCGAAATAATATAACGTGTACCCACCATGTTTCCCCTCCTACTTGTAAATTATTTCCATTTAATAACTATTATACCATATATTTACAAATATTCAAGTACTTTCAATATATTAAGAACATATTCGTAGTAAGTTAAATATATTACGTTAGAAAATGATCTAGTCACCTATAAGACACAAAAAAAAGATGTTACCATTTTAACCAATTTAGTAACATCTTTTGCACTTAGAATATTATGCTTTAAACCCTCTATCTTCAAATCCATTCATAATTGTTTCATTTAGTTGCCCTTTACCATATGTCAATCCTGCATATATTTTCTGAGCATTTTTTACAATAACATCACTACTTTGAGTACTTGCAACTTGGGCAAATCCATCTAATAGTATTAAAGCCAATTTCTTAACTTCTAATAATGGTTCTTTTTGAAACTTCATAGATGCCTCTATAAGTTTCTTGTTCATATAAACATATAGCGAAAATAAATTCTTAGAAATTTCATAGGACATATCTAGATTATCTGTTAGTTCTCGATGTAATCGATGAACCTTTACCATTTTTCTATTGAATTCATCTTCATTTTGATCTTCAATAGCATTAATACATTCACTAATACTATTAATAAATACTTCATAAGTAATTACTAACAATTGCTCTCTATTAGCATTAATTATCCTATTTTGATAAGTGTTACTTGTATTTTCCTCCATAATCTACCTCTTTTCGCTTTGCAAGTCCTAAATAAACTAATAATTATTATCTCATTTACTTAATTAGTAGAGCTTTATTGTTTTACCCCTGTAATAGTTGCAAAATAGATTGTGGTCTTTGATTAGCTTGAGCTAACATTGATGTACCAGCTTGAGTGATAATATTCTTTTGAGTATACTGAGCCATTTCAAATGCCATATCTGCATCTTGAATTCTAGACATAGATTCAGTCATGCTCTCTGATGCAACACTTAGATTATTTACTGTATGCTCTAATCTATTTTGATAAGCTCCAAGTTTTGCTCTTATTCCAGATATTTTATTAATTGCTTCATCTACAATCTTTAATGCATATTCTGCACCTTCAACAGTTGATAGATTAAGATTTTCTATTTCTAATGCTTTAGGTGATAGATTAGGTATTCTAATTTCCATTGATTGACCTTCATTTGCTCCTATTTGAAGATCCAAAGGCCCTGCATCTAATACATTTATTTTTGTCTGATTAAACACAGCAGCTTTATATGCTGCTAATGCGCTTTTAGCTTGTTCTTCTGTGGCTGGGTTTGGTATCGCAGTAATTGCGTTAATAATCTCGTTATCACTTTTACCTAGGTTATTTTTTATTTTATCTCCTAAACTAGGAATGATTTTTTCAGCTTCTACTTGCCCTACAGCTAAAATAGCATCTACAACCGAAGTAGTTTGAACACTTGTTAACCCTGAAGCTGTACATGCTTTAGTTTTGGCTACACTAGAAGTGTTACCATTTCTTAAAGCATTTATATAAGTATCTACAAATACTTTTGATTTTACAGGATCTAGTGATTTGGTAATAGTAGCTTCTTCAATCCCTGCTTTATACGCACTATTATTTGTTGCAGTATCTTTTTGTGCTTCAAACTTCATTTCAAATCCGTTAATATCACTTACTGTAATAACATTACCTTTAACGGCAATAGTTGCAGAAGGTGAAAAATCGCTATTTGTAGTATCAATACTTACTTCAACGTCTTTTCCTTTAACAGTTTGTGCAGATAATCCTAGACTACTTAATAAATCAGTGCTACCTTGTAAGTTTAATTTATGTTGTGAACCATATTGATTTATTTCTAACTCTAGCTTCATATTTTTGTTAAACTCAAATTGTGCTGGGTTACCACTACTATCTTTTGCAGTTAACTTAGCACCTACTTTTTCTCCTAATGTTCTTAATTTATTAAAAACATCTGAAGCCGTATCTGTTGCTTCTATTTCAATTTCTTCTCCATTAAGACTGATCTTACCAGATTTTCCTATTGTTGAAGTTGTAACTGTTGATGCCCCACCTTTTATAATTGCTTTTGTAGCATCACCTGTTATATTAATCTTATAATTTCCTGGTTTAACTGTATCTGATAATGAAATAATTTTGGCTATATCTTCATGTTCTGGAAAGGCTCTTCTATCAATATCTCCATTTAATAACTTCTTCTCATTGAATTCGATGTCTTCAGATATTCTTAATATTTCTTTCTGAAGTTGACCTACTTCTTTTTGTATTGCATCTCTATCAGTACTATCATAAGTACCATTTGATGCTTGTACAGATAATTCTCTTATTCTTTGAAGCATTGAATGTACTTCATTTAACGCTCCTTCTGCAGTCTGAATAAGAGATATTCCATCCATAGTATTTCTCTTTGCTTGTTCAAGTCCCCTAACTTGTGTATCCATCTTTTGAGTTATAGCTAAACCTGCTGCGTCATCCGATGAATGGTTTATTCTAAGACCTGATGATAACCTTTCTAATGTTTTATCTAATTTAGAGTTATTCATATTTAATTGATGCAATGCTCTAAGAGCTGGTATATTATGATTAATTCTCATTGTCACACCTCTTCTTTTTGTATTATAGGCAAACCCCATACATTTTTCTCTATATATTTTATCGGCTTACTACTCAATTTATTTAGTAAATATAGTACTTATTTATTACTAGTTTTACTTCTTTTATCATCTATACTTCCTATAAATTCGGTTAATTTTTTTGCTAATAAATATATTTTTTCATTTGATTTTTTATTCTTTTCTGTATCTTTTTTATAACTATTTATTCTAATCACTCCTTTGATAAATAATAGAAAAATGCTATATGCTAATTTCAAAGCTTCCTTTCTTATCAATACCCTTATTTTGTATAACTTTTTTGTGACTATCTAGTGGCGTTTCTATTTTCTTACTTTCATATTCAATTGAAATTTTATCATATCCAATATCCCCAAGTATATCTCTTAAATCCTTATCAAATTTCTTTATATATGTTGTTTCTTGATCTATTGATGATGAAATATTCAAATGTATTTCTTCATTATTCATGCTAATCAAAGAGTGTACAATACCTATATTTTTTGTGTTAAGCGATAATAAAACTTTTAGAGATTCTCCTTCAGTTTTATTTTTCTCCATATAATACATATTAAGTTGTGTTATCTCTCCATTAAGCATTATAGGAATTTGTATGTAATCTTCCTTATTCTCTAGCTCTTTGTTAATATCTATTATTCTATTTATATCTTTTAGGTTATCACTTATATTTATTCTTTTATTTCTATTAAGTTGAAATGTTTTACCTTTTATTTCTCTTAGTTCCTTTTGTAATTGACTATAAATTAATTGTATATCTTCTCCTGAATGCAAATCATCTAAAGTTGTACTTAATTCATTAATTATATCACTATCAATACTTGACTCCTTTATTTCATTCATTAAGTTCTTTAGTTTATTACTTAATTCATTGTTATTTTGCAATAAATTATCAATTGTATTAAGGTTTTTTAAGTTAATAGGCATCTGTAATTCTTCAAGAAACTTAATAGCTTCACCTGATACATTTCTTATTTGATTTAATTGATCTCTAATTTGTTTTGTTTCCACTTCTTGAAATTCTTTATTTTCATCTATAAAATCAATTATTTCATCTATTGATTTATCCATTATCTTATTATCTTCTAGAATTCTCTTTAAATTATTTGGAGATGCTTTCCTTATTAATTCTTTTAGATTATTTTCTAGATATTTCATATCAATAAGTGTATCTTCTGTTATTTTCAATTCAAATTCCTCTATAGCGTCTATTAATTTTACATTATTAGTTGCTTTTAATCCAGCTTTTTCAAAAGCTTCCTGTATTTGTTGTCTTGCAGTCTCACTATCATATTTTAGGGTTTCAAGTACACCATAAGAATCGTCGATACTTACATTTATATCAGTTTTTTTACCATTATTTCTTCTTATATATTTAGCGGCTTCCATTAAATTGTTTAAAGTCATTTCTAAATCTTTTTTAATTAAAAATCCTACTGCTCTTCCTTCAGATTTAGAAATAGTATTTAACATCCTATATATACCTATCATACTTTTTCTTTCTTTTTCTGAAAGGCTATTGGATTTATCCATCTCATGTATATATTTCCCTATCTTATCGTTTAAATCTTCTCCTAGTAATTCATCAAAATCATCCATATATTCTATAACCTCATTAACGTCCATATCAATGGGTGATAGGTTATCTTTTATCATATGTGCTACAATACTTGGATGAAGTCTGTTTAATATCATATTAACTTTTTGATCTATTACCTTAATATTATTTATATTGTTTATTGATATTTCCATCTCATTATGAGAAAGTATCTTCGCCGCTCTAAGATTTTTATTACTTGCTTCTATTCCTAAATCGTTCAATATTTTTTCTAGCTGGCCAAAAGCTTTTTTAATATTATCACCTAAATCTGCTCTCGGTTTAGTGCCTAGCTTATCATACATTTCTAATTGGTTATTGCTTATAGTGTTTGTTTCACCGTTACTAGTCATTGCTTTTAATGTAAAGTCTACAGTTTTATTCATTACTTTACCTAATATATTTGCTGAAGTATTTTTTGTTTTTTCTAAAGTAGTTAATACCTCTTCCATTTTACTAACATTTGTTTTTGAGTTTTCAACACCTACCCCTGATAGCTCTTTCTTAATTTCCACTTCTTCTATTTTTCTAAGTTCTTTTACTAATTCGTTAAGAGGCGCAGTATCTATTTTTATACCATTATTCAAAAGTCTATTTGCAGATTCTATCGTCATTTTTAAACGAATTTCTTCCAGCTGTCTTTTAGCAGTTATATATTCTTTTTGTTGTTCTTGTGAAAAATCCTTTTTATTTGATAAATCATTATTACTTGATTCGTTATTATTTAATTCCTTTTCTAAAGTACTAAGGTTAATATCTTCATTATTTTTTATAAGGCTTTTAATATTGTCGTCTTTTATTTTTGGCAAATTATGAAGTATTTTTTTACTTTTAATATCGTTTTTCATTTTATCTTTTATTTTGTCATCATCTTTATTATTATTTTCTATTGTATTGTCTATTTTATTTTCCTTATATGTTTCATCTAATTTAATATCATCTATTTTATTATTATGAATTATATTATCTACTGCTTTATCTATTATTTGTTTAGGATTTATATTCTTTTTTATGTCTTTAATATATAAGTATTTTTCAATATCTTCTTTATTTATCTCCATATCGTTTTTAATAAAAGTTTTGGCGGTTTCCAATGTATTATTATTTATTTCTATATTTTCTCTTTTAAATATTTTTTCTATTTGAGGCTCTAAATGTTTTAGTTCATGATCTGATATAGGAGGATTATTTTGTTCTACTAAGCTACTTCCATATGTATTATGTGAATTATTAACTTTTCCACTGGAATATTTAGCTTCATATACTTTCTCTACAGTTAATTCAATGTTATTTCTAAGAACGTTTAATATTGCTTCATCTTTTAAATCTTTTATAGCGTCAAATTTATTAAGAGTACTTCTTATTTTCATAATATTATATTCTGTTACAGGTAAATTTTTTTCTTTTAATTCCTTTATAATTGATTTTATCTCTTCTTTACTTCCAAATATCTTGGCATATCTTTCTAGCTCTTTATCTACTTCTTCTTTAATTTTTTTAGTATCATTATTTGTTACCGCTAGTTTATTATTTGATATTATTTTTTCAAATAAATCTATTGTAATTTTTTCAGGGTCATAATCCTTATTTATTATTTCCAAAATATCTTCATCTGTAACTTTACTAAATAGCTGCTCTAATTGTTTTTTTGTGGTATTAATTATAGATTCATATTCATCTATAATTTTTTTGTCTTTATTTTGTAATGATGTAATAATGTCCATCATCTCTTTATTCATTGTAATATTTTTATTCCATATATTACTTAATGATGGTCTTTTATTAGATACACTATTTATTTCTTTAGAAATATATTTCAATCTAACCTTATCTCCTTTAGTTTCTTCTAATTGGAAACTACATTTTTCCCCTACATCTTCTTTAATATTAATTTCAGAAGGAACCATAATCTCTTTATTCATTACTTCAATTAATGTACCTTCACTACTTTTGTTTTTTACAACACCCTCTATATTACATCCGTTACTATAACTTGGTTTTACGTTAGAATTATCAATTTTAAATGTATTCCTTAATGCATCTGATATAGTATTCATCCCAAATCAACCCCAATTTATTTTAATAATTATTAATATCAGCATTAAAACAATGAGCCTAGCCGATACGGTATTACCCATACCATATTTCGTGTAAACCTCATGTTTATTATATCGACAATATAATTCATATTATTAATGATAGGATATATAAGAAAAAAGCGACTTATTGCTAGAATTTTATTTATAAAAAAAACACTCTTCATACTCTTTATTGAGTTTATCTTATCTCAATAAATTATAAAAAGAGTGTTAAAGTAAATAAAGTTTTATTATTTTACTGGAATTGCTAATACTTGACCTTCAAATATTTTATGAACATCTTTAATAAGTCCTTTGTTCGCTTCTACAATTTTATTATATGCTTTTGCATCTTTATAGAATTTTTTAGCAATTTTAGCTAATGTATCACCAGCTTTAACTACATATACTTTAGTGTTTTCGTCTTCAACAGGTGGTAAGAATTTTGCAGGTTCAGGAAGAACTAATGTATCACCAACATTAAGTTTATCATGTGTTTTCTTAAGATATTCTCTATTAGCTTTACAAATAGCTTCTTTCATTGAGTAATCTCCATAGTATCTTAATGAAATATTACCAATAGTATCATATCTTTTAATTTCAAGACTAGTTGGCATAACTTTTTCTTCTACTTTTTCTTCTACTTTTTCTTCTTCATTTTGGTTATCTACAATTTCTTCAGCTGCATCTATGTTTTGTTCAGTTGTATCTACTATTCCTGTATCTATATCTTCAACAGGTGTTCCTTCAACACTATCAGCTTTTTTATAATCATTTATGTCAACATTAGATTTAGTTGTAGCGTTATTAATTTCTGTATTCATAGCTTCTAATGTATCAAATGTTTTTATATATATTTTTCCCTCATTTTTAAGTTTTGCATATGATTTAACTTCTGTTTGTCCAATAACACTTCTAATAATTGAGGCTAATTTATCATCTCCACCTGATACTTTAAGAATAGGTTTAATAATAGATCCTAAACCAGGAATTTTATAAATTAACTCTGTGATCATAACTCCTGCGTCACCATTACCAAGAACATCGTTAAGAGAAACTTCTTTAACTTCTTTCTTTTCTGAACCATCTTTATTTGTTTTTACGTTTCCATCTTTATCTTTTTTAGTTTCTTCAGTAACATAAGCTAATGAATTAATAGCATCTTTAATACTATCTCTTGCACCATTACTTATTGGATTTCCAAATGGTACTAAAGCATTAATTCCATCTTGAATTCCATCAGCAATTTCAAATGCTAAATCAGCTGGTTTCTCGAATTTATTAGTATAAATAACTTCAAGTTGTTCAGCATTTGCACTGTTATCTACAGTAGCTACAAATGCAACTTCTTCTTTGTTAAGAGCTCTTTTTTGTGTAGGAATTTCTGTATCTCCTAATTTAAGAGTAACTGTAAAATCATCTCTTCTACCATATTTAAGTCCAGTAATAACAATTAAGTTAGTTCCTTTGATTTTGTCAGATTTTATAGTATATGTAAAATTCATACCATCTACGTCATCACTTGGTAATATACCATCTGTATATGGGTCAATATCCACTAAAGCTGTTTCTTCTAATTCACTATTAATTGCACTTGCTACTTTATCTCCATAAACAAAAGAGTATGGTAGTAAATCTGCTACATATTCACCAACATTAATATCTCCAGATGTCCCTGCTACTTCATCAATTACAAAATTACTCCAGTAATCAGTAAGTCCAATATCCATTAATGCTTTTTTTAATTTTTTCTCTGCTTCGAAAGGCATTTTTTTAGATTTTACATTTTCTCCATATGTAAATGTTCCTGTTTCTTTTGATAAAACATTAGTTGCAGTATTAACATCCATTGTTAGAACAGGTAATAAATCAAGTTCACTTAAATTTGGATTATCTTTTAGAATATCATCTAATACATCACTAACATCATCGATTGCATTTTTAGTCCAATCTGTTGCATCATCAATTGCATTTTCTGTCCAATCTTTTGCGTCATCAACTGCATTTTCTGTCCAATCTTTTGCGTCATCAACTGCATTTTCTGTCCAATCTTTTGCGTCATCAACTGCATTTTCTGTCCAATCTTTTGCTTTTTCAGTTGTTTCTTTTACTGTGTCAGTAGCTTCTTTTACAGTATCTTTTACAGTATCTTTAACTTTATCAAACCATCCCGCATTTACATTAACACTTTGTGATAATAATAACGTTGATGCTAAAGTTACTGATAATGTTGTTCTCATAATCTTTTTCATTGTATCCCTCCTAAATTAGTTTAACTTATAGTTAAAAGCTTTTATTATTGCTTTTATCTTCTTCCTTAATATATCTGACTACATTTGTAATAACCAAATATAAAAATACATGCATTAATATCTTGTATAGAACTTTGTCTATTTTTAACAAATACTAATACATATGTAATCACTTTAATTATTTTTAAAAGTTTAGTATCAAGAAAATTTTACCACAATTTTAATATCTTGTAAATACTAAATTTTATGAAATTGTTATAAATCTGTTTAATACCTCTTTGTGATGATTGATTTTCTTACTATTTTTCAATATAATTAATGTAGGTGATATTCTATGTTTAATATTGATTTTCTATTCGATTTATGTATAATAACCACCATTAAAGGTATAATTATGATTTTATTAGTCTTAGGTTTGCAACGTATATTTAAGCTAGATTTTACCTCAAAATGGAATTATGCTTTATGGTCTTTAGTTATTATAAGACTTTTAATACCTACAACGCCTATAGAAAATGTTTTATCTTTATATAATTTCGGTATTATTAAAAGATTTAAGTTTACAATTAATGACCTTCTATTAGGGCGATTGGGTTCTTCTGACAGTAACTTTGAATTTATTGGCAATAAAATATCTGTTATGTCACTAGTAGATAATTCTTTTAAATTTGATTGGATTCACTTTTTTAGCATCTTATGGGTAATAGGAGTCATGTTATTATTCATCGTATTTATCTATATTAATGTTAAATTATTTACTTTATTAAGACATAGATGCCATGATGAAAAACTTTTACATATTTTAGAATCATGCAAAATAAAATTAGATATAAAGAAAAACATACATGTTTATATATCAAATGTTTCTTCACCTATGACTTTTGGAATATTATTTCCAAGAATTGTTATTTCTGAAGATGTTATAACCCATCTAAATGAAAAACAACTAGAATATATTTTTTTACATGAACTAGTTCATATAAAAAGACATGATGTGCTATTTAATTTTTTAGGAATGATTGTATGCATTATCTATTGGTTTAACCCCTTAATATGGTATGTATTTTTTAAAAGTAAAAAAGATTGTGAGTTAGCTTGCGATGAAACAGTACTAAAATATTTAGACCATGAGGAATATGTAGGGTATGGGCATACTCTTATTCAGATGTTACAACTAAGTATTTCAAATAACATTGGAAATTCTTTAGTCACTAAAGCACTTATAAATGATCGTTCAGAAGCTAACGCTCGTATTTTTCAAATAAAGACTTATCATAAGAAAAGAAAATCTGTTATTGTATTATCAGTTTTTTTTCTTATGTTTATTGGATTTCTTGGATTAAATGAAGATACTAGCACAAGACCTTTTATGTCTTATAATAAAGAAAATCTATACAATTTATTGGATTCCTCAGAAGAGAAAGTTCTTTCAAGTTTTGGAAATCCAGTACATAAGTTTTATATAAAGGTTAAAGATAAACCATATAATATTTTATTTTATAATATTTTAGGTGAAAAAGTAGAATTTTGGTATGATGGTAATATAGGCCATACAAAAAGAAAGCTTTTAGAAATTACAACTACAAGTTATAAAGATATTCATCAAAATATGCGTATCCCTAAAGCAAAAGAAATAGCATCAAAAAATAATCTAGAATTAATTACTGTAAAAACTTTTGATTATTTAACTAAATATATTTACAAGGATAATAATTACTTTGTAATGTTACTTGCAGATAATAAAACAAACAAAGTCTATAGCATATCATTGTATTGAGGAGATAATACATGACACTTAAAAAAAAAATCATGATAATATTAGCTATTCTATGTTTAACCAATATATTTTTTATTTTTCTAGTAAAGGATATTTATGTTAATTATAAAGATAATCCATTAAATGAACCTTTGACAAATAATGTCTTTGATAACATAGCATCTTATAGTGTAGATGCTATTAACGCAACTATTACTAAAGAACGAATATCTACGGGTATGTTTACTGATGCAAATTATAAAAATTTTCACGTTACTATTAAAATACCTTCTGATAATCCATTGATTGTAGAAAGTAAAAATAACAAAAAAGCATATGTTGCTTTTCAGTCATGGTTACAAGGTACAAAAGAGTGGCTTATTAATAATAAATATTCTATTACAATGTTTTATTATCCTAATGAAGACTATTCAACTGCACCTATTACTTTCTTTAATAAACAATGGGTAGGTTTAGATCGTAGAGTGTCTTCTAAAATACCTATTCCAAAAGAAGCAATAGGAAAATCAATATATATTGACTATGCTTCTAATTTGGGTTCTTTTCTTTTTTTAAAAAATGGTAATGATATACGTTTTTTTGATAATTACTTATCAATTAAGTAATTTTATTTTTTATTATTATCTGTTTCTTTTTCATCAAGTAATGCTCTAAGTTCAGTTATATCATCTTGAGTTAATTTGTTGTTTTTAACGAAATTAGATACTAATAATCCTAATGATCCTTTAAACACTTTTTTAACAAATCTATCTGTAGCTTCTTTTACACACTCTTCTTTAGTCGCCAACGGATAGTACATATTGACATTTTCCTTTTTCACTCCTAGTATATTTTTATCTACTAATCGTCTTATTAAAGTTCTTATGGTCTTATCGCTCCAACTTGTTGTATATTCCAATTTTTTTATTATATCATATGCTTTTATTTTCTTATATTCCCAAACAACTTCCATGATTTCCCATTCAGCATCTGTTATTTTATTTTCTCTTTTCAATTAAATCACCTCTTTTAATTACAAACTACTTAGATTATTTAAAGTTATGTTATCACAAAATCGCCAAAATCACTATAGGCTATTATTTCCATTATTTACTCAATTATATACTATAGTATAACAAAAAACCATAGTTAAGATTTCTCAGAAATCAATTTTAACTATGGTTTCGTTTTTAATTTACGACTATTATTCTCCTAGTACTTTAACAATTTCTTTCACTTTTGGCACTCTTCCCATTACTTTTATATCTTCGTCAACTACTAAAGCAGGAGTTTTCATAACACCATATGCCATTATGTCTTTCATTTCTTGTACTTTAATTACTTCTGCTTGAATATCTAATTCTTTTAACGCTTCTAATGTATTTTGATGTAATATTTGACAATTCTTACATCCGCCACCAAGTATTTTAATTACCATTTAATCACCTCCTTGTATATACTAATAATAGGTAATTGCTAGTTTTGCATTTACTTAACTAATAATATAAAAAGCTCATCTAGTTTTTTATCACAAGTAAATGCCCTATAAAATTAAAAAAATAACCAGTAAGCAATATTCCTATTCCAGTAACTATAACAAAAGTAGCTATTAATTTAGGTTTTATTACTTTTCTAAGAAGAATCATTTCAGGTGCAGATAGAGCTGTAACAGCCATCATAAAGGCTAAAGCAGTACCTATTCCTACACCTTTCCCAATTAACGCTTGTGCTATAGGAATAGTTCCTAGTGCATTTGAATAAAGTGGAATCCCACATATTACAGCAACAAATACACCAAATGGATTATTCTCTCCTGCATACTTAACAAGAAAATCTTCTGGTACCCATCCATGTATTGCAGCTCCAATACCAATTCCAATTAATAAATAAATCCAAATTCTTTTAATTATATCTTTAACATTTTGTAATGCAAAACTGGCTCTATCTTTCCTACTTATATCTTGAGGTTCTACATCTGCAACTTTTATCTCATAAACATATTCTTCAACCTCTTTTTCCATCTTCATTTTTCCAATAATAACTCCACCAAATACCCCTACAATAACACCTGTAATAACATATACAATTGCTAACTTCCAGCCAAATAATCCTAATAAAATAATAAAAGCAGCTTCATTAACTATAGGTGATGTGATTAAAAATGAAAAGGTCAAACCAAGTGGTACTCCTGCTTCAACAAATCCTATAAATATAGGAACAGAAGAACATGAGCAAAATGGTGTAACAATACCTAATAAAGATGCCATGATGTTACCTTTTATACCATTAAATCTAGCAAGTATCTTTTTGGTTCTTTCAGGTGGAAAGTAACTTCTAATATACGAAATTATAAAAATCATAAAACTAAGTAGTATCATTATTTTTATTGTATCATATATGAAAAAATGTATACTACTTCCTATTTTACTTTCCATTGATAAGTTTAACACATTAGTTATTAATAATTCTACTAATTTATCTAGCCAAACAAACATCTTAGTTCCAGTCCTCTCTATTATATTAATAATTCAACTTTCCCACCTTTTATAATTAGCTTATCTGCATAGAATATTGATGTAAGAAAGTTGAGTTAGTAATTTCAAAACTAAGGAAATTACTCATGAGTCTTTTCAATTAATTTATTAATTTCTGTTCTTACAAGATTATTAACTAATACTACAATCTCTTTAATTTCAGCATGCTTTATACTATATATAACTTTATTTCCTTCTTTTTTATAACTTAGTACATCAGCATCTCTTAATATTTTCAAATGCTGTGACATATTAGCTTGTGAATATTCATTATCATTGCATAGTTCACATACACATCTTTCTCCTTTTAATAATTTCTTCACTATTTCTAATCTTACTGGATGTGCTAATGCCTTAAGTACATTAACTTCCATATTATCAATTTTCATAGCCAACCTCCTAAAGTATATAATAATATTCTTATATACTAATGTTTCTACTATTATATTCCGTTATAAATAATTTGTCAATGTATTTTTCTATAAGACTCAGTAAAATTTCCAGTTGACATATTATCTAAAAAGTTATATACTAATCGTTGCATATAAGTATATTAAATATAGTTAATACACATACTTATATTAGAAAAGTGAATTATCATATTCAAATATTTTTGTATAATTAATTTGAGTATGAATAATATAAAGTTTCCGTGCAGCCGGGGAGATAGCGGTGCCCTGTACCTGCAATCCGCTATAGCAGGGGTGTTGCCAATCGGAGGCATTTATTATGTAAGGCTGCCCTTTAAAAGTGGCGATGATGATTGGGTCTTACGCAACAGAAATCTATGAACCGTGTCAGGTCTGGAAGGAAGCAGCACTAAGTAGAATCTTCTGTGTGCCGTGAGGGTGCCTGATTTGAGTTAACTATAAAGGTAACGCTTATGAATATTTGTCGAAGTGCGGCGCACGGTTTAATAATGTAATCAAACCACTATTTATTAGTGGTTTATTGTTTTTTGTGATATAATTTAGTTAAGAATAATAAATAAGTATATATATTATAGAAAGAAATAACGTAGTCGCTTTTCTTGAAAGGAAGTGTAATAATGTCATCATATACTGCTCTTTATAGAAAATGGCGTCCAAAAGATTTTGACGGCGTTATGGGACAAGATCATATAGTAAAAACATTAAAAAATCAGATAACAGCAAATAGAATTGCACATGCCTATTTATTTTGCGGAACTAGAGGTACTGGAAAAACGTCAACAGCTAAAATATTTGCAAAAGCTGTTAACTGCCAATCACCAATAGATGGAAATCCATGTAATGAATGTTCAATATGCAAAATTATAAATGGGAATCAAAGTGTAAATATTGTTGAAATAGATGCGGCTTCTAATAATGGTGTTGATAATATTAGAGAAATACGAGAAGAAGTAAAATATACACCTACAGAAGGAAATTATAAGGTATATATAATTGATGAGGTTCATATGCTTTCAACAGGAGCATTCAATGCACTTCTAAAAACACTAGAAGAGCCTCCTGAACATATCATATTTATACTAGCCACAACAGAACCACATAAAATTCCTGCTACTATTTTATCTAGATGTCAAAGGTATGATTTTAAAAGAATCTCTATAAATACAATATCAGATACACTAAGCTATTAT
Source organism: Vallitalea sp. (assembly GCA_025210235.1). Lineage (GTDB taxonomy): Bacteria > Bacillota > Clostridia > Lachnospirales > Vallitaleaceae > Vallitalea. The sequence continues at coordinate 68,121 of JAOASG010000063.1, forward strand.
ATGAGCCAAGAAAATATTAATATAGATCAAAAAGCTATTAACTATATAGCAAAAGTTGCAGATGGTGCTATGCGTGATGCATTAAGTATTTTAGACCAATGCATAGCTTTTTATCTAGGACAAGAAATTACTATTGAAAAAGTATTAGATGTACTAGGAGCAGTAGATACTCAAATATTTATTGATATTGTTGATGCAATAACTCAAAAAGATGCAAGAAAATGCATGGAGCTAACAGAAACTATCATAATGCAAGGAAGAGACATTAATCAATTTATTTTGGATTTAGTTAATCATTTAAGAAATATACTTGTACTAAAATCTGTTCAAGATGGTGTACAAATTTTAGATATGTCAAAAGAAAATATTGAAGAAATAAAAAAACAAGCTAATAATGTAACAGAAGAACAAATAATATATTATATAAAAGTTTTTTCTGAATTAGACATGAATATAAAATATTCTTCAAGGAAAAGAATTTTACTAGAAGTAGAACTTATGAAATTGTGTCAACCATCAATGAATCAATCTGCAGAAGGTTTGCTTGAAAGAATCAAGCATATAGAACAAAAGTTAGAAAATGGTATAAAAGTTGTTCAAACAAATAAAACAGAACATACATCACCTCAAAAAAAAATAATCAAACCTAATAAGCCATTAAAAAAAGCAGTTCCAAGCGATATAAAAGAAGCTATAAGTAATTGGGGCAAACTTATTAATAATTTTACAGGTGTATCAAAAGCTTTTATAAAAGATGCAGAGCCTTATTATATTGATGGAGAAATATTATATATAGTATGTACTGATGATGTTAGCAAAAAATACTTGTCACAAGAGGAGTTTATTAGTAAAATAAACAGTGAGTTAGAAATTATAAATAATAAAAAATTTAATTTAAAAATTATTGCTAAAGATGACTATAATATGATGACAGGACAAGTAAATAATCTAGATAATGAACAAGTAAGCAGCAATAATTATGAAGAAATCACATCAAAAGTTAATTTTGATGTTAAAATTTTGTAAGGAGGATTTATCATGGCAAAAAGAGGCGGTTTTGGAGGCGGAATGCCTAATAATATGAATAATTTAATGAAACAAGCACAAAAAATGCAAAAGAAAATGCAAGAAATGCAAGATGACCTAGAAAATCAAGTTTTTGAGGCTGCAGCAGGTGGCGGAGCAGTAAAAGTAACAGTAACTGGAAAAAAAGAAGTAACAAAAGTAAGCATTGATCCAGAAGTAGTAGATGAAGATGACGTAGAAATGTTAGAAGATTTAATTCTTGCAGCAGTTAATGAAGCTATGCGTACAGCTGATGAGAAAGTAAATCAACAAATGGCAAAAGTTACTGGTGGATTAAATATGCCAGGAGGATTATTTTAACTAGAATGGACTATTATGGAAATCAAATAGGTAAATTAATTCAAGAATTATCAAGATTACCTGGTATTGGAACAAAAACAGCTCAAAGATTGGCATTCCATATAATAAATATGCCTATGGAACAAGCTGAAAGACTATCTACTTCAATAATTGAAGCCAAAAAAAATGTTAAGTATTGTAGTAAATGTTGTACTCTTACCGACTCAGAATTATGTCCTATATGTAGTAGCACTAAAAGAAATTCAGATACAATAATGGTAGTAGAAGATTCCAGAGATATGGCAGCTTATGAAAAAACAAAGCAGTACAAAGGAGTCTATCACATTTTACAAGGAGCAATTTCTCCAATGCTTGGAATAGGACCATCTGATTTAAAAATCAAAGAATTATTATCTAGACTTTCTTCAGATAATATTAATGAAGTTATTCTTGCTACTAATTCTACAGTTGAAGGTGAAGCTACTGCTATGTATTTAAGCAAACTAATTAAACCGTTAGAGATTAAAGTAACTAGGATAGCTAATGGTGTGCCTATAGGCGGAGATCTTGAATACGTTGACGAAATAACATTATCAAGAGCTTTAGAAGGACGAATAGAATTGTAGTTTAGAAACGTCATTTAAAATCACATAATCTAAGACAATATAAACAAAATGACCTTCCGCATAAAGTATGTATTTGGATAGGTCATTTTTTAATATCATAAAAATTTCATTAAATTAATTATTTATTATAAATAATATTATGTAAACAAAATGAATAGTTATATATAAAGCTTTAATTTTGAGGGAGTGAAGAGATTATGCGAAATAAAATTATTTACAGTATTTGTGTTATTGCTGTACTTTTAATTGCATTATTTTTTTTAGAAAAAAATAAAGAGGTATATGGAAACGATGTTGAATCAATAATACAGGTTATAAATTCAATAGATTTATATGAAGATACAAACATTGAAATCATAGATATTTTTGATCAAGATAAGTCTAGAATAGTCTCATTTCTAAGTAATGGAAATCCAGCATTTATAGAGTTTAAGGATAAGGGTAACAATAAATACAAATACCAATGCTCAGAAGTAGATAGAAGTGATAAATTCAATTCATTTTTTATTTCAATATTTGGAGAAAATAGTAGCCATAATTATGTACTAAGTATTAATGGATATAGTGATTTAATTAGATTAAAGTTTAAAGCGAATAATGATATTTATGAAGTTGGTTTTGAGAAAGATGTCCCAGCCGCAAAATGGACAAAATTAAAGCCATCTAGTGATAATAGTTATTCCTTTGAATGGTATCCTGAAACTTATGTTAGTAATGAACCTAGGAAAGCTCAAGTTTGTTTTGAACAAAGCCTTGGTGCAGATATGGTTTCTTTAGATTATGCTTCAGATGATAAAATTATATTTCATGACTATTTTGGTTTATTTGTTTATAATTTAAATACTAAGGAAATTGTTACTAGTATTGATTTAAAGGAAATCAATTGTGATTCAACACAAGGCGATGAATATTGTGAAGTTAGTGTTAATAGTCAAGGTAACTTAATTCAACTACATAATATGTCAAAAGATTATATGTATCTATTTAATCTTGAAAATAATATTCTTTCAAAATCGCCATATTTGCCAATGGAAGCTCCTTTTAAACTTCTTGATTTTTATGAAGTATATGGAGAAACAGGAAGCATTCACAGCGATCAATGTGTATCTTTTGAAAATGGTGAGATTGGTTATCTCGAATCTATTGATTTTAATATTGGAACAATAAGATATATCCGTGGAGATGGGATATATGAAATATTTGATGTTGAGGCTTATGTAGCTAACAACAATTGTATCAAATATTCTTTTTATGACAGGGGTAAGGGATGGGAAGTAAAAGATGGTAGCATTATTATAAATAACACTGGTAAAATATTGGCTTTTTCTGGTGAGTTGGTGATTAGCGAACCATTTAAGATGTTCAACTTACAAATTTATCAATTACAAGGTGAAATTAGAAACCTTATATACAATGATTCATATTCGCTTATTGATGGAGTACAAGTAAAAACAAAATTCACTACTATGGATCTACAAAGTAAAACCTTTGATTATGATTTGCCAATTTTGGTTGAAATAAGCCTTGAAAATGAAAAAGGCATTAAAGTTAGAAAGTTAGCAGTGAATATAGATTGATACTATCAGTAATTGGAGCAGTAAAAATGGTTTCTAATTTATTTCCTAGCCCTTAACTCCCTAAAAAACGTTTTCAATAACATACTGCTCTCTTCCTCCAAAACCTGCCTAGTTACATTAACCTGATGGTTAAATCTATCCTCTTCTAATAAATTAACTATTGACCCAGCACATCCTGCCTTTATATTATTAGCAGCGATCACTACTCTAGGTATTCTAGCTTGAACAATAGCTCCTGCACACATAGGACATGGTTCAAGAGTTATATACATAGTGCAATTATCAAGTCTCCAGTCTCCTACCACTTTTGAAGCTTGATTAATTGCAATTAACTCTGCATGAGATAGTGTATTTTTATCTGTATTTCTCTTGTTATAAGCTCTAGCTATTATTTTATCTTCTTTTACTATTACAGCTCCAATTGGAACTTCGTCAATTTCAAATGCTTTCTTCGCCTCTATAAGAGCTTCAAGCATATATTTTTCATCATATTGTTGCACATAAACACCTACTTTATAATATTTACAGATTCTATTTTATTTTCACATTTATCTTGCATTTTCCATTAGTTAATGCTACCATTATTATAAATTAATGTAACTATTAAAACAAGATTTCAATCAATAATTTAGACTTTTATATGTGATTAATTCACTAAAAAGTAATTTATTTTTAAAAATTTAAATTATGAATTGAAAATCACCTAATAAAATATAGAACTAATAATTAAGGAGGTCATTATGTCAACTTCATTTACAATGGTTAAAAAAGGTTATGAACCTAAAGAAGTACAAGATTACATACAATTATTAGAGAAAGAATTGGCATCTTATAAAGCAAAAGAACAGTTTATTTCTAAAGCTCTAGTGGAAGCTCAAGTATCTGCTAAAAATGTAATTGAACAAGCAGAACAACAAGCTATTCAAATTGAAGAAGATGCTATTAATAAACTTCAACATATAAAAGATAAAATTGACCATTCAAAAGCAAGATTATATCAGTTTCAAGAAGATTACGCATCTTTTACAAAAAGATTTGAAGCTTCTTTCAATGAAAGTGAATTAAATAAGCTACTTACTAGTTTAGATTCTATTTATACATCTTTAGAAGTTAATCAATCAACAACAGATGAATCAATATCTGAAGAAGACATAATGAATGAAGAAGAAAAAACAATATAGATTTATATAATGATAAAATATTATATAAATTTTTAATTAGGAGTTAATAAATGAATATAAAAGGATTTACAAAAACAACTTTATTAGATTTTCCAGGTGAGATTGCATCTACTATATTTACTGGTGGATGTAATTTTAATTGTCCATATTGTCATAATGCAGATTTAGTTATTAATCATAACCTTATGGATTCTTTACCTGAGGAAAATATTTTGTCGCACATAAAAAAACGTTGTGGCATTATTAATTGTATATGTATTAGTGGAGGCGAACCTACTTTACAACATGATTTACTTGATTTTATGAGGAAATTAAAAGAATTACCCTTAAAGATAAAATTAGATACAAATGGTAGTAACCCCCATATTATACAAGAAGCTTATGAAAATAATTTAATTGACTATATTGCTATGGATATTAAAAACAGCAAAGATAAATACTCTATTACCAGCGGAACAAAAATTTCTCTAGCTAATATAGAAAGATCCGTCGAATATATACGCTCTTGTGGTATTGACTATGAATTTAGAACTACTATTATAAAAGAATTACATACTTTAGATGATATAACCCAAATTGGAAAATGGTTAAAAGGAAGCAAAAAATATTACCTCCAACAATTTGTAGAAAGTGCTAAACAAATAAAAAAAGGATTTTCTGCACATACTCCTGATACATTAGAAAAATTCAAAAATACCCTAGAACCTTATTTTGAAGTTGTATCTATTCGTGGTGTTGATTAATCCATCCTAGCTTTGATATTTAAGACATTTTATCTTAAAATCAAAGCTAAGATTTTTAAGTTTAATTTCCTTATTATTTCTTTCTAGAAGTTAACTCTAATTTTCTCATTTTAACTTCTTAATTTTTTTCTTATCAATTCCCGTAATCCTATATTCAAAGTCATTATAAACAAATATTTCATTAATTTTTCTTTTCAATAACCCTTTATTAAATTCGTTCATTAAATCTTTATTATAAGGATTTGGATCAATATTTATTTCAAACACTTCTTTTGACATATTATCTTGTACATATACTTTATCCCCAAACCATATTTCTTTTTCTGGATTAATATATTCTTCTAGTTCATTATTACATTTCTTTGGCTGTATAGGAACATCCTCGGTAGAAATCACTTTGTTTTCAACTAACTCATTTTTAATAATGTCTACTTTATTGATAATATTATTAATAACTTGCTCTGAGTCTTTCCACCAATCTATACTCCATACCCTCATAAGATTCCAATCACGTGACTGTAAAAATCTTTTTCTATGAATATCACGTTCTCTTGTTGAAGGTTGATTATAATATGATTTTCCATCACATTCAATACCAAGTAAATACCTTGAACTCTCCTTATCAAATATAGCTAAATCAATTTTATACCCTGAAACACCAACATTTTTTTCAACATAATATCCTCTCTCTTTTAAAGCAACAAATAATTGTTCTGTTAATTCATCTATATCTTCTAAATCATTATCTTTACTATCGGTCACATTTAATTGTTTTAATATATTTTGCGCTTGTACATTTTCTTTTGAAGAAACCTCTCTAGCATATTGTAAATACTTCTTAAATAATTTAGCCCCTAAGTTCTTAGTCCCTTCTACTTTTAATTCTTCTGGTTCAATAGATGTTATAACATATACTTTTTCTTTAGCACGACTTATCGCTACATTTAACCTATTTTCTCCACCATCTTGAGATAACGCTCCAAAGTTAACAGAAACTTTTCCAAACTCATTTGGTGCATACCCGATAGAAAAAATAATTATGTCTCGTTCGTCTCCTTGTACATTCTCAATGTTTTTCACGAAAATACTTACATCTTCATTACCCTTTTTTCTATTTATTTCTTCTTGATATAATTTCTTGAATTCTTTATCATAATTTCCTCTTGCATCTAGCAAATCTCTTATTAAATCTTTCTGAGTTACATTAAATGTAATAATACCTATTGTTTCATTATTTTTTCTAGTCTTTAATATTTTATCAACTAAATCAACAACTTTATTTGCCTCAGCACTATTTTTACGATCTATCCATTTACCTTCTACTTTTATTCTCTCAATAGGAGAAGGCGTTTTGTCAGAAGTAATATTAACTATATTAGGTGATATATTTAGGTTTCCACCATAAAATGCATAATTAGAAAAGTTTATTAACTCTTCGTATCGTGAACGATAATGATAATTAAGATGTACAGAAGAATAATTAATCTTCGCTAAGTCTAGAAGACTTTCTTCTTCAAAAGCTGCCGCTGTTTCTATAGTTGTAATTTCTTCTTCAAAATCATCATACCTAGACATAAAAGTTGAACTTGGCTTTAATTGCTTATCATCACCTGTAACCACAACTTGCTTACCACGATATACTGTTGGGATAGCATTCTCGATATACATTTGAGATGCTTCATCAAATATTACCATATCAAACATCCCCTCTTTTAATGGAAGTATATCTGATACTGTTTCAGGACTTAGTAACCAACAAGGAAATACCGTTAATAACAACTCGCTAAATTCAATAACATATTTACGTATCGGCCATGTTTTACGCTTCTTTTCTGCTTGTCTTTTAAATTCTTTAAAAAGAGGTGTATCAATAAATACTTGTAGTCTATCATTCCATTTGCTCTTAATTAACTCACTTGTAAGACTATTTTTTTCTTCCATTAGTTTATTAATCTCTTTAATAGTATCTTGATACATAGAAAAATAAAGATAAAATTCATTATACTCACTTGTTTTTTCAATATCATTAATATGCATAAGAGTAGTAAACGGAATGATGTTAGTTAGTATATTATTTACATCTTCTCTATCTTTAGAATTATCAATTGAATAATCTAACATTAATATTTCAACGTTGGACAAACTATCAACTTTATTTTTTAATCCATAAAATACTTCTAATTGAGAAGTAGCATCTTTCATATTATCTAATTGTTCTCTAATATCAAATTCTAAAAGAAATTTATTACATAAACTTATATATTCATCTTCTTTTAATATTTCTTTTAACTCTTCAAAGCAAGCTATAGTCTCATTGATAGTAATACCGTACTCAACAAAAAGCTTTTCAAAACTTTTTTTACTATCTTCATATTGGAGTAATTTATTTTCATGTTCTATTTTCTTGCTTTTATATTTTACCCAATTACTTGGATTCCACCATTTATTATTTGGGTCATCTTTTATTAAGTAGCTATTTTGATTTTCATTAATTTCATTAGAATAATCTATAACTTGTTGTCTTGTTACTTTATAATTATTTTCAATATATAACTGTCCCACTTTTTCAAATTTATCCATTTCTATCTTTTCAATATTTAGATTAATTTTATTGTAGATTTTATCAATAATTTCTTGTATTTCCTTAGCTTCAATAAAATCTAATTTTCTTGCAAATGTATTAATCATTGGATTATCGATACACATATCTTTATAACTTATATACGTATCAATTATCATTGAATTAGTGTCTAAATGATTCATTGCTTCTTTTAATTCTTGATATTTATAATTTTTAAAAGCATTATTCTTACGGAATTCTCTGTAACTCTCATAACGTATGTCATCTGTAGTTGTTATTGCTTGGGAAGATGCATACATGTTATGAAGAGAAATACCGTAATCTCTCTCTTCATGTAGAGTTTTAGCTAAATTACTTAGTGATTTTATTTTCTCATCAATAATTGTTGCGTTATCATCAATAGTTAAATTTAATGAATTATCAAAATCCATAGCTTCTAAACTAATACAATCACAAACTTTTTTATAAAAGTTTCTTTTATCCTTATTTGCATCATGTACTAAAGCCACTTTTGAATTTATATCAGATAATCTATTATAGATAACATCAAGAGCCGCTCTTTTTTGGGATACCATTAATACTCTTTTCCCTTTTGATAATGAGTCACATATTATATTAGTTATTGTTTGGGATTTACCTGTTCCAGGTGGTCCATAAATAACTAAGTTACTTTTTTCATTTGCATTTAAAACTGCTTTTTCCTGACTATTATCAAGTGAGGATAAAAAATAAACTTCTTTTTCTGATAATTGTTTTTCTTTTTCTGTTGTTATAGGCTTTTTAATTTCATTCTCATCTTCTTTATTTATAAGCAACGTTTCAAGAACTTCATTAAATAATTCTTCCTGCTCAAGGTACTGATAATCTGTGTAAATAGAATTAGATAGTGGAAATTGCCCTAATACCATATAATTTTTTAAAATTAATTTTCCAGCTTCTATATCTGGTAAATTTCCATTAGTATAATCTACAAATTTTTCAATATCTCTTTTTTTAGTATCTTCAATATTAATTTTATATTGTTCTAGGTACTTTAATAATCCTGAAATAACGTCATCAGAAAATTGTTCTAATGATGAGAATTCTGTTTCTAATTCTGTAATTTTTGATTCATTATATTTCGAATATGCAAATAAAAATACTTTGTTAATTAATATTTCTTGCTGAGTAATATTGGTGATTTGCCATCTATTACTTACTTTCTCAAGTTTAACAGGAAACATAAATAGTGGTGCTCTGACAAAAGTCGTATCGTTAAATCTTCCCTCTACAAAAGGATAACATAGATAAAGTTCATATTTACCTGTTTCTTTTTCTACTGCATCTATCTCTCTAAGTAAGTAATTAATGTTATTAGAATAATTTATTATTTTTTCCATTTTCATATTTATGTTCTTTTTATCAAGAACTAATTCATTATCATATTTATCATTAATTTCTTGCTTTCTTTTTTCCAAAATTATTTTTTCTTCATCTGTTATTTCTTCAATACTTTCTATCGTATCTTCAAGTGCTAATAACTCTTTTTTTCTCTCAATTTTATTTTGGCTTTCGCAATTTTTAATTTCTTCATTCCTAACCTTATAAGGGTCATGAATAATTACTTTTTTACCTTTTTCTCTATTAACTAAGAAACTAATAAATTCATTATTTAAATTATTATCGAGTTCAAGTAACCTTGATATATCAAACGCTCTTTTTTTATGAATCTTTTTTAATACTAAGCTCCTATTTCTCCCACTTAGATTTATTAGTCTATCCCTATATGTGTTTAGAATATCTTTCATTTAGGCAACCCCCTATTAAACATGATTAGCTAATATTTTAATTATATCAAAATTATGTATTATTACAAATTATTTATTTAAGTTTAAATGTTTTTCACTAATGTATGGATGTGTATCAAATATCATTTACACACCAAAATTATAGACAAACCCATACTCAATTTGTATAATTAACTTAGTGTAAAAATAATTACTATCTACTATTATAAATACGAATATTCTAATAATTATATTAGGTTAATACAAGTATAAATATTACAGCCAATGTGAGAAAGGAATAAAAAAATGAAAAAAGAAAATATATATCGAGAAGCAAGAGAAAAATTTAATGATAATAATCCATGTCCTCTAAACAGAGAAGAAGCAGCTGATAGATTACATATCAGCGCTGCAACCCTAGGAAGATATGAAACAGGTGAAAATGCACCAAGTCCGGAAATTGTATACGCAATGAGCAAAGTATATGAGAATCCTGTTCTAAGACGCAAACACTGTTCAGAGTACTGTCTCATTGGCAAAGAGGATCATCCATACACAGCTCCCAAAACACTATTTGAATCTGGTTATGGATTAATAAATGCCAATAGAGTACTAGATTCATTCAAAAATGAACTGTTTGAAGTTTTGGCTGATGGAATTGTTGATAAAAATGAGATTATCAGACTAAGACAGATAATACCCCAAATCAAAAATATACAAAAATTACTTAGCGATATAGAAATAGAAATAGAGAAACATTCCCTAAGATACGATATAGATGAGTAAGATAATTAAATAAGTAAATTATATGAATGCTACATTAATCTAATATATATATCAAACATGAGTTGGTTTATTAGATGAATGTAGCATTTTTGTTATTGAGACTTTTTGAATGAAATTCTATAATATTACTATAAACGATATTAATATCACTATAAAATATTTTATGTGTATTTATACTATAAAGCTCAGGAGGAATACATAATGAAACATACAATAATAGGATCATTGTTAGGAGCTATAATCTGCTTTTTAATTGGAATATTAATATTACCAGTTATTAGCTTGAAATTCATTGGATTAATATTCCTTATTATAGTCTTTGCTGTAATAATGATATTGGTTGGTTACATTGGAGTATATTATAAAAAGAGCAGTAAATTACCAGTTAAAATAGGTTCCGTGATTTTAATACTTTCAATTGTATATCTAATAATTGGTGGAATTGCATCTTCAGCAATATTTAACGCTGGTACAAAACAGAAAATGTTAGATGTTGAGGAAGTTGTATTCGATGAAACAGTCCCTAACGTAGATATGGAAAACCTTATAATATGGGACGAATCAGATGCAATAAAGTTTGGTGAAAAGTTAATTACAGAAAAAGATCCTTCACTTGGATCAATGTACTCTATATCAGAAAAGTACGGAACACTTTCTGTAATAGATGATAAACCATTTTGGTTATTCCCACTTGAACACTCAAGCTTTTTTAAATATATTAAGAACAAATACATACCAGGATATATTAAGGTAAATGCAACAACTGGTAAGGCAGAATTTGTTGATACTAAATTCAGTGTTGCTCCATCAGCATTTTTTAGTAATGATCTTAAGAGGGTAGTATATTCTAAATACAAAAACTATGGTCTGACTGATTATTCATTTGAAGAAGACATAGAAGGAAATCCAAAATGGGTTATAACAGCTTACATACATAAGACTGGATTTTCTACTAGAGATGTCAAAGGAGTAATAATAGTAGACCCAGTAACAAAAAATGTTGAATTTTACAAAAAAGGTGAGCAACCTGAATGGGTAGATAGAGTTACTTCAGTTAACATATTCTATGAGCAACTAACTTATTGGGGAAAATATGTTAATGGTTGGTGGAATCCTTCAGATACAGGAAAATTAAAGAATACAGAAAGTATTGGATATGTTTTTAAAAACGGCAATGTATATTTCTATACAGGAGTTACATCTTATGGAGGAGATGAAGCCACAACTGGATTCTTAATATATAATCCCCGAACTAGTAAAACATACTATAATAGAATATCAGGGTCAACAGAACAAAAAGCTATGGGCTTGATGGAAGAATTGGTTCAAAATGCTGGGTATACAGCAAAATATCCATATTTAATTAATATAAATGGTGAACCAACATATCTATCAACATTGAAAGGAAATAGTGGAAATGTAGTCGGATATGCATTATGTTCAGTTAAAAATTATAGAGCTGTTGCATGGGGTAAGACTCTAAGAGAAGCCCAGACAGAATACAATAGGATACTCATTACAGAGGGGAGTAATACTAATACATTAAGTGATCAATTTGCTTCTTTTGATCATAGTTCTGGAACAGTTTCAAGGGTTGGAATATTTAAAGAAGGATATTTTCTAGTTAAGCTAGAAGGAAATGATACTCTATTCGTTGTATCAGCAGACCAATATCCATTGGTAGCACTTACTGAAAAAGGTGATGAGGTAGTTATAACTTATATACAGACAGAAGAAATAAATAAAATTGATGCTATTGAATTTAAGAACAGTTCAATAAAATAATTAATATTAAAAATTAATAAATTGATGTAGGGAGAGATTCTATGTGATTAATTGGCTCATTACAAATTTTGATTCTATATATACAATCTAGTAATATTGAATTATCATAATTCCCCAGATAACCAAATGTTTATTTAGTAAATATTTCGACCTTATTGGTTATATCTTGAAAAAACATCATATTATAAAAAAGTAGAAAGAATGATATGTAATAACATATACATTCTTTCTATTTTTTATAGTGATAAAATGGAATTTTTGTTAGCTATAGATTACAAAGCGTTATTAAATTTTACTGATGAGGAAGCTTTATATGTAAAATTATTAATTTCTATCTTTGCTGTATCACTAACTAAACAGTATTTGATATTTCCATTATGTATATCACTTTTATCAAATTCTACCATACTATGCTCTGCTCCAAATACATCAACATTTGATTTTGTAGTGGAATCGCTTGCTGTTGATTTTGATTTTGTTTCAGATACGGATAATCCTGGTGGCCAAGATATATTAAGTGTTGCAGATGCATTAGATACACTTATTGTTCTTGATTGTAGAAGTTGAATATAACCAGGTGCTTCATTTCCTATCCATGAACCACTAGTTCCACCCCATGTTTTATCTACACCTCCAGAGTGAACTTTACCCGCATTATACTTACTCCAGGTATAGCTTATACAGTTATTATTTACTTGTGATTCACCCATCTCATTGCCATAGAAATCTTCATAATAATCAGTAACATCCACATTCGTTCTTTCTATTGAACCTGTTTCCATATAATCATTAAGTAATTGGAATGCTACCTTTTTATCTTGCTTACTATTAGCTCCATTAATAGTATATGCTTTTTTCCCATTTTCTTTTACATATACAGATAATGTTAATGCAGTATCATCAACTAATTCGCATGACAAAAATGAATTATTTTTTGCGTTTAGGTTTTTGTTTAGATATATTTTTTCTTCGTAAATTTTAGTTAAATTACTTTCTTTAGCATATACACCCGTCAAGTTTGCACAGATTAAGACTGCACAGAATACCATTAATAAAACCCTTTTCTTCATTTACACTTCTTCCCTTCTTAAATTATTTATATTATTCCATTTTATCCCATGTTATACTTAGCACATTCTTCATAACCCATAAACCATAGTAGACAGAGCGAATATCAACATTATCTTTCTGACTAGAATATGCAAACATACCATTATCACAATAAGTATCTTTTAACACTTGATATATAATATTTTTATCTAATTCTATATTTGTATCATTCAAATAATATTCAGTATATAATGAATGAAACAATCCGTATAATTCATCGTTTTCATTAATTATTTTTTTTAACTCTTTATTATTAATAGGCTCGACTTTACTTCCTAATATACTAAACATCAATTTGTTATAGGATTGAACTGCTATATCATTCTTATTGTCTCTGCTTAGTAGTCCTCTTAACTTATTTTTATTATTTTTATCTAATTTGATGTTTAAATCATTGAGTATTATTAGGAAGTTATATAATGCTATACTTGAATTATAATCATTGTTATAACTATCAATTTTATCTTTCACAGTATCTAATATTATTTTTTCCTCTTCTTCTGTTATATTTATCCCTGATTCAATTTTTAATCTCCAAAAATATGGATGCATTTGATAGCTATCATCTAAATGATTTAAATATGACATAATATTAATATTAGTATTTATACCTAATAGTTTATAAATTTGGTAAATATAGTATGTACTAACTATATCACTATCAATTGGATGCATAGTAGTGTAGTATCCATTATTTAATCTATATCTATTAAAATAAGATAAGACTTTTTCTTCTGCACTATAATTTAGTCCATTCATTCTGTTTAACATTTTTATGGCAAGAAAAGTAATTCCAGAATTCGACTCTGCATTTAATACTATACCAAATCCTCCGTCAACATTTTGATGTTGGAGAATGTACTTATTTAATAACTCTTCTGTATCCACAATTGAAGCCTTTACTAAATCCATTAGTTCTAAATAATTGGATAAGTCGATTAAAGATATATTTTTTTTAGATATTTTTGTTGATACTATCTCATTAACTTTAGTAAGTTTATTAATTATCTTTTTACTATATATTTTTTCTATTTTACAATCAAAATTATCATTAATACAATTTGATATCATATATAATATTCTGACATTAGCAATTGTACTAAAACTAAACTCATCATTTGCTATAATCATATCCATGCGACTTTGTACCCATTCCTTAATATTTTCAATATTATAATCTAAACAATCAATAGAATTTAAAATAGATATTGCATAAAAAGTAGACAAGTACAATTCATTAATCCTATCTTTATTATCGCCCAAATCTATTAATTGTTCTTTATTATACGCAAACGTTCCAACAGATGTTTCAAGGTCCAGAACAAAAGACTTACATTCCTCTTTAAACGACTCACTTAGATCGTTTTTTAATAACTGTATATAAAAATACAAATCTGATAGATCCGTAATCTGGTCGAACTTATATCCTTGCCCATCTAATACGATCTCTAATTCCTCATTTATAATTTCCAACGATGAAATCGCATAATATGTATCATAATAATCAATTATATTATTATTAGATTCCGCTAAATAACCATACCCCCCATCTACATTTTTACATAATGTTAATGTCTTTTTTAGTACGTCAATATCAACAGCGTCCACTAGATTATTCTTAATTTTATATTCACATATATTTGCCTTAGGTTTACTTTTACACGAAGATAGCATCACTACTACTACAAGCATAATCAATAGTATTTTATTTTTGCACACGATTAAAACTCCTTCCTAATACAAAATTTTATTATAAACAAATGTTTTCATAACTTTATTAAATTCATCAAACATAAGCGATTTATATTTTTCTCTTAATAATACTAGTTGTCCAGTTACTATTGCTGCTGAATATGATGTACCATCTACTTTTTCATAGTAATCTTTATACTTACTTGTTGTAAAAATCCTCTCACCTGGAGCAAATAAATCTGGTTTATTATTTTCTGAATTCATACTACTAAATTCTGATATTTTGCTATCACATATCTTTTGATTAACGCTAGGTATATAATTAATACTTCCTACAGTTAAAACTTGTACATAATTTCCAGGTGATGTAATGCGATTATCTAACATTCCTCTATTTCCTGCAGACGTAATTAATTGAATTTTATTTTGATACAGAGAATCAATTAAATTGTCTAAAATAATATTGTCATCATTATTATCAAATCCTAGAGACATACACACAAATTCAATATTATATTTTTGTTTGTTTTCAATAATCCACTGAAAACATCTTGATAAGTAAAGCATATTAGTAAGTCCATCCTTGTCAATTCCTTTTAACATAATTATTTTAGAGCGGGGTGCAATACCTCGATATTTCACACCATATCCTGCAATAATACCACAAATATTTGTACCATGCCCATTATCATCATAGGTTTCTCTTTTATCATTTACAAAATCTTTGAACAATATTATGTTACCTTTTAGATCTTCATGTAGAGCAACCCCTGTATCAATAACAACTATATTAATGTCTTCTCCATAAAATCCCTCATTGTTCATTTCATATACCTGACTATAATTTACTAGTTCCAATAATGTGGTTGTTCTTTCAGTATTGTATGTAATCAACATAAGAATACCCACTAAGATAACTATAATTTTTTTTCTTATATTTTTACACATTTATATCTAATATTATTCCTCTCATTCTTTATTTTAATTTATTATATAATAATTCATTGCGTTCTTAATGTCAATGTTTTTAATTTATTTTTAATATAATTAATTATTTTTTTATATATTATCTTTTTTTCGACAAATATTGAGTTTGACAGTTTAATAAATTAAAAACTTGTTATAAGTCATATATAACCTGATTTTTTTGTGTTAAATTTTATTATATATCAATATGCGAAAATTTTATAAAAAGTATTATATAATAGATGTATAGGTGGTACATACCATGAATGTCACTGCATCTAAATCAAAGCATTCTGAATTATTTTATATATCAAAAAGTTATATTAACGACAAATAGAGAAGTACTTCCGTTGTTGTTAGTAAGCTTGGGACGTTAGTGAGCATGTTATTGCATTGGCTAAACATAAGCAAAGCTCGAAACCCGCTTAAAACAAAATTTTATAGTTACTATTAATAACGACTTCTGGTAAATTTACATAAAAAATTCCTTATTGGTAAAAAATATAAACTGATATTAAACATCAGCATTAATTTACTTAGTTAATATAAAAAGAGAGGACGATTAAAAATGTTAAATAGTATCTATGAGACTCGTACAAGATTAGATGAAGGATATCATATTTCGTTAACTATACCCAAAGATGAATATAAAATTATTTATGGAAATATTTTTAGTGAAGAAAATGCAACTGATATAATTAATAATTATCTTCAGCATAGAGATGATGATGGAGAACCACATAATATTAGAATATACAACCATGAGTCTAGCAATATGATTGAAATTGAAGCACAATTAAATTACATCGGCAATAGGCATACTGCTTATACAAAATCAAATCATACTTTATTTCAAAAAACAGAGGAATAATATAGTATAAATAACTTTTACATTAATTTAACATATAATACTCAATAATTTATTGACATAGTATTCGTCGGGAAGTAAGATATAAATATAGTACTAAATAAAATTTATTTAGTATTATATTTATATTGATTTATTCAACATATAATTGGGTTATATTATTAATCTCAAATGGTTAATTATATAACACCAAAATACCCAAATGGAGGATAGGTTATGAAAAAAAAGATTTTTTGCATAATGCTAATTCTGACAGTAATTTTAAGTATGCCCAATGAACTTGTTTTGGCAGGAGATACCTCTTCAGAATCACTAACTCAAACAATTGTTCCTGTTGATGAGGCCGTTGATAATGTAATTGACATACTTACTGTAAATGACTTCCATGGTAACGTAAAAGAAAGTGGCAAAAATATTGGTATGTCCAAGATGGTAGGTTATATTAATGCTCAAAAAGCTAAAAACCCTAATACTATCGTTGTTTCTGGTGGCGATAATTATCAAGGGACAGCCTTATCTAACCTAACTTATGGTGCTCCAGTTAATGAGATGTTTAAAGGTATGAACCTTCTTGCTTCTGCTGTAGGTAATCACGAATTTGACTGGGGTGTCGATAGAATTGAACAATGGGCAAAAGATGGTAATTTTACTTTTCTAGCTTCAAATATTTATGATAAAACTACTAATCAACCTGTAACATGGGCAAAACCTTATTTAATACATAAAATTGCTGGTAAAAAAATTGCTTTCATTGGCTTGTCTACAATAGAGACCGCTTATAAAACAAAAGTGGAAAATGTTAAAACTTTAGAATTTAAAAGTGCTAAAGATGCTGCTAAGATATGGATAGATTTTCTAAAATCAGGTAAAGCAAATGAAGGAGTTCCTGATATAATTATTGCTTTGACACACGTACCTTCAGCTCAAGAATCTAGAGGTTCTGATCCAACTCTTCCTGTAACAGGTGATGAAATAGAATCACTATGTTCAGTAGATGGCTTAGATGCTGTTATTACAGGTCATTCACATAAGACTGTTTCCGGTTACATTAATAAAATACCTGTTGTTCAAGCATATAAATATGGCAGAGCAGTAGGTAAACTATCTATTATATTAAATGAAGATGGAACAGTTAAATCTATTACACCATCTGTAGAATCTGTTTATAAGTTAACTTCTGATCTCTTAGTTGAAGATACACAAACCAAAGATACATATACTAAATTTGAAAATGAATTTGCTCCAATTGCAAATGAAGTTCTTGGTGAATTAACGGGGACTTTATCTCATGATAAAAGTATAAAAAATGTAACTCCATTAGGATATTGGGTAACAGATATTATGAGAAAAGCTACTAATGTTCAAATAGGACTTACGAATGGTGGAGGTCTTAGAAGAACAATAGAAGAAGGTACTATTACTATGGGTGATTTATATGAAGTTATGCCATTTGATAATACTTTAGTAACGTTAAAGGTCACTGGTTCACATCTTATTTCTTTAGTTAACCATGGTATAGAAGCAAAAGACATGGTAGATGGTCAATTTGCTGGTATAAAAGTAATTTATAATCCTAAGGCCGAGTATGATAATAGAATTATAAGTATCACATTAGAAGATGGAACCCCAATTGAAATGGATAAAGAATATTCAGTAGTAACAAATGACTTTGCTTACACTGGTGGGGACAAATATTCTTTTACTGGGGCTACTAATGTCGTTGATACTTTTGTTCCTATAAGAGATGAGCTTGTCAAATATATAAAATCAACTAAAATTATAGTTGCACCAAAAGGAAATGTTATTTCTTCACTAGATACTTATAAAATTAAATATGGTGATGTTCTTTGGAAAATCGCAAAAATCTATAACATTGACTATAAAGAGCTTGCCAGAATAAACAACATCTCAAATCCTAATAAAATATATACTGGTAGAACTTTACTTGTACCAGCTAATTAAGATAACACAAAAAGCCTTATCAGGGGTTGTCACTATTGACATCCCCTTTTCTTATTATTAAATAATCAACTGAACGTAGTTTTGAAATTATCCAGCTAATTTCAAAATTTAAAAGGAGCAATTATTATGAAGTGGAAATTTTTATTAATAGTATTACTTATTATTTTATCCTTCACATCTTGCACCTTACAATATAATAAAACTTTAGATGAGGAAAAATATAGTACTGTAAATGAATATTATGACGAAGATATGAAAAAACCTGAATATAATGTAGTTAAAGCAAAAGTAATTAGGATTGATAGAGATGATACCAAAGAAAGTCGTCCAGATATTCCTATACAACAAGATATTCGGTATCAACATCTTTTAATTAAGATTTTAAAAGGTAAACATAAAGGTGAAGAGTATTCAGTACGAAATACTGTAGAGATGATTAATCCTTATCGCTTAGTTTTTAAAAAAGGTGATTGTATGTATATTTATCTTTATGAAACAGATGATGGTAAGGTTGGAAATATACATATTTATGAGCGTTGTAGAGATCGAGCTATTTTCTTTATTATTATATTATTTTTGATTTTACTAATAGTTATAGGCGGTTTTAAAGGCTTTAAATCAGTGATTACATTGACTTTTACTATATTAATAATTAGCTTTATTATGTTACCTTTAATTCTTAAAGGTTATAATCCTTTAATAGTAACTGTCTGTATTGTTTCTATAACAACTACATTTACATTAATTATAATTAGTGGCTGGAACAAGAAAACAAGAACTGCTATTTTAGGGACTGTGGGAGGTGTTATTATAGCCGCTATTGCTGCTGGTAAAGTTAGTCAAGTTGCAATGCTTACTGGCCTTGGTGAAGAACAAGCAAGAATGCTCGCCTATATTCCTAGGAATAGAAATTTAGATTTCAAAGGTATTTTATTATCTGGAATTATTATCGGGGCTCTCGGAGCTGTAATGGATGTTTCTTTATCCATTGCATCATCCATGTGGGAAATTGAAGAAAACACCCCTAATATACCAACTAAAAAATTAATACGTTCTGGTATGAACATTGGCAAAGACATTATGGGCTCTATGTCTAATACGTTAATTTTAGCATATGTTGGCGGATCAATTCACTTATTACTATTATTTATAGCATATAACATATCAATAACGGAAATACTGAATATGGATATGATTGCTTCTGAAATTGTCCGAGCTATTGCTGGAAGTATTGGTCTTATTTCATCCATACCATTAACTACATGGATTGGTGGGACCTTGGGGAGACGGAACTAATGAGTAATGATATAAATTAGTATGGACAATTTATTCTTTTTTTTATATAATAATGTAGTACTGTAGCAGAGTAGATATTACGCGTTAAGTGTTAGAGGATGGGAAGTTGCCTCTAAACGAAAAGCTTGTTATTAAGTTTGCGGTGTAATATTGCTTCCGCTGTTGCATAGAGAATAAATGTATGATTTGATACCTTTTTTCTTTTTATGTAACAGAATATATAAAAAGAAAGGGGGTTTTTTGTTATGTATAATACAAAAAACGTTTATGTGATCTATATATAGCTAATTTTGTGTTTGCTATATATAAATGATTTAATAAAACATCTTAGAATGGAGGCACATAAATGAATAAATCATACACAAAAAATTATATAACAATGATAGTACAAACAGGTTTACTAATAGCTATAGCTCAGGTAGTAAAAATGTTTAGTACTTATATCTTTATAGCTGGGGTGCCAGCAATTAGAATTAGTTTTTCTGGACCTTTTACTACAATGCCTGGTATATTATTTGGACCTCTTGTAGGAGGAATTACAGGTGGTCTAGCTGATATTATCGGTTTTTTAATTAAACCTCAAGGAGCTTATATTCCATGGTTGACTTTAACTGCTATTTTAGGTGGTGTCTTAACTCCACTATTATGGAAGCTATTGAAAGGGATATCTATAAAGCGTTTACAAACAATATGTATTATAATATTTACTACAATTGGATTAATAGGAATTGTTAATTACATTCAAATTACTTTTTTTGAATATAGCGATTGGGCTAAATACCTTATATCCATAGGTAAAAAAACAAGTTTTACTTCAGTAGGTTTAATAATTACTTCTTTTATTGGTTTATTATTACTTCTTATTGATCAATTTATTCAAAAACGCAACTCTACATCAAATATATATTATAATTTTTTAAAACTACTAATTTCAGTGGGTATACCTGGTATTCTTGTAACAACAATCAATACTCAGATTCTTAGAGTCTTTATTCCTGCATTATCTAAAAAAGCTTTTATAATTTTTTGGATACCTCGTGTTGTTGAAGAATTATTTATAACTGTTTATATTGCATACATGTTATCTATATTGCTACATATATACAATAACTTATTTAAGTCAAAACAATTTTAATAACTCTTAAATGATTAATTATTATATCTAATTGATTTTTTAATATCACTAATAGATAAAATGTAAGTTGGGGGAAAAATGAAAAAAATATATTTAACAAACCGATTATTATTAAGAACAATTGACACATCTTATTCTGTGCGAGTTCTTGACTATTATACACGTAACAAAGAATTTCTTGAACCTTGGGAACCGAAACGTAATCAAAATTTTTATAAGCCTGCTTATCATAAAAAAAGCCTACGAATAGAAAAGGATTTAATTAATAACTTATCAATGCTTAGATTATGGATTTTTAAAAAAGATGATACTTTTTGTGATAAGATAATTGGTACCATTGCCTTTTCTAACATAGTACGAGGCTGTTTAATGTCTTGTACCTTAGGATATAAACTTGATAAAGATGAAATAAAAAAAGGCTATATGACTGAAGCTCTAAATGAAGGTATCAATATCATGTTTAATGAATATAAGCTTCATCGTATTGAAGCAAATATAATGCCCAAAAATTCAGCTTCCATTAATCTAGTTAAGAAATTCGGTTTTGAAAATGAGGGTATTTCAAAAAAATATATTAAAATTAATAATGTATGGGAAGATCATTATCGCATGTCTTTATTAAGTAAAGATATTACGCACTAATGCTTTACATAATTTAGTAAAATCATAACATATTTTTTGAATACCTTAAAATGTTTACACATTGTTTACATTTGCAACAAAAATAATACACAACTTTGTAGTATTATAAATTTAAGGAATAATCTACATATGATTAATCCACAAAAAGTAACTCCCCCTCACATCCTTTTAAGCATCGATTTTACTCGGTGCTTTTTTGTTTTATTAAAGTTTTAATTTATTATATGGGATAGAAAATTAATGATTATTATTAAATTCTACCATGTTTTTACGATATCTAGTTGGAACAAATTGTCGTTGTAATCTTAGATTTTTTCTTTCTTTTATACTTATATGTTCAAAATACCCTTTCCACATTTCCTGAAACTTTTTTTCTTTTTTTGATATAAAAATTTTTTCTTGTAAATCAAAATCTGCTACTATCCATTCTTTTTTATTATAAATAACTGCTTTTTTTCTTTTTTTATCATGTATAATAAATTGTTCGTTTTTGAGTCTATCTACAAAATGTTCTGCTAGTAGTTCTATAACATCATTATCCGGTGTTACGGGTGCATATAAACCATGACCTACTTCTTGAAACCTTAATATTCCTAGAAGCCTATGCCTTTCCTTAGATACTTGTGATGATAGTTTATGAACATTTATAACATCTTTGTTCGTATGATCGTTATCTATTTTATAACCCATCTTAAATCCTAACTCAAGATATTTTAATATATAATAATCTTTTCTATAATCATTTGATAAGAACGTATAATATACATTCATCATAGCTTCATCAGATATTTTATTCCATATAGCATAATATACTTTTTTCGCCTTTATATCATCCGTTGGAATATATAATTCTTCTTCTAATAACTCCATTTCATATATATCTTCCCAATATATACCTGACACTTTTTTTGTATAATAATGTTCATATATACATGTTAATAAGCCATTAAAAGTTCCATCATGTAAATAAACCATCAAATCAATCCTTATTATTATAGGTAATTGCAAAACTAGTAATTATAATTCTTTACATACAATATGCAGTTCTATCTTATTGATTTATTCTCAGTTCCAATTGTTCATATGGTGGTAAGGGATTCAATATATTTTTAATAGTTTCTGGTTCAAGATTTTTTTCCCCATAATACTTCCCATTACATGTTATAAAAAATCTTGCTCGTTTAACTACAACTCCTATTTTTTTCAAGTCTTCATAAGTAATATTTCTAACTTTTCTTTGGTTTAGTATTCTTCTTGCAGAAACTAATCCTATGCCAGGTATTCTTAATAATTCATTTAGTGATACTTTATTTATTTCTTTTGGAAACTCATGAATATTACGAAACGCCCACATTATTTTGGGATCAAAGTCTAAATCAAAATTAGGATTTTCTTTATCTAATAATTCTTTTGCCTCAAATTTATAGAATCTTAATAGCCAATCAGCTTGATATAGTCTATTTTCTCTGATCATAGGAGTTGCACCTGTAGATATAGCAGGTAGATTACCGCCTTTATTAACAGGAACATATGCTGAAAAATATACCCGTTTCAAACTAAACCTTTTATATAGTTGATCGGTAATATTTATCATAGAGAAATCACTTTCATTTGTAGCACCAACAATCATTTGAGTAGATTGTCCAGCTGGTACAAATTTTTTGGCATTTTTAAAATGAGATAATTCATATTTTGATTGATTAATCTGATCTTTTATCTGATTCATTGGTAAAAATAATTTCTTCATTGATTTCTGCGGTGCTAATAATTTAAGCCCATCTTCTGTTGGTAATTCAATGTTAACACTCATTCTATCAGCAAGCTCTCCTGCTTGATGTATCAATATTTCATCAGCTCCAGGTATAGCTTTTACATGAATATATCCAGCAAAATGATATTTGTTTCTAAGTATCAATAGTGTTTTTATTATTTTCTCCATTGTATAATTAGGGTTTTTCTCTATAGCTGAACTTAAAAATAATCCTTCAATATAATTTCTTCTGTAAAATTCAATAGTAAGTTCAGCTACCTCTTCTGGTGTAAAACTTGCTCTATCAACGTCATTACTAAGTCTATTAACACAATACTCACAATCGTATACGCAAAAATTAGTTAATAATATTTTTAATAATGAAATACATCTTCCATCAGAAGACCAAGCATGACAAATACCACTTGCCGCTGAATTACCAATAGCTCCTGTATTTTTTTTATTCAGACCACTAGATGCACATGAAACATCATATTTTGCTGCATCTGCTAACACTTGCAATTTATCTAATATACTTTTTTTCATATCATCACCATTTATATTATATCAAATAATCAGCTAACCTGCAAACATATGTTCGTTGGTGTCAGGCTAATATATAGTCATTTTTAAATGCTTACATTCTATCCATTATCTATAAATATTTCTAGTAATTTGATTAAAACTATACTATTAACTTAGTATTGCAAATTCAGGAAATATTAAATTTACTTTTATGTATTGTATGTTATAATAATGATAAGGACATATGGACGTGTTCCTCTTACCAACCTTACGCAATAGCAAAAGGGGGTGAGAGTTATATGAAGAGAGATACGAAAGATAAACTAAAAACGCTCCTGACTCACATTTCAGAAGCGTTTATAGTGAAACTTATTGTTTCAATCATCATTAAACTAATTTTTAGTAATTAGAGAATACGGCATTATTCTCCTTTTAGAGGGACACGTTTAGTGTCCTTTTCTAATTTTATAATACCTCAAACCAAAGTATATTGCAATACTTAGATAGTCTTTATTATTATTTCCTTTATAGTTATTTATATTCATAAAATTAATTAATCAACTTTTCCACATCAATATTCTATGCAGACAAGCTAATTATAAGGCTTTGCGGAATAAAAAAAGGCAAAACATCTTATACAATATTTACAACACGCTACTTTCATCTCTAGCTTTTAATCTTTCCCATCTTCTATCTACTTCTTTTTGAATATCGTTTAATAAATCTTCATACTTAGGTTTTGTTAGATGTTTTGTTCTTCCCATCATGCTAAAAAACTCACCCATTGATATTTTTTTATTTTTAGTTTCTGGATTATAAGTAATAGTGGTTATTCCATTTTCAATTTCATATAAAGGATGATAACAACTATTTACTCCTGCTTCAATAACCTTTCTTTCATATCGTGGTTCATCTCCCCAGTTTAGTGGACAGGCAGATAGTGTTTTTATAAAAGATAAACCATACTCCGAAGCATATTTTTGAGCTTTTGCAGCCTTCCTTATAAAATCCATTGGAATTGATTCAGCGACTGTTGCCACATAAGGAATATTAGTTGCCGCAAAAAGTAATGGAGTATCTTTATTATAATTTGACTTTCCTGCTTGCGCTGGACCTACATGAGATGTAGATGTTTTTGCTCCTCTTGGTGATGAATATGATAGTTGATACCCTGTATTCATATAACCACCATTATCATATTCCATTATTATCATTTTATGATTACGAAGTGCTGCACCAAGAGCTGCTCCCATACCAATGTCTAGTCCGCCATCTCCACTAACCATAATAAATGTGAAGTCATCACCTTCCGGTATTTCTCCTCTTCTTTGTTTCTCGTGAAACATTTCGACAAGACCTGACAATGTAGCTCCACCATTTTGAAATAAATTATGAATATAACTTACTTTAAATGCAGTTTGAGGATAAGGTGTTGTTACAACCATTCCACATCCTGTTTGAAATAATAATACTACATTACCTTCAATACCTTTTAATAATAAATTCACATTAACAGGAATACCGCAACCTGGACAAGCTCCACTACCTGGCCCCCAGCGTTTAGGCATCTTTGTAGCTAGTTTAGGAGTACCGCCTTTTACATTAAATCTTCCTGTTTCTTCATCTTTAATTACTTGTGTTATTCCTGGCGATGACTCTTCTTTTGTTATAGGCTTAAATAATTGAATGGGTTCATAATTTTCATTTCCTTTATAATTACCATAATAATCAAATCTATTTTCCACCTTATTTGTTTTAGCAATTTCTAGTGCTCTATCTAACATCTCTATAGCATCTTCTATATAAAAGTCTTTACCACTAAGTCCATAAACTAACGAAGCTACTTCAATGTTTGATTTAAAATCTTGAAGTGTAGCTTTTAACTCCATAGATAAATTTCCACCATTAGCACCATAACTATCTTGTCTATCTGCGACAATTATTGCCTTTGTGTTTTTTACCATTTCATAGATTTCATCTTTGTACCATGGTCTTAGTGTGTTAACTGCAAATACGCCAACTTTTTTCCCTTCTTTTCTAAGTTCATCAACCGCTAAAATAGCAGTATCAAAACTTGATCCAATAATGAATAAAGCTGCCTCGGCATCTTCCATTTTATAACCTTCTACTACATCATAGGTCCTACCTGATAGTTCACCGTATTCTCTTAATACATCTTTAATAACATCTCTTGAATCATTCATTGCTTGATGTAATTGAAATTTATTATTAATAAGGTCTGGTTCATTCATATATGAACCCATTGTAATTGGTTTATCCGGATCAAGCAAATGATATTTGGCTTCATATTTCCCAATAAAATTCTGTACGTCTTCATCTTTTGCAAAAACATTAGCTCTTCTTTTTTGATGACTAGTAAAAAATCCATCAAAAGCAACTATAACTGGTAGCTTAACTTTTTCAGCAATCTTCAACGCACATATATTCATATCATAGACTCTTTGAGGATCTTTTGCAAAAAGAATAATCCATCCCGCATTTAATGTATACATTATATCACTATGGTCACCTTTTATAGAAAGTGGTCCTGATACTGTACGACATACGATATTAAGAACCATTGGTAATCTTGTACCAGACTGAACTGGTAATTGTTCTAAAGCATATAATAATCCATTTGCCGAAGTAGCATTAAATACACGTCCACCTCCAGCAGTAGCTCCATAACATATACCAGCTGCTCCATGTTCTCCGTCCCCTGGTATCATAACTACGTCATGTTCTCCTTCTGCTTTTAATAAATCAAGGTGTTCTGCTATCTTTGTAGATGGAGTTATTGGATAATACCCCATTACATGATAATTTATTTGCTTTGCAGCATAAGCCGCTAACTCATTTCCGCTATCAAATACAATTTTTTGTTCAACCATTCCCAAATCCTCCTTATTGCCGTATTTTTAGTTAAGTAATTGCAAAACTATATTCCGTTGATTCTTTAATACAATATGTTGGGTTCCCACTTCTAATAAGAAGTAAGTCTTTAGATTTCTAATTTCCACTTTCTGTATTTACAATAGAATTAGCTCCCGCATCTTCAAATTTCATAGACTCCACAATTAAATCTTTATTTCTTACATGTATATTCCATATATCATAATCTCTTTCTAATTCGGCTGTCAATGCTGCTGTAGGACATACTTCTACACATCGTAAACACCCTTTACAGTGATGGTAATCTGGTCCTTTATTCACCATTGCCTGTTTTCCTTTATACTCTCCTTCTACAAACTGAAAAACCATATCTGGACATGTTGTATCACATAATCCACAATGTATACATTTATCTTCATGAAATATAGGGACATATCCTTCTCTACTAGCTGTTAAATCGTTGGTTACTGTACTACCTGGTATAATATTTACCCCACCTATAGGTGCATTTTCATATCCCCAATCTCTCTTAACTTCTTCATATTCTTGATAAGGATATTTTCCGTCGTTTTCAATCTTTATTTTATTTAGCTCTTCATATCCTCTTCTAACTCCAGCTAAATTCCCTTCAAGTGCAGCTGGATATTTTTTACCAATTGTATCTTTAACTACTTCTTCTAAAGACTCTAATGTTATAAATCCAGTCGCTTTCCCAATTGCACCTAACATAACCATATTAATTCTTGTATTTTCTTCTAGTGCTATTTTTAAAGCGTCAATACATACTAATGTTCCTCCATGCATTTTAAGATGATCTCTAACTTTGTTAGGTTCTTCACTGGTATTAATAACAACCATTGTATTTTCATCAACACCTGCCATTACAGATACTTTACCAGCTAATCGCTCATGAAAAATTCCTAGAACATGAGGTTTTTCTACTGGACTATTTATCCTTATTTCCATATTAGGATCGCAATATCTAACAAAAGCCTTTACTGGTGTACCTTTCTTCTCAGAACCATAACTTGCAAAATTAGAACTATTAAGTCCTAGGTATAGAGCGCCTAACTCTCCTAAAATTTTCCCACTTAAATTTGCTCCTAATCCCCCAATACTTTCTAACCTAATTTCATAGAAGCCATGTTCATTTGTAACAGGTAACTTTACAGTCATTTCCCTTCCTCCTTTAATGTTTAAGTCGTTTATAAGTTTATATACTCAAACTTAGTACTACTATTAATCATTTTATCCCCATAGCACTAAATTTTGATTGAATAATCAGTATGAATACCAATGAGCCTAGCGAAGATGGTATAGGGTAATATGGAGCAGCGAGCCATGGACGGCGAGTTCAGCTGTTTAAACATGACGTTTAATCTGCTGACGGAATATTACCCTATACCATCTTCGCGGAAACCTATTTTCTAGAAAAGCGAACGTTATTCTATTATGTTAAACATTACCTATTTCAGTATAAGTAAAATCAAATTGGAATATACCTCTTTTAAAAAAATCATCATACCATTTGATTTAATTATGATATGATGATTTATTAGATAAACTAACCTGCTACATAAAAGCATTATATTTTAAGACATGATTTCTTTAATAACGTCCTCAAGAACTTTCTCATCTAATTTAGGACTTTTTCTTTTTGATATTTTTGTATTGTTTGAAATATTTTCATCCCTGTTCCTACTAAATTTAGTGTAGTCTTTGATATTTTCAATATTTTTTTTATCTTTTTTATTAAATTTTTTAATTTCTTTATTCTTACTATAACCTTCATTGGCAATCTTAACCCCATTCATAACGATTTGTAATTCGTTATCTAAATGATTACACATATATATTATTGCTACTTCCTTCTTATCGTCTATTCTACAAATCATTCTTATCCCTAATAATAATAACCCTAATATTAATCCTACTATACCACATATTAAGACATTTGGTAAGTTAGATAGATAAACTTTATTCATTAATGCTATTTCTAAAAAAGTAAATGTTAATCCAATTAATATTACAAAATATAACGTATTAACTGCAAGGTCTTCTAATATATATATTGGAATCTTATTAACCTTTATATTATAAAAATATTTTTCAATAAATATCTTCGTATTTATAGGTTTATTCCCTGAAACTACTCTATGTCTATATTGATGTTCTATTAACATTACATCCTTGTCCATAAATTTCCCATCAATTGTTTTTAGTATACCATTATACTTATTATTAGCTGATAAACAACTAAATACACCAACAATAAAAACAAAAAATACAATTGAACAAACTAATAAATTTATCATATCATACATACAAAACTCCCCTTCCAATTATTTACAATTTTAATTATACAACACCATTGTGTTTTTGGAAAGGGATTATTTGTAAATTATTTACATTTTATACAAGTTCTACAATTCCTTCTATTATTTTAGTAGAATTATCTGCTGCAATCTGTGTAAATTCAGCAAAATTAATCTCTGCTGAATTATCAGCTTTATCAGATATTGATCTTATAATAACAAATGGTATTTTATTAAGATAACAAACATGAGCTATAGAAGCTCCTTCCATCTCTGTGCAAAATGCTTCAAAATTACTTAATAGTTGTTCTTTTGTTTTTATATCAGAAATAAATTGATCACCACTTACTATTCTTTCTACGTACACATGATGGTTTGTAATCTTTTGCTTACTTGCTTCTCTAGCAAGTTCCATAAGCTTTTCATCTGCACTAAAACAACTAACATCCATTCTTGGTATGTCTCCAAGTTTATATCCAAATCCCGTTGCATCCATATCATGTTGAAGGGCATCTTTTGAAATAACAATATCTCCTATCTCTAGTTCATTGCTAACAGCACCTGCAACACCTGTATTTATTATCATATCTACATTAAATTTATCAATCATTAATTGAGTACATACTGCCGCATTTACTTTTCCAATACCACATCTAACTACAACAACATCTTTATCATACATTTTACCTATATAAAATTCTAGGCTAGCAAACTTTTCTACCTTATCGATTACCATTTTTTCTTTTAAAACAGCCACTTCTTCTTCCATTGCACCAATAATTCCTACAATACTCACAAATATAGCCTCCTTGTTTATTACTAATTTAAATTAGTTAAACTAATTCCAAAACTTATTATTATTATCTCATAATACTAGTTTTTTGTGAATACCATTCATCTCTAAATATCTGAACTATTTTTTCACAAATAGTCTTAGTTTTCTACTTCTTCTTATTTTTTGTAGATTAATCTTATTTAATAATCTTCATTTGGAAATGAATAAGCATCAACTGTAAAAATCCTATAAGACTTTGGGTCTCTCATATCATCAAGTGCAAAAGAGATTTCTTCCATGCTTGAGACATATTGATAATTACCTGTTATTGTAATATATGAAAAGTCAGTTGGCATTTCTGAACTTATTAGCACGCATTCATTCTCTATTTTATCTGCTATAAAAATCTCTTTAGGTTTTTCCAAACTATCATTTGCATTTTTCACATAACTTAATTTAGTTGTTTTTTTAATACTGCTGAATTAGCTTATATAATAAAGTCATTTCTTAACTTTTCTCTGCTAAAATTCCATCACATTTGTAGTCATATAAGCTATATATATAGTTAGCATAAAAAAATATTATCATAATTTCTAAATAATGTAAACAACGTTAAGAAATAAGCATTTAGCTTATCAATTTTTATTGCATAATAAATTTAATTAATGTATACTATTTGTTATCATTTAGGCTTTTTTATTGTAACATATTCATGTTCGTAAAAAATTTTAATATATTGTAATCAACTGATATTTTTGCAATTATTTAGGTAATTGCAGTTTATTTAGAAAGGAGATTTTATATGTATGAATATTATACTTCTGGTACATGCTCAAAGAAGATAACCTTTGATGTAAAAGATAATAAGGTAATTAACGTTCATTTTACTTCTGGTTGTGCTGGTAACTTGTTAGGTATCAGTAAATTAATAGATGGACAAGATATAGATGAAGTAATTAAACGTCTAGAAGGTGTGCCTTGTGGTTCAAAATCCACTTCATGTCCAGATCAATTAGCAAAAGCTTTAATAGAATATAAGCAAAATAATGCTTAATTTCATAGTTATTAGAATCTAGTACAAGCCATAAGAATCCTAAAAGAGGTGATTTATATGTTAGATTGGACCCAGTTAGAGCAATCATGCAATAACTGCACGAAATGTAATTTACATAAAACTAGACATCATATGGTATTCGGCAAAGGTGATATCAATACAAATTTAATGTTTATAGGTGAAGGTCCTGGTGAACAAGAAGATTTAACAGGTGTACCATTTGTTGGTAAATCAGGACAACTTTTTGATAAAATATTAAATGCAATTAATATATCTAGAGATGAAATATACATAGCTAATATTGTAAAGTGCAGACCACCTAATAATAGAAATCCCTTGGAATCAGAAAAGAAAGCTTGTCTTCCTTATCTTCGATACCAAGTTCAACTTATCCATCCTAAAATAATTGTATGCCTTGGACGAGTTGCAGCTCAATGTATTATAGATAAAAATTTTAAAATTACAAAAGAACATGGAATTTGGGTAACCAGAAAGGGATATCATTTAATTGCTACATATCACCCTTCTGCATTATTACGTGACCCTTCTAAAAAAAGAGATGCGTGGGAAGACTTTAAAAAAATTAAATCAAAGTATATTGAGGTTAGTTAAGAATTCACCTCTACTTTTCCCACTTTACTAACTCTTTATTATATAATTTTACTGATGAAATGATTGTAACAGTAAGTCCAACTATTTCTGCTATAATAAAAGAAACCCATACTCCATCTAAACCAAATAATAAAGCAAGTACATAAGCTGCTGGCAATAAAACCACTAATTGTCTTATGATTGAAACAATCATGCTTATGTATGCTTTCCCCATCCCCTGAAATGCTGTCCCGCACATAATAGAAACAGCGGCTAATGGAAATACACAACTAATGATTCTAAATGCTGGAACTCCTATTTTTACCATCTCATCAGAGCTTTCAAATAGTCCTAATAACTGAGCTGGAATAATCTGAAATACCAAAAAACCTACTGTCATATATATAACGGCTACAATAATACCCAATTTTACCGTTTTTATAATACGTTGTTTATTTTTTGCTCCGTAATTATATCCAACTATAGGCATAACTCCTTGAGATAATCCAAATATAGGCATGAAAATTAAAGATTGTATTTTAAAATAAACTCCTAAAACTGTCATAGAAGTTTTTCCAAACTCTCTTAGTATTAAATTCAACCCTGCAATCATAATTGAAGCAATAGCTTGCATTATGGCCACGGGTAACCCAACAAGAATAATTCCTTTTAAAATATTTTTATCATATTTAAAATTTCTTAAATTAATCTTCAAAACATTCTCTTTTGTATATAATACAAACAATACATATACCATTGCAATTATTTGAGCTGAAATAGTAGCTATTGCTGCACCATTAACACCCATTGAAGGGAATCCAAAATATCCAAAAATTAGAATAGGGTCTAGCACAATGTTACTTA
Source organism: Vallitalea sp. (assembly GCA_025210235.1). GTDB lineage: Bacteria > Bacillota > Clostridia > Lachnospirales > Vallitaleaceae > Vallitalea. Next base: position 100,968 of record JAOASG010000063.1, read on the forward strand.
TAGCTCCTATTAACTGTGCTCTCATAGGATGTATCATATCCCCAGTTCCTTGTAGAATACTTCTTCCTGCTTGAGCTATTAAATTCCCTATTGAAAATATCATTATTATTTTAAGATATCCGCTTCCTAACTCCACAATATTTTGGTCTTGTGGATCTTTCAAAAATAACTCTAAAAAATCCCTTGCAAAAAACACTCCAATTAATAAAATAAGTACATATAAAAATAAACATAAGATTATCCCATGTTCTGCGGCATTAGCTGCTGATTCATGATCTTGTTCCCCTAGTTTTCGTGAAATAAGTGAGTTAATACCGACACCTAACCCCACAAATAATGCAATGATTATTAATTGTATTGGAAAAGCAATAGAAACTGCCGTTAATGCATCCTCACTGATACGAGAAACAAATATACTATCTACAATATTATAAAGCCCCATAACTAACATAGATAATACTGCAGGTATAGACATAGAAAAAAGTAGCTTTGAAATTTTCATAGTGCCCATTTTGTTCTGTTTTAGATTTTCTTCCATAAATTTTCCTTTCTAGTACACATAATTATTTAAGTAATTGTAAAATTAATAATACTCTTTTACTTCCATCATACTTTGTGTATACATTTAATAGATGTTTTCTATAAGGCAACAAATAATTTCCTCTAAAGTTCTGTTATCACAGTTAATACTTATATCTGCATATTTTTCATATAATTTAATTCTCTCTTCATATACATCTCTTAAAGTATGTCCTTTTCTCTTCGCAATTCCTCTAGTTGTTATATTATTTATTCTTCTTTCAATTTCTTCATAGGAAACATTTAGATAAACTATCTTACCATTTTCTTTTAAATATTCCATTGCTTCTTGTCTAAAAATCACACTCCCACCAGTTGCTATAACTGCCTTTGTTTCATGTATACTTAATACTGCTTCTTTTTCAACATCTAGAAATTTCTCCATTCCCACATCATCTATAATCTCTTGCAATAACCTATTTTCTCTATTTTGAATTACTAAATCTGAATCAATAAAAGTCAGCCCAAGAGTTTTTGCAAGCACAACACCTACTGTACTTTTTCCTGCTCCTGGCATTCCAATTAATATAATATTCTCCATCCTATTCCTCTTTCTAAAAATTTAATAATATCATCTATTATGTACATGTGATTTTTGTAATTTCGTACTTTCTTATTTTAGCATTAATATAATTAATAATAAACCCTATTTGTAATGATTGATTCCAAAAAATACCCCTTTACTAGGAACGTATGTTCGTGTATACTAGTTTTAGAGGTGTTATTATGGATCGTATTATTTTTCATATTGATGTTAATTCAGCTTACTTAAGTTGGGAAGCTGCTTATAGATTGCAAAAACAAGTTAATTGTATTGACCTTAGAACAATACCTGCTGTAATAGGTGGTGACGAATCAAAAAGACATGGAATTGTATTAGCAAAATCAATTCCAGCCAAAAAATATAGTATACAAACTGGTGAATCTTTATTTAGTGCTCGTGAGAAATGTCCATCCCTTACGATTGTTCCTCCTAATTACAAACTTTTTATGCAATGTAGCAATGCAATGGTTGCTATATTTAAAGAATATTTTCCACTTGTAGAAAGATATAGTATAGACGAATGCTTTCTTGATTATACAGGAATGAGTCATCACTTTGGTTCACCTATTCAATTTGCTCATCATATAAAAAATAGAATACAAAAAGAACTAGGATTTACTGTTAATATTGGTATTTCTACTAATAAATTACTTGCTAAGATGGCATCCGATTTTGAAAAACCAAATAAAATTCATACGTTATTTCCACATGAAATAGAAGAAAAAATGTGGCCTTTACCTGTTAGGGATTTATTCATGGTAGGTAGATCAACCAATACCAAACTTCTACGATTAGGCATTTATACCATAGGTGATTTAGCTAAAACAGATAAAACCCTTTTATATTCTCATTTTAAAAGTCATGGGTATCTTATTCACGCTTACGCTAATGGTTTAGATGACTCTACTGTAAAACCTTGCTCTCCAAAAGCAAAAGGTATTGGTAACTCTACAACAATATCATTTGATGTAACAGATTCTACTACTGCAAAACTTATTTTATTATCTCTTACAGAAACTGTTTGTATGCGTTTACGTGATTCTAAAATGACTGCTAAAATGGTTAGTATTAGTATAAAATCACATGATTTTATTTCCTTATCACATCAGATGCAACTAACCGAACATACCGATATAACTCATAATATTTATAAAGCTGTTTGTACTTTATTTGACGAAGCTTGGAATAAAACCCCAATTAGACATCTTGGAGTTAGAATTTCTTCTCTTACCTCTAATTCCAACACACAGCTTTCGTTATTAGATTTTGATAAAGATAATAAATATACTGCATTAGATGAGTCTATTGATAAAATACGTTTAAAATATGGTAATACGGCTATTATTAGAGCATCCTTTTTGCATAGTGGTATTAATCCATTAAACGGGGGTATGCCTGAAGAAAATTACCCCATTATGTCTAGTCTTTTATAATTTTGTAATTACCTAGTAATTGTAGCGCTACATTTTGTTGATTCTTTATTCATTGTAGAAAGGGTGATTCCATGAAAGTAGTTATGGAACCTATTGAGATGATTGGTTGGTTTAATTTACAAGGAGTTTTAATGCCTTTAAAATTTCGATTAGAAACCAAAAATCATAAATTAACAACAGTAAAAATAAATAAAGTTTTATATCATACAGAAGAAAAAATTGCAGGCAATCCTATAAAAACTTATGCTTGTACTGTTATTATCAATGGAATAGAAAAGTCTTGTGAAATAAAGTATGAATTAAATACCTGCAAATGGATACTTTTTAAAATCTAAAGTTTTTTAGTACCTTATTTTTTACCCGGGTTTTTATAGCAATGATAACAAACAGGCACATATTTTTCTAGGCCTCCAATATCTATAGGATTACCTTCATATACAGGTTTACCATCAACAAGTTTTAAATTATGTGTCGCTTTGTTATTACAAAACCAACAAACCGTTTTTATCTCTTCTAACTTATCTGCAAGTTCAAATAACCGTTTACTTGCCTCAAATAATTCAAGTGTATAACTTACACGAAGACCGTAACAAATAACCGGCGTATTATATGTATTAACAATTTCTCTAAGTTCATCAATATGCTTAGACTTTAATAATTGACATTCATCTACTAAAACGCAATCAATATTCTTTTTCTTATTATAAGAAACATATATATCAAATATATTTGTTTCTTCATCAATAATCTCTGCCGGCATCTTAAATCCAGCTCTAGTTGATATATATCCATCACTTCTTGTATCACTTTTAGGTATAAAAAGTAATACTTCTTTACCTTGGGTCTGATAGTTATGAGCTGTTGCAATAAGATTTAAAGATTTTGCAGAAAAAACTGTCCCATATTTAAAAAATAACTTAGCCATTTTCCATCTCCTAATTTTTTAATCTTCAATTACTCAACTTTCCCACATCAATATTCTATGCAGATAATCTAATTATAAGGCTTTGCGAAATAAAAATATAGGTGTTTATTCTATATATTTATTCTGCAAACCAAACCTATAACGCTTAATTTATCTGTATTAAATTAAAGGTGGGAAAGTTGAGTTAATTATATTATTACATATAATAATTATTATCTCAACAACCTTTTTACATAGTTCATAAGCCCTATATTTTTAATATATTTAATAGTGTATACGGATTATTTTTATTTTTTTTTGTTTTTTTTGTAACCTTTTAGGGTGTTTTACATCTTATATAATTGAGGGAGTATTTTTTATACATACTCAAATATATAATTAGAACAACGCCCTTTGTTCTAAATTAGTACCTAAAAGTACAAGTACACTTATTAAGCAGCATTACATATATGCTGTTCCACTAAGACCGTGAAGTTGCCCTACTTCATGGTCTTAGTGCATTTATGTATATTTTAGCAAGAAATATATTTTAATTATGTAGTTATCCACATTTTTCTTGGGGATAACACCATTTTCTTGGGGATAACTTTATTAACTATATACATTTTTCCTTTTTTGTCGAATTTTGCACTTGTGGATAATATATTGTGGACAATTAATATTTTCAATTTTTACCAGTATATTTTGTTTGTGTTATTCCTAAAATATATATAAAAGATTTCAAATTTATTATTATTTTATATACATTAAATATTTTTAATGTAATTAGGGAAGGAGCTTTTTTTATGAAATTTACAACAGGATTATTAGTAGGAAGTGTAATTGGTGCATCATCATTGGCACTTGTGAATATGGATAAACGTGATATGCGTAAAATGCAAAGAAAAGGAAAAAAAATGATGCATAAAGCTGAACGCTTAATGGATGATTTAAAAGGAATGATGTAATTTAAAGGGAAACCTAGTAGGTTTCCCTTTACTATTGTTATTTATTAAGTAATAATAAGATTTTCAAATCCTTCACCATATTTTGTAGGAGAAAACTCAATTATATTATATTTTGCAAGTTTATTAATATAAAAAGGGTCTTCTTTGATTATGGATTCAACCTCTTGTTTATCATTGGCATTACATATAATTACTCCACCAACTCGTGGATTTCTTCTACCTGAACAAATAAATTTTTTTTGTTCATAATATTTATCTAAATATTTTATATGAGCCTGTAATTCTTTATCAATTTCATCAAGAGATTTGATGTATTCTAAAACTAAAACAAACATTTCTACGTCTCCTTTTATGTCTTTTGATTATTTAAGTAATTGTAAAACTACATTCAGTTGATTTTTAATATGACTACTTTTATTATAATATTTTTAATAAATATTTATAAATAGTATTTATATTTTTTTCCTCATCACTTATATCAATGTTATACCTTTCTAGAAAAGCATCAACACCTGAATATTCATATGATAACATAACAATAAGATTTTGCCAAACAATAAAATTAATCTTATTTACAGGCTTTTCTATAATTCCTTCATTAACTCCTAATTGAATAATGTCTTCTATAACATCATTAAATTTCATTCTTATCCCAAGCATAATGTCTTGAATTCGCTTATGAATCTCTATTTTAGCCTTAAATGTTTTATCACATTCACTTACTATGAACATAAAATTACCATTACCTTTTTTCATGGTAGCTATAAGCATTTTTATAAGAAGTTTAACTTTTATTTCAAAACCTCCATCATGTTTAAAAAGTTTTTCTTTAAAATCTTCTACATATTTTTCTGCCATATAATTAATAGTTTCATAAATAAGCTCATCTTTACTTGCGAAATATTCGTAAACAGTACTTTTACCAATATTAGCTTCATAAGCAACTTTTGAAATAGTTAGCCCATCAATACCTTCTCTTACCATAATTGATGTAGCCGCTTCATATATCATACCTTTTTTACTCATACCTAATAACCTCTTCAATTAAATTTATTTTACTAGCTTTTTCTTTAATCCATATAATAATGAATACATAACTGGAACAATAATCAGTGTTAAAAATGTTGATATTATAAGACCTCCAATAACAGTTATACCTAGAGGTGCTATCATCTCAGCTCCTTCTCCAATACCAAGTGCAATAGGAATAACCGCTAATATTGTAGTTAATGCAGTCATTAAAATTGGTCTAATTCTAATGCTTCCAGCTTCTATTATAGCATCTTCAGTAGATTTTCCAGCTATTATCATTTTATTTATATAATCCACTAATACGATACCATTATTTACAACAATACCTGCTAAAACAATCATACCTAAAAATGAAACTATACTAAGTGGAGTTCTAGTAATATATAGTGCTATAAATGCTCCTGTAAACGCTAATGGTACGCTAAATAAAATTATAAATGGGTACAAGAATGATTCAAACTGTGAAGCCATAATCATATATATTAATACTACTCCTAATAGTAATGCTAATAACAGACTTCTAAAGGAATCTTGAATCTCTTTATATTCCCCAACATTTTCGATAGAATATCCATCTGGAATATTAAGCTCTTTTAATTTTTCATCAATAATTTTACCAACTTTACCTGAGCTTATGCCCTCTTCTAATTTACTAGTTATGCTAATAACTCTTTTTTGATTAGTTCTATTAATAGAGGTATATCCTAGTCCTTCTTCAATAGTTGCAATATCTTTTAATTTTACATCCTTACCTGTCATTGAGGTAAATTCAAGTTCTCCAATATCTTTTGTGTTTAGCTTTGTATCTTTTGTTTCATTAATATATACTTCTATTTTTTTACCATTTAAATCAAGCGTTGTTGATTTAATATCTGTTAACCTTTCTCTTATAGTTCCAGCTACTGCTGCTGTAGTTATCCCAAGTGGTCCTGATAACTTTTTATTTAACATTATATTAAGCTCTGGGGCTCCTTTTGAAATACCATTTTCTACTTCAACAGTTCCATTTATATTTTCAACAATACTAGTTACTTCCTTTGCAAGGCTTTCTAGTACTTCAAAGTCTGTACCTGATATATTTATTTGAACAGGGATAGATGAAAAAGCCATCATATTAGATACAGCATTTATTTCTAATTTACAATCTACTTTTTCCTCTATTTTGTTCCTAATCTCATCAGAAATTTCTTGTGTACTTCTACTTCTTTCTGACTTAGGCACTAAAGATAAATTAATGGTTCCAGTATCTGTTCCTCCTGCTCCCATCATTGGGCCCATTGTATTTTTTCCAATAGATGAGCTAATTGATTCAATTTCATTAAAAGAACTAAGAATCTCTTCTATTTGCTTTACCTTTTGTACTGTATTATTATAAGTTGTTCCTTTTGGCATAGACGCTGTAATAGTTATTTGACCTTCATCTGTAGTTGGCATAAACTCTGTACCTATGGTTAGTGCTCCATAAATACTTGCTGCAAAAATAATTATGGCTAATATAAAAACTAATCCTCTGCGTTTAAGGGAACCTTTTAGTAATTTAACATAGTAATTCCTAAATCCATCCATTGCTTTATGATGATTACTTGTATCTGGTTTTTTAATTAGTTTAGATGATAACATTGGAACTAATGTTAATGCAACTAATAAACTAGCAAGTAATGTTAAAGTTACTGTTAGTGCCATTTCTTTAAATATTTGCGCTGTAAATCCTTTTGTGAAGATAACTGGCAAAAATACTGCAATTGTTGTTAGAGTTGAAGCAGTTATAGCTCCTGCAACCTGTTTACTTCCTTCTATAGATGCAACAACTTTACTTTTCCCTTCTCTTCTCATTCGGTAAATATTTTCTAATACAACAACTGCATTATCTACAAGCATTCCTATACCAAGTGCTAAGCCTCCAAGTGAAACAACATTAAGCGAGATACCACTCAACCATATAAATGTGAAAGATACAATTATACTAATAGGAATAGCAATACCTATAACAATAGTTGGTCTTATATCTTTTAGAAATATAAATAATATAAATATAGCTAATAATGCTCCAATAATAGCATTAATAGATACTGACGATACCATATCATTTATATATTTTGATTGATCTAATATGGTAAGTATGTTCATATCCGAATATTCAGCTTTTATTTTCTCAATCTCTTTATTTACCTTTTTTGCAACATCTGTTGTATTAAATTCAGTCTGTCTCTGAATCATTAATGAAATGCTATCTTCTCCATTAACTTTAGAGTATACATGTTCATTTTTTTCTACTTGATTAATAGTAGCTATATCCTCTAATTTAATAGTAGTCATTTCCGTTTTTATATTTGGATTAGCAAGATTCTGTGGATTTTGTTGGTGACTAACTAAAGTGTTATTTGTAGCTTTTTTCTTTAGTACTTCCCAAATATCTTGTTTATTTCCTTGAATTACAGGAATAGGCATTTCCATTAAAATAAAATCTTCTATATCTTTAATACTAGTAAATTTTCCTAATGTACGTATCGTTATATCTTTGTCGCCTTCAGTAATTTGCCCCGCAGGCATATCAAAGTTAGATGCTTTTAGTAAATTAGATATCATTTTACTATCAATACCTAGTAGCTCTAATTTTTCTGAGTCTAGTGTTATTTCAATTTGATTTTCCACACCACCATTTATTGTTACAGAAGCTACTCCTTCTATTCTTTCTAATCTTGGTTGAACAACATTTTCAATAAAATCTCCTACTTCAGACATACTACTGCCTTCTTTGGTAATAGCAAATCCCATTATTGGCATCATACTAGGATTAAACTTTATAAGCATAGGTGAACTTACTTCATCAGGAAAATAAGAAGTAACCATGTCAAGTTTCTCTCTCATATCAAGCATGGCAACATCCATGTTGGCTGACTCTACAAATTCTACAATTACCAATGAATTATGTTCTGATGAAACTGATTGTATATTTTTTACATTTTGTACTGTCGCTAATGCACTTTCAATATTTTTAGAGACTATATTTTCAACCTCCCTAGGACTTGCACCTCTATAAGTTGTTGATACTGCAGCATAGGGAATATTCATACTTGGTAATAAGTCTGTATTTAGCTGCATAAATGACACAGCTCCAAATATTATAAAAATAAGTACAATCATTACTATTGTAACTGGTTTTTTAACGCTAAATTTTGATAACATAGTAGTCTCCTTTCTTAGTTCTATAATTACTTATTTTTTTATTCTAGATGATACCGACCGAAAGTTCGGTCGGTATCATCATCATATAATATACTTCATTATTTTGTCAAGAAATTATTGAAATAATCCACTATTTGCATATTATATAATTATTCGGTAATAACTTATGATGATTGCTTATACAAATATTAATTTTATATTAATTTTTAATTAATTTCATTCCAAATTTGTCAATATTTGTTATGATAGACATTAAGGTTAACCCAGTCATAATTATAAATACATTTAAGAGGAGGCGAAAATAGTGAAAATTCAATGGAATAAAAAATACACAACAATTAGCATCTATTCTATCCTAGTAATTTTTGTAAGTATATTGTTTTATAAATTTATTAGTAATTGGGGAGAAACAAAAGTTTCCTTAAAATCTGTTATCTCTACATTATCTCCTTTTTTAATAGGTTTTTTAATTGCTTATTTTATTAATCCTTTGGTAGTATGGTTTGAAAACATAGTAAGCAAAATTAAAATTAAGAAAAAAACAATTAAAAGTTTAAAAACCAAAAGAGCTCTTGCGATTTTATTAACGTATATAACAGTTCTAGGTTTTATTATTATTATTTTAGCTTTTATTATTCCAGAACTTTTAGATAGTATAGTTGATATACTTAATAAATCACCTGATATAATCGGTAAAATTATAGAAGAGATAAACAATTATCTTCAAAATAGCTCTTTTGAATTTATTGATACAGAAGTAGTAACCAGTTTAAATGCATTTATTGATAAAAATCTTAATGATCTTTCTCAAACATTTAATAGCGTTTTAGGTGTACTTACTAATATTGTCCCTAGCCTTATTAATTTTACAATGAATTTTACTTTTGGCTTATTGAATACACTACTTGGTTTTATCATTGCTATATATATATTAGCTAGCAAAGAAAAATCAATAGCTAGTTTTAATAAACTTATAGTTGCTTTGTTTAAAGAAAAAGCCGCTAATAACATTCTTTCCATAATAAAAGACAGCCATCAAATATTTTCAAAGTTTTTTGTAGGTAAATTAATTGATTCCTTAATAATAGGTATTTTATGCTTTATCATTACTTTAATAGTTGGTATACCTAATGCTTTACTTATTAGTGTATTTGTTGGTATTACAAATATGATTCCATATTTTGGTCCTTTTATTGGTGGATTTGCGGGAATTATATTAGTGTTACTAGTTAATCCCATACAAGCTCTTTGGTTTGCATTAATTATATTAGGTCTTCAACAATTTGATGGTAATATATTAGGTCCTAAGATACTTGGAGACTCAACAGGTCTTAGTCCATTTTGGGTTATTTTTGCAATAATAGTAGGCGGTAAAATGTTTGGTTTAATAGGTATGTTTTTAGGAGTTCCTTTTTTTGCTGTTATTATGAATATTATTGATAAAAATATTAGTCGTAAATATGCAATGCGAATTCATAAAAACCAAAACGAAACAGTAATTGATAATTTAGAAGATAACGCATAAAGAAAAAACCACATAATAAAAGCTATTGTTACTGGCTCTTTATTATGTGGTTCTCTTAATATATAAATACTTATACTACTTAGATTAAATTGATGATTCTATTTTTGATTCAAGTTGTTGTTGAGGAACTGCTCCAACAACTGTATCTATAACTTCACCATTTTTTATAAGTAACATTGTTGGTATACTCATTACTCTGTACTTTTGGGCTGTTTCTCCGTTTTGATCTACGTTTAATTTTCCAATTTTGGCTTTTCCTTCATATTTTTTTGCTAATTCATCTATTACAGGTGCCATCATTTTACATGGTCCACACCAATCTGCATAAAAATCAACTAATACAGGAATATCTGAATTAAGTACCTCTGCTTCAAAATTATTATCTGTAAATGCTAGTGCCATATTAAAAACCTCCTTATTTATATAATTTGTTTATCTTAATATCATTATATTACGATATAACGATATATGTCAATAGTATTTTATAATTTTACCATCTTCTATGTTTTTATCAAGAAATTTATCTGATGATAATCTTATTCCTATAGATCCTAGAGGTGCTGTTATTAATATTGCTAAAACAGCTATTGCCAAAATCCATTCGCCTCCTGCTACTCCTTTTGCGAGAGGAACTGATCCTATTGCCGCTTGTACAGTAGCTTTAGGTATATAGGATATTATACAAAATAGTTTCTCCTTAAAATTAAGATTGCTCCCAAAAGTTGCAATAATAACTCCAATACTTCTAAATATTAATCCTACTGCTATTATAATAATTCCCATTAAACCAGCTTTCATAGCAACAGAAATATTTACTTGTGCTCCTATTAGTAGAAATAATAACATTTCTGCAAATACCCATACTTTATTCATTTTATCTGATAATCTATTAGCAACAACAGGAATTTTTTCTAATAAAATAAATCCTACTGTCATAATTCCTAATAAAGTGTTGATATAAGCATTAAGAGCATTAAAACAAACGCATACAGCTAATAAAATTAGTACCTTTTTAGTATCTCTAATATGCAGTTTTTTAAACAAATAATATAAAATAAATCCAATAATTATTCCGCAACCTATTCCTAAAATTATAGAAATTGGAATTTTTATTATTTGTTCAGTAATATTTACATTCTTACCTAAATATAATGATAAAAAAGTACTGTAAATTGTAATGGCAAATACATCATCTACCGATGCTCCTGCTAAAATTAAAGTAGGAATCTGCTTATCTTCACCAAGTCTCTTTTCTTTTAATTCAAGCATCTGTGGAACAACAACTGCTGGTGACACTGCTGCAATAATAAATCCTAATATACCACCTTGGAACCAAGAAAAATCCAACAAATATGTTGATATAATCATAATTGCTGTTCCTTCAAATATACCTGGTATAAAACTCATAAATATAGCTGTCTTACCAACTTTATGTAATGATTCTTTTTTAAGTCCTAAGCCTGCCCTAAGTAAGATAACGATCAATGCAAAAGTTTTTAAATCGTTCATTACCTCATGCTGAATAATTATCGGGTGTAAAAAATTAAGACAATATGGTCCAACAAGTATACCAATTAAAAGCATTCCTAGAAGACCTGGTAGTCTAATTTTTCCCATTAGATAATTAGCCAATAGTAAAAGTAAAATTATGATACAAAAATTTAAAAGCATTATTATATCCCTTTCTTCATCTAAAATACTAGGTAACATACAATATATATTTTTTATTGTAAATGGGAATCTAACATATTGTATTAAACAATCAACTATTAAACTTAATATACCACTTTATTTTTTTAATTTCAACATTTTTTATTATTAGATTATTTAACAAAAAAAATTAAGTACAAAAGATACAGTAAGACTTATTCATAATCATTAATATATTATTATAGTGTAACTTTATTAGGTGGTATAAAATTCTTTACAATATTAAACAGCTGAATTATAATTGTTTTATACCTAAGAATAAATGTAAAATAAGTAACTTTACATATTTTCAGATATATTTTAGTAAATACTATTGATATAATTATTAGGAAAAAACAAACAACTTTAATTTAATATTCCAAGTAACAATAAACTAAATTCTTCAGAAAGGAATGAGAATCTGTGTATTCAACAAAGAAAGGTAATAGATTTATTTTTTTATTATTACTAATCATGATTATAGGAAGATATGCTCTAAGATATATAATAATAACTTTTAATATCCATTTAAATAATATTAGTAAAATACTTATTCCCCAACTTATTTTTATTTTAATACCTGTTATATTATATTTTATTATTACTAAACAAAATATAGTAAAAACTCTGCTGTTGAAAAAATTGGGTATAATTAATGCTTTAATAGCTATCGGTATAAGTATTTTAATACAACCTTTTCTAAATTTAATTAACCTTATTTCTCAACTTTTTTTTGAGAATCATGTATCAAGCACTATATTTAATTTAACATATCTACCTCTATGGTTATTATTAATATTAGTAGCAGTACTTCCAGCCATAAATGAGGAGATTGTAACTAGAGGAATACTACTATCTAATTATAAAAATGTTGGGTTAGTAAAAGCAGCATTAATTAGTGGTTTATACTTTGGAATGCTCCACCTTAATGGTAACCAGTTTTCTTATGCATTTGTAATGGGTACTATTTTATTTATGTTAGTAAAAATAACTAATTCAATCTATTCTAGTATGATTGTGCATTTTATGATTAATGGTTTACAGGTTTCCTTAGCAAAACTTTATATATTATTTCAACATAATTTTAATTTACCTGATTATACACAAAACATGCCAAAAGTTACATCTGCAACAATATTTACTTATTTACCTTCTATGCTAATATTAACATTTATTACATTACCTATTGTTTATTTATTATTTTATGCATCAGTTAAGCATAATAAAAAAGAAAATTTATTTTGTAAAGTACCAACTGACTCACTTGAAGTAGTCCAACCAAAAATATTTGATATATATCTTATATTATCTATAATTTTATTTATAGCATATGTTACAGTTAATGAAATTATGATTTAAGTAAAAAAACAACTAAATTAGTAGAACATTTATATACAGCAAAAAAATATTCCTACTTAGGAATATTTTTTGTCATTTTTTTTTATTTGTATATTTACCTATTTTTTTTTCTAAATAATCTTCTAAACCATCTATTATTCTAATAAAATCTGATTGTTGTTTTTTGGTATGTTTTTTCCCATAATTATGTTGAACATATTTATATTTAACTTTATCACTGAATTTCATAAACACCCCTATTCCTTAATCTAAATTACATTTTATTGGATTATTTAATACAATATTAACACGTTAAAAAGTTATTTACTCATCTTTTAACCTATAACGCTTAATTTATTGCATTAAATTAAAGGTAGGAAAGTTGAGTTATTTATTATATTATATGTAACATGAATTATAGACGTACTAATATCAACATTTATTTTATTACTTTTTATGGGTTAGTCTATGTATTAGATTCTCATCTATATCTAAATCTGTTACTATCCTATGAAATTTTATCCCATTGAAAATAGCATTGTTAAAATATTCTTTGTCAAAAATTGAATCAAAATAATTCTTTCTAAAATCTTCTAAAATATCATCTTCACTTTTTAGAAACCCTAATCCTATTTCTATATCATAAATACTAAATAAATTATCATATATCTCTTTATCAAGTATGTTTTTAGGTAATATAACTCCTAATTTGTATGATGGCTCTTTAGATTTACTAACTGCAATACCAAAAACTTTTTTCTTACTTGTATTTTCAATAGGTACTACTATATTTCTCAACCCTTTATTATTAAGGAACTGTTCTAACGTTCTAATATTTTCTTTAGGTATACTATCATCATCACTACAACAATAGTTGGTATTAATCATTAAAAATATTTGTTCGTCTTTAAGTATGGTATTTAAAATATCAAATCTAAAAGCCTTTTTGTCTTTTAAATAATAATAATCAATATTTGTTCTTCCTAGTTTCTTATCTTTTTTAACTTTTACTTTATTTTTCATCTAAAAACCCCCTTTTATAATTACATATTATTTTTATATGCTTCAAGTCTATATATTGGCATATTAAGACTTACAAATTTTTCTTCATACTCAGTCATAGTATTATCTTCTACATAAATGCTGTTATGTAAATCTCTTGTAACCTTTTCAACATTCCAATTATATTTCTTTAATTCTTCTAGTGAAAAATCAAATAAGTTCTTATTGTCTGTTTTAAAACATATCTTACCCTTTGGAGATAATATTTTCTCGTACTTTTCTAAAAAATTATGATGTGTAAGCCGTCTTTTATCATGTCTGTCTTTTGGCCAAGGATCAGAAAAATTAAGATAGATTCTATCTATCTCACCTTCTTCAAATATATCTAGTATTTCTTCAACATCAATTCGAACAACAAATACGTTGTTAATCTCTTCTTCACTTAAATTATTTAGGGCTCTAACTAGTACTTTTGTAAATTTTTCAAATCCAATATAATTAATATTAGAATTATTTTTCGCTAAAGATGTGATAAACTGACCTTTACCCATCCCAATTTCTATATGTATAGGATTATCGCCACCAAACTTCTCATTCCATTTTCCTTTATATTCTTTTTCCATATTAATTACTTTTGGGTGTTCATCTAGTTTTTTATCTGAGTCTTTTATATTTCTTAATCTCATAGTCATCTCCTTATTATGTAAACTATCTAATTGCAAAACTACATTCAGTTGATTCTTTAATACAATTTATGATTTAATTATGATTTATGACTTAGAATTTGTCAATTATCTTTATTTTTACAGGCAAAAAAAACCTATCCTTATTGAAGAGAACACTGAAAACTTCATTTTTTATTATTTTAATGACTTTTTCAGTGGTCTCTTATTGGATAGGCCAAAAGTTTTATATAAATAAAAGGGGGGTAGTTTTTTACATTAATATCCTATCATAAAAATATGTCTAAATTGTGAATTTAATATTACTATTACATGTAAATTAATAAAAAGTATAAGAATAAAATTCCATTTATTTGTATAGTCTAACATTAAATACCGTAATAAATTAAAGTATTTATTACTCAACAATTAAACTACTTATAATCATTGATAAGGAGGTCACTATGGATAATATCACTTTAGATACAAAAGAAATGGAAAGCTATAAACAACTTGATGAAATTATTTTAAAATATAAAAAAACTAATGGTATGCTTATTTATATTTTAAAAAAGGCTCAAGATATTTTTGGATACTTGTCAATACCAATTCAATCACATATTTCTGAAAAGATGGATATCCCTATATCTACAATTAATGGTGTTGTAAGTTTTTATTCTCTTTTTTCTCAGGAACCAACTGGAAAATATACTATTAGTGTTTGTTTAGGAACAGCTTGTTATGTAAAAGGAGCAGCAGATATTTTAGAAGCTATAAAAGAAGAACTAGGACTTGATGTAGGTGAAACAACACCTAATCATTTATTTACTTTAAAATCAACAAGATGCATCGGAGCATGTGGTCTTGCTCCTGTAATAACTATTAATGATGATGTATATGGACGATTATCTCCCTCGGATATTCCTTCTATTATTCATAAATATACAAAAAATATGTAAAGGAGATAAATGTATGAATCTTAAACCTATTAAATCATTTTCTGGGCTAAAAGAAATACAAGAAGATACTTATAGTAAAATAAAGATTAGATTAAATGAACCATCCATAAATAAAGAAATAAATAAATATCATATATTAGTATGTTCGGGTACTGGCTGTACTTCTTCAAAAAGTCAATTAATCCTAAAAAAACTAGAAAAGGAAATAATAAAAAGGCATTTACAAGATAAAGTAAAAGTATTTAAAACCGGATGTTTTGGTTTTTGTAAGCTTGGCCCAATTATAGTTATTCATCCAGATCGTACTTTCTATTGTCGTGTAGAATTAGAAGACGTTGACAATATATTAGAAGAACACATTGTTAACCATAAAGTAGTTGAAAAATTATTATATAAAAGTATTACTACTAATAAAATACAAGAAAAAATTGATAACCTAGACTTTTTTAACAATCAACAAAGAATTGCTCTTCGTAACTGTGGCGTTATTGATCCAGAAAATATAAATGAATATATTGCTATGGATGGTTATAAATCTATAGGAAATATATTAAATGGAAAAATTTCACCAGAGGAAATTATAGAACAGATTAAGAAATCTGGACTTAGAGGAAGAGGTGGCGGTGGCTTTCCAACAGGAAAGAAATGGGAATTTGCTAAGTCTTATAAAAATGAACATAAATATATAGTTTGTAATGCTGATGAAGGTGATCCTGGTGCATTTATGGATCGTTCCATACTTGAAGGCGATCCTCATAGTATAATAGAAGCAATGTTGATAGCCGGTTATTGTATTGGAGCAAATCAAGGTTTTATTTACGTTAGAGCTGAATATCCTATTGCTGTTGATCGTCTTATAATAGCCCTTGATCAAGCAAAGCAAGTAGGATTATTAGGTACTAATATATTAGGATCAGATTTTACTTTTAATTTAGATATAAGATTAGGTGCAGGTGCTTTTGTTTGTGGAGAAGAAACTGCTCTTATATCTTCTATTATGGGCTTTAGAGGCGAACCAAGACCACGCCCCCCATTCCCAGCAGAAGTGGGACTATGGGAAAATCCAACTCTCAATAATAATGTAGAAACTTATGCCAACATACCTGTTATTTTATTAAAAGGTGCCGACTGGTATAGTTCCATAGGAACAGAAGATAGCAAAGGAACCAAAGTATTTGCGTTAGCAGGTCAAATTAATAATACTGGACTTATTGAAGTTCCCATGGGAACCACTCTTAGAACTATTATTTATGACATTGGTGGTGGCATTCCTGGCGGTAAAAAATTTAAAGCTGTACAAACAGGGGGCCCATCTGGTGGATGTATACCAGAATCTCTTTTAGATACAAAAATTGATTTCAAATCTCTAACTGATATTGGTTCTATGATGGGTTCTGGTGGAATGATTGTTATGGATGAAACTGACTGCATGGTTGATATTGCTCGTTTTTATCTAGAATTTGCAACAGATGAATCTTGTGGTAAATGTGTACCTTGTAGAATAGGTACTAAACGTCTTCTTGAAATTCTTGAACGTATTACCAATGGTAAAGGTGAAATGGAAGATATAAATATATTAAAAGATTTGAGTGTTAATATTCAAAATGGCTCACTTTGTGGGCTAGGTCAAACTGCTCCAAATCCAATATTAAGTTCTCTTCATTATTTTGAAGATGAATTTATCTCTCATATAGAAGAGAAAAAATGTCCCTCAGGAGTATGTAATTCTCTTCATAAAATTGTTATATCTGATGAAAAATGCATTGCATGTGGAATATGCGCTAAAGTATGTCCAGTAAATGCCATAACTGGTGAACGAAAAAACCCTCCTTATCATATTCATCAAGATATCTGTATTAAGTGTGGGGCATGTATACCAAAATGTCCTGTCGATGCTATATATAAAAGATAGGTAATTGTATTAAAGAATCAACTGAATGTAGTTTTACAATTACTTAAATAAAAGATAGAAAGGGGATTATAATGGAAAATATACGTGAAAAAGACGAACAAAAGTTACAAGAAAAACTTGTTACCATATATTTCGATGATATCCCATATGAAGTACCCATGGGAATTAGCGTTTTGGAAGCAGCAAGACTAGTTAATATTGAAATTCCTAGTTTATGTTATTTAAAAGATATTAATGAAATTGGCGCTTGCCGTGTTTGTGTTGTAGAAATAGAAGAAATTAAAGCATTACAACCCTCGTGTGTTTATCCTGTTAGAGATCAGTTAAGAGTTAAAACAAATACTAAAAAAGTACGTGATGCTAGAAGAACTGCTGTTACCTTACTTTTATCTAATCACCATAGAGAATGTTTAACCTGTGTTAGGAATCTTAACTGTGAATTACAAAATGTTGCAGATTCTTTAGGAATACGAGATATTCCATATACTGGCGAACCTTTTGACTATGGATTTCATAATGATAATGTATTTATTCAAAGAGATTATAATAAATGTATTAATTGTAGACGTTGTCTTGCTATATGTAATAAAATACAGGAATGTAATGTATATTCACCTATTAATCGTGGACTTAATACTATAATTGCACCGGCTTTTAAAAAAGACTTAAGCGAGGTAACTTGTATTACTTGCGGTCAATGTGTTATAGCCTGTCCTACGGCGTCTTTAACAGAAAAAGAAAGTATTGATGATGTGTGGAAAGTTCTAAGTGATTCTACAAAACACGTGATAGCACAAACTGCTCCTTCTATCCAAGTTACAATTGGTGAAGCTTTTGATCTACCTGTAGGTACTCTAGTAAGAGGCAAACTTGTCACTGCACTTAATCGTTTAGGGTTTGATAAAGTATTTGCTACTGATGTAACTGCTGATCTTACTATTATGGAAGAAGCTAGTGAATTAAAAGAAAGGGTAACTAATCATCCGGAAAAACTTCCTCTATTATCTTCTTGTTGCCCTGCATGGGTTAAATTTGCGGAGCATTTTTATCCTGATATGTTGGATAATCTATCAACTTGTAAATCTCCTCATGAAATGTGTGGAGCAATGACTAAGACTTGGTATGCAAAAAAATATAACATTGATCCAAGTAGTATAGTTAATGTTGCAATCATGCCATGTACTGCAAAGAAATTTGAAGCAGCACGTCCAGAAATGACTTCAGATGGTTATAGAAATGTAGATTATGTATTAACCACTAGAGAATTAGCTAGAATGATACGCTCAGTAGGTATTAATTTCTCTAAATTACCAGATAGTGAATATGATGAACCTTTTAACCAATTTAGTAGTGCAGGTACAATTTTTGGTGCAACAGGTGGTGTACTAGAAGCTGCGGTTAGAACAGCTCATTATTTTATGACTGGTGAAGAAATAGGTGTTCCTGAATATGAAGAAGCTAGAGGGCAAAAGGGCCTAAAATATGGCAAAGTTACTTTTGGTGATAAAACTCTAAGAATTGCTATAGCTCATGGAGCAGGCAATGCAAAAAAAGCTTTAAATAGACATCTAAGTGGTGAAAAACCCTTTGATTATATGGAAGTGATGGCTTGTCCTGGTGGATGTGTTGGAGGTGGTGGACAACCAATATTAGGAGGTAGAGATCACAAAAAAATATCTCTTGATTATCGTCACAATCGTGCTGATGCTTTATATAATATTGATAAAGGCAGTAAAATCAGAAAATCCTATGAAAATCCAATTATGAAACAAATATATGCCGAATTTCTAGGAGAACCATTATCCACTACTTCAAAAAAATATCTTCATACAACCTATACTAAAAGAGGTCAATTCCCTTATCTCTATCAAGAAAAATAAATTCTATAGATAACAATATAATAAGTAATTGCTTAACTACTTAAAAATTAAGATTATTAGTTTCGCAATTACTTATTAACTTTTTTATGTTGTTATCAGTATCGTTAATACTTCCCTCATCTTAGTGTTATTAAAAATAAGTATTTAATTATTACTTGCAATTATTATTTACTCAACTTTCCCACATCAATATTCTATACAGATAAGCTAATTATAAGGCTTTGCAGAATAAAAATATAGGTGTTTCTTCTATATATTTATTCTGTAAACCAAACCTTAATGCTTAATTTATCTGCATTAAATTAAAGGTGGGAAAGTTGAGTTATTTATTACTCCTATTTACTTAGACGAAAATCTTCTATATTTTGTTCCATTACTTCCTTAACTTTTTTCACTTAAATTTCGTATTTATAAAAAGCTAGGTATTATTTATATTTTAATAGGTTTAAGTCTAGCTGTAAAATGCCTTAATACTTTTGGTTCATAGTCGAATTCTAGACCAATTAATTTATCTCTGTCATTAAATACTTCAATAACTGCATCTGCAACAACATCCATATGTCTATTTGTATATACACGCCTTGGAATTGTTAATCTCATTAATTCTAATGGAGATTCAATATTAGTACCTGTATCAGGATCTCTACCAAGTAATAAAGAACCAATTTCCACAGCCCTAATCCCCCCTGCTAAATAAACTGCATTACAAACTGCCTGTGCAGGATATTGATAATAAGGAATATGGGGACATATTTTTTTACAATCTACAAATACAGCGTGACCACCCGTTGGATATTGAATTGGCACACCAGCGTCCATTAATTTATCTCCAAGATATTTTACTTGTTCAATTCTATATTCAAGATATTCTTCATTTAATGCTTCTTCAAGACCAACTGCTAGAGCTTCCATATCCCTTCCTGCCATGCCCCCATATGTTGGAAATCCCTCTAAGGGAACCATACTAGATTGGCAGTTAGTATATAATTCTTGATCATCCTTTATGGCTATTATTCCTCCAATATTAACAATACCATCTTTTTTACAACTCATCATCATACCATCGCCATAACTAAACATCTCTTTTGCTATTTCTAGTATAGTCTTATTATTATATCCTTCTTCTCTTTGTTTAATAAAATAAGCATTTTCCGCATATCTAGCAGAATCAAAGAATACTTTTATTCCATATTTATTAGCTATTCTTCTAACTCCTTTAATATTTCCCATTGAAACAGGCTCACCACCAGATGAATTACAAGTAACAGTAATAACAATCCCTACTATCTTTTCTACCCCATGTTCTTCAATAAATCTTTCTAGTTTATCAAGATCAAAATTACCCTTAAAATCATCATATTTATCTGTATTAAATGCTTTTTCATCTATTAAATTAATAGCTCTACCCTTTGCGATCTCCACATGTGCTTTTGTTGTATCAAAATGCATATTATTAAGAACATAATCTCCTTTATTTTTAATAATATTAGGAAATATAACCTGTTCTGCACCTCTTCCCTGATGAACAGGCAAAATATACTTATATCCTGTAATTCTTTTTACTACTTCCTCTAACTTATAAAAGCTTCTACTTCCTGCATAAGATTCATCCCCCATCATAATAGCAGCCCATTGTCTATCACTCATTGCTCCTGTCCCACTATCTGTCAAAAGATCAATATAAATATCTTCTGCTCTAAGAGCAAAGGGATTATATCCTGCTTCCTTTAGCTTTCTTACCCGTTCTTCCCTGGAAATCAACTTAATTGGTTCCACCATTTTAATTTTAAATGGTTCTGCTTTTCTTAACATAAGTATACAACCTCCTCAAAATTATATATTAATATTTTTATAACCATCTTTTAGTATTATTGTATCTGTTAAAATCTTGGTCATTTTACAAAAAAGACACTTATGTTTGGATTCTTGTAGAATAAATAGTCAAATAATTATAGTAATTACTGATTTTATAATATTTTATCATTATTGACAAAATATTATTGTATATGTATTATATATGTGTTATGTATATATTAATTATATCATTAAAATAATAGAGGTGATACTATGAAAAAATATAATAATATTTTAACAGTAATTTTAATTAATGTAATTATTTTATTAGTACATATAATTTACATTTATCCTCATAAGAAATATAGTCAAATATTAAACTATGATAACTACTTTGCATTTAACGGTATTTTATTAATCGTATTTTTTTTAATAACTTTTAAGTTTTTTAGAAAAAGTTCAAAGCTAAAAAAAAGTGTGTTTTATTTATGTTCAAGTATTGTCTTATCTACTATAATGATTACATACTACTACTCAAAATTACCTTCATATACTTATATAGAAGCAGCTAAAAAGGTAGAATCGTTAGAAAATACTGATGGAAATACCAAAACGCTTCTAATACCAAAGTATTCCAGTTATAAGATAGCAGAGATAAACTGTAAATATTTAGATATAATTCATTCTATTTATTATATTTACTTATTAGATTCAGATCAAAATATCCTGGTATATAGATTTGATCCAATAAAAGGTATATATGAAATTAAACATTTGAAAAATTTTGATTTTACTTTAGAGGATTTTACTTATGATTAAAATAATATTTATAATATTAATAAACAGGGAGGACTTATTATTACTGTATAATACTTCCTTTTGAACGAATTACTTCTAAAAAATCATAAAATGTATTTACAAGATTGTCCCTTGTGCATACCCCTGATTTTAATAGTGCATTTTGCTTTGCTTTAAGTTTGTTATCATTATTTTCTTGACTTTCTGAAAAGTCTTTTATATGTTGGTTTTTACTTTTAGCCATATATCCAAAAGGACTAGTTCTATACGTACCTGTGTATACACCCAAATGTAGATGTTCTGGAACTCCTCCTGTATCTCCCATGTCACCAAGATATTGACCAGCTTCTACAGTATCACCTTTTTTTACTTTTAAGTCATATTCCATATGTGAATAAAAACTATAAAATTTCTTTCCTATATCGTGTTCTATTTGCACTATATATCCGTTTGCTCCTGACAACTTTGCATCTTTTACAGTTCCATGATATATTGCTCTAACTGATTGATCTGATCTATTAACTAAATCATGTCCTAAATGCCCCTGAAATTTTGTATCTAAATCATTAAACGCCTGTGTCATACACCATCCATCACTATATGGATTATACCATTCTCCTTCTGAGAGTTTTTCTTTGTTTTTATCTTTATCTTTATATGAAACAGGTAAAATACATTTAGTATAAACAAATCCTTTTTTAGTAACACTTCCTGCGGAATACTCTATTTTAGAAAAAGGACCAGCTTCTCCAATTACAGTTACTTCTTCTTCAAATCCAATCCAACCTGTTTTTTTACAATAAAAATCAGGTTCTTTTCTTACTTCAGTCTTACCATCATAAGATCTAATTGCATATGCTTTATAATTCTCAAATGTATAATTTTTACATCTAAATAGATAAGTCCCTAATCCATTACATCTTCTAACTTTAATATAATATCTCACCCCTGCTTTAACAGGTATTTGTGAAACTAAATCAGCCTGTCCTGCTCCTTTAGAAGAAGAACCTAGTTGTGTTCCTTGTTGACTTCCTTCATATACAGACAGGTCTACATCAAGTGAACTGTTATTAGGTCTTAAAAAGAAATTTGCTTTACCATCTTCTCTAAATTGTACATAATACCAATGATCATCATTTTTACGAATACTTTTTGTATAATCTCTATCATTAAATATCTTTGTAACCTCTTGTTGGGGTGTTGTTGGTCCTGATTTCATTTTACTTGAAAGTGTGAAACTACCTGACCCGGATGAATATTGAACATCTATTCTTATCCATTCCCCAGCACTTACATTATATTCTATTCTTTCTACTTGCCCTTCATCACCATTTGAACTAATTGCTAAAGTGTTATCATTTCTATCATATATATATAAATTAACGCATAACCCACTTGAAGGTACTACCTCAAATACAGCTTTCCCATCTTGATGAAATTCAGTATAAAACCAGTTATCTCCATATGTTGTTAAATTTCCGACGTATGGGTTATTAATGTTAATCCTAGTAGGATTATAAAAATCTTTTGACATTTTTCATCATCTCTCTTCGTAATTTTTTATAATAGTAATTCGCAAGTTACTATATTAATAATAGAGATAGTTTAATAATAAAATGTACCCTCCATTTTTTATTTAATCTCAATTAATTAAGTCTTTATTAATACCTAGGTTGTTTGATTTGATAATATGTTATCATAGCCTTTTGCGACATTACCACGACATAAAACAATATTATAAATTAAGCACTTACTAAAATAAAAATAGTAAGTGCTTTTCTTATATTTATTAACATCCATAAAGGTGTTTTTATTTTAATCTTTTATAATTAAGAGAGTCTAATAAACATATACCGTAGCGTGGTAATAAGTAATAAAAACTACGAAGTAAAATGATAGATTTTGAGATAAGATATAATTTATAATTAAATAAGACCTAACTTTATTTTAGACATATACGAATATATTTGTTAGCTCATTTATGCCAAATATTTCAAAACTAAATTTCTAAACTCTTCTTTATTACTAAGCATAGCTGGATGATTCCCATTTTCAAAAATAATTAACTCTGAATTTTTCATTTTTTGATTAATGTCCTTTAAATTACTTATAATATTGGGTATTAAATCATCTTCAGAACTTCCTGTAATTAAAACATTATTTTCTATGTTACTAAGTTTATAATTGAAAAATTCACCTATATTTCTTGAAAAATCTACAATTAAATTTGTATTTTGGTCAACAATATTTTTCCAATCAAATCCATGCATTATAAACCAAAATAATTTAGATTCAAGCTTCTTTTTTGCAATTTTTCTATCATTCTCAATTTTTTTTGCAAACTCATAAGATATACTTTCTCCCATAAAACTATCTACAATTATTTTGTTAAATATATCAGGTTGTTTCAATACAGCATTTAAAGCAATAATGGCACCTCCACTTGTACCTAATAAGTTAACATCTCTAATACCAATATGGTTGCATAATTCAATTATTAAAGCAGCATTAAAATCCCAGTAATTTAAGGGTAATTTATCTACTCTCTGTGATTTACCTTGACCTACCAAATCTAATAAAATTACTTTAAAGCTTTTAGCGTAGAATTTTAATTCTGGTATAAACATTTTAGATGAAGCTGTATCTCCATGTATAATAATTAAAGGTCTCCCTTTACCATATACTTTATAATATATATTAATATTTTCATACTTAAAATAAGCCATTTTAACCTCCCGATAATAAAAACATTAAAAATTTTAATAGTAATTTTTATATAATCTACATGGGAGTGTTATTATTACTCTTACATATAGACTATTTTAGTTTATTAAAAATTCCCATTGTAATACCTCCTTGTAGTTTGTTAGTTCGCAATATATTCTTCCTGCGTACTATCATTGAATTATACGCTCCTTTAAACATTTATTCAACTACATTCTTACATACTCTCAGATCACAAACTCAAAACATGTTATTTTTCTTTGAAAAAGAGGTTTTTCTATCTATTTATAACATGTATATTAAAAACTATATTAACAATTTTAGAGTATTTGATAACGGGATATAATGACAGATTCATATGTAACTAAAAGATTTAATAAAGATATAAAAAAACTCGACTTTCCTTTGATTAGATTTCACAATTTATGACATAGCTGTGATTACCCACATTAAAAGAAAAAACAAGCACTTGAAAAATTAGAGCTTTTTTGTATACCTTGTGCACGATGTGTGTACGATTGATGTTATTAAAATTACCCAATCTCTGAAACCCTTGTATTTACTAATGTTCCCGGCGGGAGTCGAACCCACGGCCTACCGCTTAGGAGGCGGTCGCTCTATCCTGCTGAGCTACGGAAACATAAAAAAGTATTAATAGAAAATCTTAATAGACAAAAAACTATTAACTAACTTTATCTGTAACATATATTTTAACATCTTTTACTGTTAAGTCAAGGAAATTTTTTGATAAATAATTTTTAAGTATTAATAGTATTCACCTAGTATACCTTAAGTATGTTTGATATAATAATATGTAATGCAGTTTAATTGTCTTTAATTACTGCATTACATTCTAAGTGGTGAACGAAAAGTTAACTATCAATAATTTATAAACATATTAACCAGTAAGCAGGTGAATCTATGATAAAATTTTCTCTTGATGATATTAGAAAATTATGCAATGATAAAACTTTTATGAGAGGCGTAAAATATTATAGTAAAGGACATGTTAAAGATATAAATTTTTATACAGATTTTTTTGAGATTATTGTAGAAGGTTCAAGACCATATAATGTATTATTAGAATTTGACCACAAAACGGGTAACGTTAATTATATGGAATGTGATTGCAATGCATATCATAATTATTATGGTGCATGTAAACATATAATAGCTTCACTACTCACTATTTTATATAGGCAAGATGAATTTAATAAAAATTATATAACTCTATCATATGATAACGTAATTGAAAATTTTACTAATGCATTAATACCTGAGCATACTACAAATAATGCTAAAAAACCAGTTGCCTTAGAAATAACTTTATTCCCTGTTAACATATATAATAAGTACTTTTCATCATCTTATAATCTCAGAATTGGAGAAAAAAGATTATACGCTCTAAAAAATTTTAATGAACTATATTCTAAATATAAATCAGGGGGTTACTTAACCTTTGGTAAAGAATTTACTTATAATACTAATTTTCACTATTTTAACCCCGTTGATGAACAGTTCATAAATACTATAGGAGATTACTATGATGCAGAGGCTTTTATAACAAAAATATCCGGTAATTCTTATACTTCATATAAAAATAATATAGCTCTACCAGAAACTTATATTAAAAAGACATTATCAATTTTAGAAGATAGAGAGTTTAATATTAACTACGATAACATTATTTTTACAAATTGTAGAATTTTAAAAGATATTAATATGGAATTTGATGTTACTGATTCTAATCAAAATATTTCCATATCCATTATAAATTATCATGATTTTTTTAGACTTACTAAAGATTGTATGTATGTTTTTTACAATAATAATATTTACAAATTAACTCCTGATAAACAACGTCTTTTTCATGTTATTGATAAAACTTTTAATAACGAAACAAAATCAATAGAGCTAGGCTTTAATTATAAACATCAATTCGTCTCTTCAATACTACCTGTTTTGAACGGGCTAGGAACTGTTAATATGGACATAGAAATTTCTACAAAACTCTATACTAAAGATTTAGTATGTGAAATTTACCTTGATAAGTTTAATGATACAATAAAAGGAACTCTAAGCTTTATTTATGGTGACTATAAAATTGGATTTGTTCCAAAATCAAGTCCCACTCTACCTCAAGATTTAATATTAGTACAAGACATTCAAAAAGAAGCTGAGATTATTACTCTTTTACAAGAATCTTCCTGTGTTTATTCAGATGACAGTGCTTTTTTTACAATTGAGGATGATGATGCACTATACGATTTTATCTATTATTATCTTCTAAAACTCCAAGACCTAGCAATAATTTATTACTCAGAAGAATTTAAAGATATTCATATTTATGATAAGCATCATATGCAAAGTGGTATAAGACTAAACAATAAATCGGATATGTTGGAATTTTCTTTTGACATTGATGGTATTGATAAAGATGAACTAGCTTCTATCATTAGTTCTTTAAAAGAAAAAAAACGTTACTATAAATTAAAAAATGGTGGTTTTTTACCATTAGATAGTGACCAAACACAAGATGTATCTACATTAATTAATAGTCTTAATATATCTCCAAAAGATTTTAAAGATAATATTATAAAAATCCCCAAATATAGGGCTTTGTATATTAACTCTATATTAGAAGATAGTAAAACTAAATTTTTTGACCGTAATAAAAGTTTCAATAAGTTGGTCAATGATATCAAAAAGCCTAGAGATATGAATTTCCCAATACCAGAAGATTTAAAAGATATTTTAAGAGATTATCAGAAATTTGGATTTATGTGGTTAAAATCTTTAGCCTATTATGGATTTGGTGGTATTCTCGCTGATGATATGGGTCTTGGTAAAACTCTACAGGCAATTACTTTAGTTAAATCTACAGAAACCTCTTATCCTTCCTTAGTTGTTGCTCCAACATCATTAGTATACAATTGGGAAGATGAAATTAATAAATTTGCTCCTGACTTAAAAGTTTTAGTTATGACTGGTTCTAAAGTCGAGCGAAAGAAGTTATTGGGGGATATTAATAAAAGTAATATTGTTATTACCTCATATGGATTATTAAAAAGAGATATTGAAAATTACACTGATTATTTATTTGAATATTGCTTTATTGATGAAGCTCAACATATTAAAAATCCAAACTCCTTAAATGCTAAATCTATAAAACTAGTACCCTCAAAGTATAGATTTGCTCTAACGGGTACCCCTATAGAAAATTCTTTAATGGAGTTATGGTCTATTTTTGATTTTATACTACCAGGTTATTTACTTAGTAATTCTAAATTCACAACAAAATATGAACGTCCGATTATAAAACATAATAATCAACAAGTATTAAAAGAATTAACATCTCAAATTAAACCGTTTATACTTAGAAGACTTAAGACAGATGTTCTACCAGAATTACCTTCTAAAATAGAAACAAAAATATCTTCTGAATTAACTGATAATCAGAAAAAAATATACTTAGCATATTTACAAAAAACAAAAAAAGAAATTGCAACTGAGATCTCTAATAAAGGTTTTAATAAAAGTACCATGAAAATATTGGCTGCTCTTACTAGATTACGTCAAATATGCTGTCATCCATCCATATTTATTGAAGATTATAAAGGTGACAGTGGTAAATTACAATTACTAAATGAACTAGTATCTGATGGAGTTGAAAGCGGTCATAGAATACTGATTTTTTCTTCCTTTACCAGTATGCTTAAAATAATAAAAGCATCGTTAGATAAAAATAAGATATCAAATTATTATTTAGATGGTTCTACTAAATCTGAAGAACGTAGAGATATGGTAAATGC
Organism: Vallitalea sp.; assembly: GCA_025210235.1. Lineage (GTDB taxonomy): Bacteria > Bacillota > Clostridia > Lachnospirales > Vallitaleaceae > Vallitalea. The sequence continues at coordinate 129,709 of JAOASG010000063.1, forward strand.
ATTTAATAATGATAATACTAGTGTTTTTCTTATATCATTAAAAGCTGGTGGTACAGGACTTAATTTAACAGGTGCAGATATGGTTATTCATTATGACCCATGGTGGAACCCTGCTGTAGAAAATCAAGCTACTGATAGAGCATACAGAATTGGTCAAAACAAATCCGTTCAGGTATTTAAATTAATTACTACAGGAACTATCGAAGAACGTATATTTCAGTTGCAACAAAAGAAAAAATCAATGATTGATTCTGTTATTAAACCTGGCGATACTTTATTAACTAAATTAAATGAAGAAGAAGTTAAGTCATTATTTGATATTTAGTAAAACTTTGCTATATGACAAAAGAGTGGAATTTCTTATCTAATTCCGCTCAGAGATAAATGTATTAATCATATTAATATAGTTTTGAGGATTTACAATTAGAGCAAGGTGACCACCATTTATATTATGAATAACTGACGAATCTGGCATCAATCGAATTAAAGCATCTTTCAGTTCGTCACTGAAGATAGTATCTTGTTCCGAAAAAATAAGCATTACCTCATTTTGGAAAGTTACAAAATCATTTGGCTTATGTGTCCCATATTCATTCATCAAATCTCCCAGCAGTAAATCCATATGATACCAATACTCATTTGTAATAGACCCTTTTAATAAGCCAATAACAGTTGATAAGTTTTGTGAAGTTTTATTTTCAGAAGACACTTTTTTAACTGCAATCTTTAAAAATGGTGGTAATAATTGAGAAGGAATTAGTTTATCTATCTTAAGGTTTTTTTTAAGTTTCTTGGGATTAATAAATTTGATAATATTAGTAATTCCATCGTATGTTAAATCATTATACATAGAGCAAGTCCCTGATAATATTAAGCCTTTCAGTAATTTTGGATGTCGTTTCGCCATGACTTGCGCAAATAGTCCGCCATAAGACTGTCCAACTAAATAAACATTATGTACATCTAATTGCCTCAATAATTTTGCAAAAGCATCAGCCAGTTTGGCATTTGTATTGAACGATTTTGGATAATTAAATGTTAATAAATTATATTTATCAATAAATGAACTAAATAATAGAAAAAATGCATCAGCTAGACCAGTACCACCCGCCAGAAAAACTAATGTAACATCCTTTACTGGGCTCACATTTTTATAATAACGATACGGGAAATCGCCTTCCTTAAAGTGTGCACATTGTATTGGCATTAAACTATTAAATTTTTCAAATTCATCTTTTATATTTATATTTTCCACAAATAATAACCCTCCCAATATTTATTTTTTATTAGCCTAATTTACTTCATCTCATTGTAAACTGTTAAGATATTTATACCATTTAGAAATAATTTATGGCACACTTGAGATATATACTTGTAATGTAGTATAATACTAAAAAAAGTATTTTACAATAAATCTTGGAAAATAGGCACATTATTCAAAAAGTGTGCCACGAGGAGAAGTTATGAAAGAGATAATAATTACCGAAACACAAGAGTGGATAATAAGTGCATTACTTACGTTAATGGATGAGAAAAATTATCATAAGATTACTATTGTCGATATTGCTTCAAAAGCACATATTGGTCGTAGTACCTTTTATAGAAATTTCAAAACTAAAGATGATATATTACTTCTCTATTGTAATGTAATTTTTCAAGACTTTGGGCAAATAATTAGATGTAAAGATGAAATGACCTTATATTCTATTAGTTTATCCTATTTTGAGTTCTGGAACCAACATTTGGATTTTCTCAAGTTATTGCGTAAATCTAATATGCTATATTTTATAGGTGACAGATTACCTGACTTTATTGCAAATGTCGCCGTATCGGTAAAACATGTTTTGCCAGAAGAAATTGAGGATACGAGAAAGCGACAGGATAGCTATTATTTTGCTCATTATTTCAATATTGGTGGCTACTGGAGTATCACAACTCTATGGATGAATAAAGAACAACGTGAAACACCAGAAGAAATGGCAACAATAATAGAGAAAATTATATTTAGAAAGTTATAATAATAATCTAGATATCGAATATCATCAGTTTTCCGCCTAGATTTTAATATCTTTAAATAATATATTTTATCTCACTGTTTTTAAAATTAGATTCTAATTGCTCTTTAAAAAATGTTTTCATCTCTTTCATCTCATCTTTATTATATACATATTTACCATAACCAAATTGCCCATACTTAAAAGTTCTTTCTATATCATTCATTGGTAATGTTGTCTTAGGAAACACTTCGTTTATTCGATTCTTAGCCTTAGTTGTATATCTATGAGATATAACTTCAAAAGTAATTTTTTCATGTTTATCCACAGGGAATAGATTTTTTGTTTCTTTTATTAACATACTATATTCATTTTTCCACTGATCATAAAAAAATACTGGTGCTATTATAAATCCAATGGGATATCCTGCATTTAACACTTTATATGCTGCTTCTATTCTTTTATTAAAACTAGGAGTTTTATGTTCATAGCTTTTAATAATCCTATCTGTATTTATGCTAAACCTAACTGTTGTATGTCCATTATGGTTAACATCTAGAATATCTTCTACATTATTAAACTTCGTGACAAACCTAAATCTACCATTTTTTTCTTTTCCAAAAAATTCAATAGTTTTTTTTAGCGCATGTGTATATGATTCTACAGGTAATGGGTCTGATGTTGCCGCACCTTCGAATATTGTAACTTCATCTTCTCTTTGTTCTATATATCTTTTAGCTTGTTCTAATATCTCCTCTATATTTACATAAACTCTTGTATATGGTTTGTCCCCTAATTGAGTATTTAAATAACAATACTCACATTGTCCAATACAACCCGTTACAAGTGGTAATTGATAATGTGCAGATGGTTTACATGTTTGAAATTTTAAGCTCTTTTTAACTCCAATAACAAGAGTACTTTTACCTTGTTTATATTTTTCTTCTTTTGTATCTCCTGGTATACCCTTAGTTCTATTGCTTTCAAGTAATATAACATTATATTTTTTATTAGTAAAATACTCATACAGTTCTTGTCCTAAAGGATAAGTTAGAGCCTCTTTTTCAATTAATACTCTTTTTGGATTAAACATTTTATCACCTATATTTCAAAAGTCGTTTTATCAATATAATTCCATTCTTTTTTTGTAGATTTAACATCTTCAATTAATTTAAATAAAGCAATTTCTTTTTTCTTAGATTCCAGCATAATATCAAAATCATTATTTAAAATATCTTTAGTATTATTTATAAAATTAATAAAATCTTTTGCATAAATATAATCTGCATGTCTTCTATCATATTGACTTTCTTTCGGACTAGAAAAATGGATTTTAGGTATTAAATAATCTCCATTCCATGTATTAAAGATATCCTTTATATATTTATAAAGATCTTCACCTCTATTATTACAATTATAATGATGTACATCTAGTACCATTGGAGTTTTAATTTTTTCACATAATTCAAGGACATCAATTATATCAAAAATTTTATCATCATTTTCAATAATAATTTTTTCTGTTATAGCTCTTGGGAATTGTTTAAAGTTTGTAATAAACCTATTTAGAGCTTTTTCCTTTCCACCTTGGGAACTTCCTACATGGATTATTATTTTCCCATTTTCTATATTCATATCTTCAAGTAAAGTTGCTAAAAATAATAAATTTCTCTGAGTGTTTTTTACTACTTGAGGATTTATACTATTAATAACATTAAATTGATCTGCATGAACATCGACTCTCATATTATTATTCTTAATTATTTTTCCAATATGTTCAAAATCCAAATTAAAATATTTTCTATAATCCCAATCAACTACATCTGGATGCGTAGCTAAAGGAATTAATGCAGATGTTAATCTGTAAAAATGTATATTATTTTTTATGTTGTACATTAATATTTTTTCTAAATCATTTATATTAGACAACGTTACTTGTTTTAGTTTATTTAATTTTTGCTCTGATGTTAATTTACTATAGTATTTATAAGTAATAGTACTAGATGATGTAACTTTATCAAGTTTAAGAGCTATCGCAACATATCCAAGCCTAATTTTCATTTTAATTAGCCTCCAGATAACTAAAATTATTTAATACTTTTCTTATACAAACCTTATTATTTGTTTAAATAAAACTTTTATTCAGAAAAGCGACTATGTCGCGTTATTCCTGCCAAGGAATATTTCTCTGTTAGGAAAGTTTCCTTACCGTAAATGAGAACACTCCTATCTCATTTACTAAATTAATATTACTTTCCTATAAGGCAAGAAAAGCGACTATGTCGCGTTATTCCTGCAAGGAATATTTCTCTGTTAGGAAAGTTTCCTTACCGTAAATGAGAACGCTCCTATCTCATTTACTAAATTAATATTACTTTCCTATAAGGCAAGAAAAGCGACTAAGTGAATTAATGATCCAAGCGGATTTGGTATTCCTATGTAAAACAAATAAAAGTGTGCTTTGCACACTTTTATCATAACTAGATAAATTCAATATGACCTTGTATATGACATATCGCTTTAAATCTCATTCCTTTAGATGGAATACCTATTAGATCTTCTTTATTAATACATACTTGCATTTTAAAATTCAGACATGTTACATCTAATATATAAACTTCTTCTTTCGTAAATGAATTAACTTTTATACAAAAATCATCTATAGTTCCTAAGATAGAGTACTCTGCATCATTAAGTCCATATGGAATAAAATATCCTTCTAATATAGTTAATAAATCTTCCTGTTGGCATCTTTGTTTAAAAAGCTCTGCAGCCTGTTTTGCATCGCTTTCAAGTAGCCCTATAGCCTCTTCATCGCCTTCTCTTGCTAACTCCAATAATGAAGCTCGCCATTTCTCTTCTTCTTTTTCTAAAATAACATCTACATCTTCTTTTTCAACTGGTAATATAACAGTTCCTTCAATTGAAAGTGCTACTAATTTTATATTTTCTATATATACTTTTTCATCATCTTTAATATCTAAATAATCTACTACATTCTGCAGATAAAACGTAATAGGATTACCTGTTTTTTCATCTTCAAAATAAACATAATAATCATCTTTATCATCTGTATTAATTACATCCACTTCATTTATATCCATAATTATATTACCTTTTTTATATGGAATAACAGCTAAAATTTTTATTTCTTCTTTCTCATCTAATTCGCCTCTTATGATTATTCCTAATTCATCATCATATTTTTTACAAAGCTCTATTTTTATTTTATCCTCACAATAATTAGATATATATTTTTCCGTAGGATTATTAATTACTTGTTGAATAACTTCTTTTACTTGTTGATCTTGTACATACTTTTTAAATCCAACGGCATTTAAATATTTTTCCATAATGTTCACCACTCTTCTACATATTTTGCTACTACTTAAAATTTATTATACATTATTACTTCTTGTGGAATTATCTTATTTGTATTATTTATACAAATATTTATATATAATAAATTCAAAACTATGTAGAATTATAGTATCATTACCGTGAGTAATTGTCTAGTTTATTATTTATACTTGTTCTAATGCATTAGTTATATCATCTATTATATCTTCAATGTTTTCTAATCCTACTGAAAATCTTATTAAGTCAGGCTTAACTCCTGAATCTAGTTGCTCTTGTTCTGATAATTGTCTATGAGTAGTACTTGCTGGATGTAGCATACAAGATCTAGTATCTGCAACATGAACTACTAGTGCAATCATATTTAAATTATTTATAAGTTTTTCTCCTGCTTCTCTTCCACCTTTTACACCAAATGTTAAAACTCCACTACAACCATTAGGTAAATACTTTTTGGCAAGATTATAACTTGGATGGCTTTCAAGTCCTGGATAAACTACCCAGTCAATTTTATCATTTTTTTCTAACCATTTTGCTATTTCTAATGCATTTTTACTATGTCGTTCCATTCTAAGGGGTAGAGTTTCTAACCCTAAATTCATTAAAAATGCATTAAATGGACTCATAGTTGCTCCTATATCTCTTAGTAATTGAACTCTTGCTTTTGTTATATACGCAGCTTCTTTAAAGTCTTGAACATATACCACTCCATGGTAGCTATCATCAGGAGATGTCATCTCTGGAAACTTTCCATTACTCCAATTAAATTTACCACTATCAATAATCATACCTCCAACACTTGTTGCATGTCCATCAGTATATTTTGTACATGAATGAACTACTATATCAGCCCCATGTTCAATAGGCCTGCAAAGATATGCAGTTGGAAAAGTATTATCTACAATAAGAGGAATATTATTTTCATGAGCTAACGTAGCAAATTTATCAAAATCAATAATATTAAGACCTGGATTCCCTATAGTTTCTCCAAAAACAGCTTTAGTGTTTGGTCTTATATATGTTTTAAGTTCATCTATACTCTTTTCAGGATCAATAAACGTTACTTCAATACCAAATTTTTTAAATGTTGTCTTTAGTAGTGAAAAAGAACCTCCATATAAAGTGCTTGAAGCTAATATATGATCACCAACATTACATATTGTCATAATTGATATCATTGTCGCAGCTTGTCCTGATGAAGTTGCCATGGCACCAATTCCGCCTTCAAGCATTGCCATTTTTTTCTCTAAAGCCTCAACCGTAGGATTGCTAATTCGTGAATACATATGTCCAGCAGCTTGTAAATCAAATAATTTAGCTACCTCTTCGCACGTATTATATTTATAGGTTGTACTTTGATATATAGGTAATACTCTAGGTTCAGAATTACTTGGTTCATATCCACCTTGTACAGCTGTTGTTTCTATTTTCCATTTTTTGTCCATTAAATGACCTCCTGACTAAATATTGTTTATATTATAGTAGATATTATGAGAAATTTCAACATATTAATTCATTAAAGTTTGGTATTTTATATCTTAATACTAAGCACATACTGTATACTCAATAAACAATTACTTTTAATAATTATTTATTTTTATTCAATACATGAATATGATAATCAAGATCAAAATACCTATTGACATATAAGATGAAAAATTATAAGCTTAATTTAAGATAACTTTGCCCTCTTTGATGATTTAATTTTCCTAAGCATATATCAAAATCAGGGTATTTTTTTATATATTTAACAAAAAATCAAGAATTGTATTTACAAAATAATCAATAGCCTCATCAACAGCTTGCTTACAAAATGAAAATATATTCTTTAGAAAAATTACAAGATAAGTTTGGAGATGATATTTTGAAACTACTATTAATATCACTTGGTTTCATATTTTTGGGTATAGGGGCCATCGGCGTCATACTTCCTATTTTGCCAACAGTTCCTTTTTTGCTTTTAGCATCATTTTGTTTTGCTAAAGGTAGTAATCGATTTTATTTTTGGTTTAAAACAACAAAATTATATATAAATAATCTTCAGAGTTTTGAAAAGTCACGTTCAATGACTCTAAAGACAAAATTATATATTCTTATTCCTGTCTCTTGTTTACTTACCATTTCATTTTTAATGATGAATAATATTTTTGGTCGTATAATTATTGTTATCCTAATTATTATTAAATATTACTATTTTATTTTTAAAATTAACACAGTATAAAATTAGAATTATAATTAAACATACATAATAAAAATTATGATACACAATAAAACAAATAGTTTTATTGTGTATTTAATTTTCATCTCTAACTCACTATTTTTCTGTATCTATTATTACCACAATATTTACATTTAATCTTTGGATCTGTGGTTAAGTCATTCTTACTTTTTGTATAATAATCCATGTATATATTTACATCAATTATTATATTTGATACAATAAATATAGTAATTGAATTAATTTACAAATATTTACGACTTATTAGGGGGATTTAATTCTTATGAACGATATAAATAAATATTATGAAGCCGCTGAAATTCTAAAGGTATTAGGCCATCCCACAAGATTATGTATTGTTAATGGCCTACTCAAAAATAATGGTTGCAACGTATCTTTTATGCAAGGGTGTTTAAACATACCTCAATCAACTGTTTCACAACATCTTTCTAAATTAAAATCAGCTGGAATAATAGCTGGTGAACGTAAAGGACTTGAAATTACTTATAAAGTAGTAAATAAAATAGCAATTGATCTTGTAACTCATTTATTTAGTGAATAATCTAGTTTATTTATTATGATTTTATTTAAACAAGCGACTATGCTCGTTATTTTTCTATAAGAAAGCAACAAGGCTATCATCACTGATAGCCTTTTCATCTATTTTTCTATTTTACTAATTCCACCCATATAATTTCTAAGAACCTCTGGTATAATAATACTTCCATCTTCTTGTTGATAATTTTCTAGTATTGCAGCTGTTGCCCTTCCAGCAGCAACTCCACTTCCATTAATAGTATGAATAAATTTAGCTTTATCTTTAATATTATCTTTGTACTTAATGTTTGCTCTTCTTGCTTGAAAAGATTCAAAATTACTGCAGCTTGAAATTTCAACATATCTATTATAGCTTGGCATCCATACTTCTATATCATATTTCTTAGCTGCTGTAAATCCTAAATCTCCCATACATATTTTTACTACTCTATAAGGTATATTTAATAGTTGTAATACTTCCTCAGCATCTTTTGTTAATTTTTCCAATTCTTCATATGAGTTTTCAGGTTTAACGAATTTAACTAATTCCACTTTATTGAATTGATGCTGACGTATTAATCCTCTTGTATCTCTTCCTGCTGAACCAGCTTCGGCTCTAAAACAAGCTGTATATGCGCAGTGTGTAATAGGTAATTTAGCCCCCTCAAGTATTTGCTCTCTATACATATTAGTAACTGGTACTTCTGCAGTAGGTACTAAGAAATAATCTGTACCTTCTACTTTAAATGCATCTTCTTCAAATTTAGGTAATTGACCTGTTCCAACCATACTTTTTCTATGCACCATAAATGGTGGGAAAACTTCTGTATATCCATGTTTGTCAACATGTAAGTCTAGCATAAAATTAATTAGCGCTCTCTCAATTCTTGCACCTAACCCTTTATACACAGTGAATCTTGCACCTGTTATTTTACTTGCAGCTTCGGAATCTAGAATATCTAAATCTGAACCAATATCCCAATGTGCTTTTGGTTCAAAGTTAAACTCTCTAACATTTCCCCATTTTCTTATTTCGACATTGTCTTCATCTGTATCCCCTTCAGGAACTGATTCATGAGGAATATTAGGAATTGTCAACATTAAGTTATATAAGTCATTATCTACTTCTTTAACTCTACTATCTATTTCTTTAACTTTATTTGAAAGCTCCTTCATTTCTTTTAGAACTTCTGTAGTATCCTTACCTTCTTTTTTCATAATAGGGATTTGTTTAGATACAGTATTTTGCTTATTTTTTAAAGATTCAACTTCTTGCAATAACTCTCTTCTATTTGTATCTAATTTTACAAAAGAATCTAAATCAAAATCTTCCTTCCTATTTTCTAGTGCTTTTTTTACTTGGTCAAAATTATTTCTTAACATTTTAATATCTAACATTTTTACCACTCCTTTTACTATTTTATATTAGTTAAGTAATTGTACTACATTAAGTTGATTTTTCAATACAATATGTTAGATGCGGGTTTGTAATTGGAACTACATATTGTATGTAAAGAATTAAAATTACTAGTTTTTCAATTAACTATTTTATATAGTAATTGTAAATTTACATTTAGTTAATTATTCAATGCAATATGTTATATTGAACATCTGGGAAAACAATAAAAAAACCTTTCATCCCTGTGTATGGGACGAAAGGTTCCGCGTTGCCACCCAATTTATTACAAAATAATTGCAATCTCTTAACTAGTATTATATAGGATACTACCCTCTGACTTTCGTCAGGTACTTAGGAAGTGGAGGGATTATTTCATTTTATCAGCTTACACCGTTACTGACTCTCTGTAAAAACTACCTTAATCTTAGCTTCCATCATTGCACATATTTCTTTGTTTCATTTATTATAATATATATTAAATTTCTTTTCAAGTTTAACTTATCAATATTTTTTTGTTTGAGTTACAATCAAAAATTTATTTTGATCATTAATATCCTGTCGTTATATTTCAAAAGTATCCACTATAAATACCTTTTTATTTTCTAACAAATCAATTTCTACCCATTCATTATATTTTCCTTTTTCATCTTCTAATATTCTAATAATAGGCCTTGTTGGAAAACCATTATTTTGTTTAAGAACAATACCTTTCTGTCCTTCATTAGTTATAATTCCCATTCCAGATGGATATACTGCTATATATTTAATAAATATATCTACAATTTCTTCGTCAAATAATTTTCCTTTATTAGCAATAAGATATTCTATAACCTCATATATTTTATACGCATCTCTATAAGTTTTTTGAGTAACCATTGAATCAAATACATTACAAATAGAAATAATTTTAGTTGCACTATTTATTTTATTACCACTCCAACCAAAAGGATATCCTGAACCATCAACATTTTCATGATGTGTTAGTATAATTACTTTTGATATGGAACTTATCCATGAAGCTTCAGATATTGCTTCATATCCATAAATAACATGTTGTTTAATAATTTCTTGTTCTTTTTCCGTTAATTTTCCTGGTTTGTTTAATATCTCATCTGCAATAAGTACTTTACCTATATCATGTAATAATGCTCCTACAGCTATATCTCTTACTCTATTTTTATTATAACCCATTTTTATAGATACTAATACTGCCAATGCACATACATTAACCGAATGTGCATATGTATATTCATCTTTTCGTCTAATATCTACTAAATTAACAATTATATCCCGTTGGGATAATACATCATCAACTATATTCTGAGCTGCAGTTACTATATTAGATAATTCTAAATGTCCCTGAGTACTATAATTTTCTAAGACTTTCTTTACTTCTTTTTTACAATTTTCTCTTGTCTTTTCTTCAATAAAATCTTTTAATTCAACACCTTCAGACAATTCATCTTCTATGTATATATATTCAACTCCAAGCTCTTGTAATCTAACTATGTATGATTTTTTAATATGAATACCTGTTGATAAAAGAAAACTTCCATTTATTGAATAGACTGGACGTGCTACTATTTCATTACCTTTTAAATTGGCTATCATCACTCTTCTCATTAAATCCCACCTATATAACAGTTAAAAATCATCATTAGTATTTATATTTTTACTTCCCTATGATATTTATTATTATTATCATATCATTTTTTCCCATTATCTTCAATTAAAATCCATATAAATGAATAAAAACATTTATATTGGAAATGATTATAATGTACCATTTATTTACAACGTTTAATTTTGAGGAATTTATTTATAAATTTACCTCATTAATATGGTACATCATCTAATACCCCCCTCAACCTGCGTTTTATTCCCCCCCTGAAACGCAGGTTATTTTTTTAATATGAATTTATTGATAACCTCTGCTACTCCATTTTCATTATTATTACTTTTTGTTACATAATTTGCTATCTCTTTTATTTCTTCTCTTGCATTACTTATTGCTACCCCTAAACCTACATATTCAATCATATACTTATCATTAAAACTATCTCCAATAGCTATTATTTCTTCTTGTTTTATATGTAAATAATTTGCTAAATATTGAACAGCTAATCCTTTATTAGCTTCTTTGCTACATACTTCTAAGAATGTAGGTTTTGAAAAAAATACATTTACTTCATCTTTATATAGATTTGTAATATGATCTTTCATCTTTTGTAATAACTTAATATCATTATAATTGTATAGAACCTTAGTAGATTCATTATATACTTTAAGATCATTTACAATATTGATATTTATTGATGCCAGTTGTTCATATTTTTTAGTCCTTGATGTATATTTTTCTACAATTAATCCTTCTGATGAATAAATTTGAACATCAACACCATATTCTTTTCCTAAATCTATTAAACTATGAAGAATATTATTTGATATAGGTTTATAAAAAATATTATTTCCCATATAATCATTAATTACAGATCCATTATACGAAATATAGTAATCATCATTATTTATAATTTCAAGTTTTTTAGTAATATCAACAATCGAATTACTCGGTCTACCTGAGCACATAGTTATTATAATACCCTTCTTCTTTGCTTCAGCTAACGCTTTTATATTATCTTCTGATATATATATGTCATCATTTAGAAGAGTATCATCTAAATCTAATACTAACATTTTATATTTCACTAAGAACCCTCCCTCTAAAATGCAAAAAATTAAAATAGATTACTATATCGTCTACTATTAATTATGTCTTCTATCTCTGCATAAGATTTATTATAAGCATTAATCATTAGTACATTTGTAGTTATTGGTGAATTATGCATACTGTTATTAAATATCTCATTATATAATCCTGTATAAGATGTAGTTGAGTATATATATACATCGTATATTTGTTCTTTATTACTCTCATGAATTACTTTATAATCTCTTTGTATTAAATAATTCTCAATATTATCTAACCCTTCTTGAACTAATATAATCATTTTATACACCTCCTAGTAATACTAATAGTATTTCCAAGAGTTATAAAAATATCATGTCTATTGTAATTAATATTGTAATTAATATTATATTTAACTTATATACCTGAGTTAATTGCTTTTTCTAACGCATCCTTTTCTTCATTAGAAAGAACTTTATTACATTTTCCATCTATAATTTCTTTTACATAGGTATAGCAACCTTCTCTACTATGCATTCCATTTATTAATATACCTGAGTTTTCTTGATTAAGAAATGCTAATACAAAGCTTAACTGTCCTCCCATGTTTTCGAATGCATTATATTTAATTAACGATACTTTTTCAATTGATATTTTTACATGTTTTTCTAATTCTTCAATATTCATTTTTTGTTTTATAAGTTCACTTTTTATATTATCAATATTATTTATATTTTCTTTCAAAACATCTTCAATGTTAAAATCATTGTTAGCATTCATAAACTTATAATACTTTTTTTTCCATTTTTTTATTTTTACTGAATTAGCTATTAATAATATTATAATTATTAAATTAATACAACATAATCCTAATATAATCATATTAGTATTGCTTGAAATATAATCATTTAACATCTCCATTTATTAATTACCCTTTCTTAATTGAACTAATTAATTCTATTAATCTCTCCAACTCATCATCAGAATAATATTCAATTTCTATTTTCCCTGTTTTTTTGTTGTTTTTATGATTAATATTCACCTTAGTTCCCAAAATCTCTTTAAATTTTTCTTCTATATCTTTATATATTGAAATTAAATCATCTTCTTTTTTTATAGTTGTTTTTTTATTATTAGTTTTCATTAAATTTCTGATTAGTTTTTCTGCATCTCTTACACTTAGTTTCTCATCAAATATTTTATTTGCAATATTATATTGTGTATTATTATCTTTAATAGCTAATAATGTTCTTGCATGACCACTTGATATCATTTCATCAATAATCATATGTTGTACTCTTTCATCTAGATTTAGTAATCTCATTGAGTTGGCTACCGCTGAACGACTCTTAGAAACTTTATCAGCTACTTCATCTTGTTTCAATTTAAAATTATTTATTAACTTTTTATATGCTATAGCTTCTTCTATAGGATTCAGATCTTCTCTTTGTATGTTTTCTATTAGTGATACCTCTAGAATTTCTCTAGGTGTATATCCTTTAATAATTACTGGCACTTTTTTTAATCCAGCTATTCTAGCGGCTCTCCATCTTCTTTCGCCAGCTACAATTTCATAATATGTATCTTTCTTGATAACAACTAATGGTTGTATTATGCCATATTGCTTAATTGAATCTGCTAATTCCTGTAATAAATCTTCATCAAATTTTTTCCTAGGTTGTTCTTTATTTGGGCCTACATCATTAATATTTATTTTAATTATTCCTTTATTTTTGTCGCTTATCTCTTGTTCAAGGTCATCTTTAATAAGGGCAGACAATCCTTTACCAAGTCCTCTTTTTGTAGCCAATTCTATTCATCCTCCCTATTTATAACCTCATCAGCTAACAATCTATAACTTTCCGCACCTTTTGAGTTAGTATCATATATATTAATTGGTAATCCATGGCTTGGAGCTTCTCCAAGTCTTACATTTCTTGGAACTATTGTCTTATATATATTTGTTCTTTTTAATGCTTTTTTGACTTCATCTACTACTTGCATTGATAAGTTTGTTCTTGAATCATACATAGTAAATACTACCCCTTCAATTTCTAGATTAGGGTTTAATCTTTTCTTTACTAAGTTGATAGTATACATTAATTGTGATAATCCTTCTAGGGCAAAAAATTCACATTGAATTGGTACAAGTACAGTATCCGCTGTTGTTAAAGCGTTAACTGTTAATGTGCTTAATGAAGGAGGACAATCAATAATTATATAATCATATTTATCTCTAATTTCATCAATATGTTTTTTTAATATAAAGCTATTTTCTTCAACATCTATTAGTTCTATTTCAGCACCTGCTAAATCAACATCTGCGGGTATAAGAGAAATGTTTTTAAATATATTTTTTATGATAGCTTTTTTACTGGAAACTTGTCCTAATAATAATTCATATATAGTATTTTTCAATTTCCTCTTATCTATGCCAAACGCTCTCGTAGTGTTGCCTTGTGGATCAATATCTATAGTAAGTACTTTTTTACCTTTTTCTGCTAAACATGAAGATAAATTTACTGTAGTAGTTGTTTTTCCAACTCCCCCTTTTTGGTTGGCAACAGCTATTATTCTTCCCATATTGTCCCTTCTTTCGTATATTGTTTTATTAATTATATCATATTATCTTTTTTTAAGCTATTTTTTATTTGTGCTTTTAACGTCATTTTTAAGCATATAATAATTGTTTCACGTGAAACACGTATTAAATAGCAATATATACCAAACTAAATATTTATTAGAATATTAATTATATGGGATTCACAAATGTTTGTCATAAGACCTCTATATATTTATTTGTATAATTAACTAATTTAGCATAATTATTAAAATTATATGTAGAGATTTTTTGCTATATAAGTTCAATGCCCTCTTATTCCATATACAACTTATATGTTTCACGTGAAACATGCAAAACAACTTAAAAAAATTCACATATAAGAAGCATCATCTCAAATAAATTTTACTTTTTAAATAAAAAGTAATTTTAATGCTTCATTTAAAAATAAATACCTATAAATGATTTACAATTAATTATAAATCATTTATAGGTATTAGAAAGTTAGTTAATATTTAGTTATATATTACATTTGTTCAGGCGCTTTTATGCCTAGTAAGCTTAGAGCTGTTTTTATAATTTCTTTTACATTATTAACTAATGCCAATCTAGCATTTTTAATATCTATATCGTCAACTAGTATTGGACAATTATGATAAAACCTATTAAAATCTTGAGCTAGATCTACAACATATCTAGAAATAAAAGATGGCTCTAATTTTTCTGCTGATTGTCTAACCACATTTTGAAATCTACCAATAGTTTTTATTAAAGCAAACTCCAACTCATTCGTTAATAAACTATAATTAATATTATCATTATTGACGCTATATTCTGCTTTTCTTAATACACTTGCTGCTCTAGCATAAGTATACTGAACATATGGACCTGTTTCACCTTCAAAATTAAGAACTTTATCCCATGAGAATACTACATCCTTAATTCTATTATTATATAAATCATTAAATATAATAGCACCGATTCCTACAATATTTGCAACATCTTCTTTATCCTTAAGATTAGGATTTTTTTCTTCAATAATCTTCTTTGTTTTTTCAACAGACTCTTTTAATAAATCTTCTAAATAAATAACTTTTCCTTTTCTAGATGATAATTTACCTGATTCCATACTAACTAATCCATAAGGAACATGTATTAGCTTATCATGCCAACCAAATCCCATTTTTTCAATAACTTTAAACCATTGAGCAAAATGTAGATTTTGATCGAATGCTGTAACATATATACATTTTTCAAAATCATATTCATTTTTTCTATATATAGCTGCAGTTATATCTCTTGTTGCATATAGTGTACTACCATCTTTCTTAGTAATTAAACATGGCGGCATATTTTCATTCTCTAATGAAATAATTTTAGCTCCATCACTTACTTCAATTAAATCTTTATGTTCTAGATCCTTAATTACAGCATCCATTTTATCATTATAGAAACTCTCACCCGCATAAGAATCAAATCTTATATCTAGCATTTTATATATCCTATTAAATTCTTCTAAACTTATATCTTTAAACCATTGCCACAATTCAAGAGCTTCTTCATTTCCATTTTCCATTTTAGTAAACCATGCTCTAGCTTCATCTTCAAGTTCTGGATTATTCTCAGCTTCCTCATGAAATTTTACATATATTTTTGTTAATTCATTAATACCATTATTCTCAATTCTATCTTTAGATCCCCACAATTTATATGCTACAATTAATTTTCCAAATTGAGTTCCCCAATCTCCTAAATGATTAACTCCAACACATTTATAGCCTAAATGATTATGAATATTATATAAAGAATTTCCTATTATAGTAGTCCTAAGATGTCCAATATGGAAAGGTTTCGCTATATTAGGAGATGAGTAGTCTAAAACAATAGTTTTTCCTTTACCATCAGTTGTAGTATTATATAAACTTCCTTTTTTACCTAAAATACTTTCAACATATTTTTCTTTGTTTACATAAAAGTTAATATAAGCTCCAACAATTTTTACTTCTGATATATAATCTGATTCTGTTATATCTTTTTGAATATCATTACCAATATCATTTGCAATCATATTTGGTGCTTTTCTGTAAGTCTTAGCTAATTTAAAACATGGAAAAGCATAATCTCCCATTTCTGCATTAGCGGGTATTTCTAATATTTCTTCCATTTCACTTTCCGATAACTTTAAAACATAATTAGATAACAACTCTATTATAATATTTTTAAAATCCATTAATGAATCTCCCTTTCTAAACATGTTTTTTATTATTAAAAACTCTCGTCTACAAAGGATAGGCGAGAGTGAATTTACAATTCAAAGAAATTATACATTAAATAAACTCTTTTGTCTAGCATCAGAACATTAAGTTAAATTTTTAACTATAAGTATTAAAATATATCTACTATGTTATTTTTAATTGCAAATACTGCAGCTTGAGTTCTATCTGAAACATTAATTTTCTTAAATATATTAGAAACATGATTTTTGACAGTCTTTTCACTAATACATAGATTATGGGCTATTTCTTTGTTTAACATACCTTCAGTAATAAGTCTTAACACTTCTACTTCTCTTTTTGTTAATTTATTAAAACCTACTTCATTATCATCTTTTGTCTTATTCATTCTCTTAAATAGTAAGGATGCCATATTAGGCTGTATATATGACTCACCATTATATATAGTTCTAATAGCTTTAATTAATACGTCAGATTCAGAATCCTTTAATACATATCCCTGTACACCAATCTCTACTGCCTTATATAAATATTCAACCTCATTATGAATAGTTAATATTAATGTTTTAGTTGAAATATTATTATCTTGAAGATACTTTATAACTTCTAATCCATTCATACGAGGCATATTTATATCTAATAAAACAACATCAGGATTGTATTCAACTATTTTTTTAATAGCCTCACATCCATCTCCTGCTTGATCAATAACCTCTATATCTTCTTCTAGCTCAATTAATTGTTTTAAGCCCTCCCTAACCATTGAATGATCATCTGCAATAAGTATTTTAATGTTATTCATTAATATCCTCCTTAGTTTATAAAATAGGTATTTTCACATAAATAGTTGTACCTATCCCACTCTTTGATTTAAGCTTAAATTCACCCATTAATAAATTAGTTCTTTCTCTCATCATAGTAATGCCAAAACCTTTATTATTCTTCATATTTAACTTCACATTATTTATATCAAAGCCATCACCATCATCGTCAATTATTAACTCAATAAATCCTTCATTATAAATTAGCTTAATACAAAGATTCATAGCATTAGAATGTTTATTAGCATTATTTATTGCTTCTTGAACTATTCTATATAAAGTTAAAGAAATAATTGAATTAACATCATTTTCTCTATTTATTTCTTTAAAAGTAATTTCAAAATTGACTTCATTTCTTATTTGATCTATATATCTTTCTAAGGTGGGGACTAAACCTAAATCATCTAATGCCATTGGTCTAAGATTGTATATCATTCTTCTAGTCTCATCAATAGTTGTTCGTATAATTGATTTAAGAGATTGTAATTCTAACCTAGTCCTATCAATATCTTTATCTAATAATTTAATACATAACTCTGTTTTTAGAATAAGATTAGATAAATTCTGTGATGGTCCATCATGCATCTCTCTGGAAATTCTTTGTCTTTCTTCTTCTTGAGCTTTTATAACTTTTAATCCCCATATTTCTTTTGTATTCATATTATTTACTTCATTATCTATCTCATTAAGATCACCAGCTAAAATACCATAAGCAAAATCCATATTATTACTTGCATAATCTGCTTTTTCACAGATATCTCTAATTTCTTTTAACTGATTTTCTAACTTATCTCTTTTATTAATAACATCATTTTGTTTTTTATATTCTAATTCTAATTGCTGTTTTATACTATGTTGTTCTTTATATACTATATCTATTTCATTTTTAGTATATAGATTAGCATTTTTATTTACGGTTGATAATTTTGTATTACAAATAACTAACTTTTTTTCTAACATTATAACATTATTTATAATATCGTTAGCTTCATCTTTTAAAATCAAAAATTTATCTTCTATCTCTACATATTTCTTTTTTATGTAAGAACTAATGTCGTAAATTTCTTTATTTTGTTTTTTAATCGTTTCTTTTGTATTATTAATTATTGAATCTAATTTTAACATAATATTATTATACATTTTTACACCCACTGACAAAATATACCTTAAACTTTCAGATATATTATTATATCACTAAAGTCCATTATAATACAAGCAAATTAAAAAATCGACTAAAACAAAAGAATAGCAATCTTTGTAATTATTAACATGAACTATTATTAAACCATTATATTAGGAAATTCTAAATAATACTATTGAATTTTTTTATGATTTGCTACATAATAGATATAAGGTAAATTATACTCAAATAACTGCTTATCTTTTTCACCTATAATTTGATACATTTATATTAATTCTTATAATTTGTATAACTTTATGCATTTTATGGTGGGTAAAATATAAAGATTAATATTAGAATTTGCATTTAATAAAGTAATTGAAAGCTATATTCAGTTGATTCTTAATATAACATGTTAGATTCCGTTTGTAATAAGAACTACATAGTATATGTAAAGAATTAAAATTCTTGGTTTTACAATTATCTAAATATTAAATAATCGAAAGGAGCCACTAAGTGAAAAAACATACAAAGAAATTATTAGCCTTTTTAACATCATTATTTACGATTACGTTAATTAATAAAATTATATTCATAACCTCTACTATTAAAAATTCCCTTTACTCTTCTAATAGCTATTATTATGAGTGGAAATTTGGTAAATTATTTTATACAATTCAAGGAAAAGGAAAGCCAATTTTGCTTATTCATAGCTTATACACAGGTAGTTCAGAATATGAATATAGAAAGCTAATTAAGAAACTTGCGGTAAATCATACTGTATATACAATAGATTTAATTGGTTTTGGTCGTTCAGACAAACCTCCAATTACTTATACAGCCTTTTTATATGTCCAGTTAATTAATGATTTCATAAATGAAGTAATACAAGAAAAAACCGATATTATCGCTTCTTCTTCTAGTGCTTCATTTGTAACAATGGCTTGTTACCAAAATCCAGATATTTATAATAGATTAATGTTTATTAATCCACCTAAGATCAAAAATTTACAAAAAAATCCAACTAAGCGTGATAAAATATTAAAATATATATTAGAAACACCTATAATAGGTACAACTGTTTATAATATAGCATCTTCAAAGTATATATTAAAAATGAATTTCAAAAAGAGGATGTTCTATAACAAAAAATTAGTAAAAAGAAAATATATATATGTTTATAATGAATCTGCACATATTCAAGGTTCCAGCAATAAATATCTATATGCTTCAAAATGTTGCAAATATCTTAATGTATCTATTAATAAAGCAATAGAAAATATAAATAATAGTATCTATTTATTAATTGAAGATAATGATAATTCTCAAGATATTATTGACAATTATCTAAAACTAAATCCTGCTATTGAATATTCTACTATACATGATACTAAATTATTACCTCATTTAGAAAAGCCTTCAGATATTATTAATATTTGTAGCATTTATTTTGATTAAGATAATAAAAGGCAACTGAATCATTTAAATCGATTCTAAAATACAACTATTATTTCCATTAAATTAATATTGTATTTTAGAATCAAACTAAATTTATCAGTTGCCTATCTTTATATCTTATTACTTATTAGAACTACAACAAGTCTTGAAATTTTCCTTTAGTAATCTCATATCTATATGTTCTATAGACGCCACTACATATTTCTTTCCATACTCTTTAAATCCTATTTTTTTATAAAAAGAAATAGCACTTAATTGGGAATGAATATCTACAAATTCAGCCCCGCTATCAAATGCTTTTTTAATAAGCATTCTAACAATTAAATCTCCATAATAATTTCCTCTTTTTTCTTTTAATACAGCTATTCTACCTATTATATATATATTTTCTTTGTTAATTAATCTACCAGTTCCAACTGGGTAATTATCCTCATAAGCAACTACATGTATAGCATCCTTATCAAGATCATCAAAATCAATATTAACATCAATTTTTTGTTCTTCAATAAATACCTTTTTCCTAATAAAAAAAGCATCCGTTAAATCTTCACCTTTTATATAAATAGCTCTTATCATACTTCCATGTCCTTTCATACCTACAATTACTTTAGTAATTACAAAACCACATTCTGTTGATTCTTAATACAATATGTTGGATTTCACATACAATTAAATCTACATATTGTATGTGAAAATTGAGATACTTTGTTTTGAAATTACTATTACATAATTGTAAAACTACATTCTGTTAAAATTTTAGTTCATGGGTATAACAATATTTATTTCATAAGAATCATTAACTTCTTTAACATTATAATCAATTTCTATTCCTGAACTTTCCATCATATCAACTGCTTGCTTAATTGTATTAGTAAATATTCTTATATCCTTTAAATATCTTTTTACAGTAGATTTGTCTTTCTTCTTTTCATTTTCAATAATTCTATTTAATGTTCTCTCAATTAATTCTTCCGTCTTTTTAACATTTAATGAATTTTCAACTACTTTATTTAGAATACTTAGTTGTAACTCTTCATTTGGTAATTTAAGTAAAGCTCTTGCATGCCTTTCAGATAAATTATTATCCAATAATATTTTTTTTACGTTATTACTTAATTTTAAAATTCTTAATTTATTAGCTATAGTTGACTGACTTTTACCTACTTGTTTAGCAACTTCTTCTTGAGTTAAATCATAATCTTTTATAAGGTTATAATATCCTTCTGCCTCTTCAATATAGTTAAGATTTTCTCTCTGCAAATTTTCTATTAAAGCAATAACTGCACTATCTTTGTCATTTACGTCAATAATAATTGCAGGTATTTTTGTTAATCCTGCTAATTTTGATGCCCTTAAACGTCTCTCTCCTGCAATAAGCTCATAATATTCATCATTAATTTTTCTAACACTAATAGGTTGCATAATACCAAATTCTTTTATTGAATTTGCTAACTCATCTAACATTAATTTATCAAATACTCTTCTGGGCTGATAAGGATTTGGCCTTATATTGTTTACGGATATCGAAGTTACATTATACTTATCAATCATAATAAAACTACCCCTCTTCTTTAGTAAATATATTAATTAATTTTCTCACAAATATATATTATACTAATATTTATTAATTTATTTTAGTACATGTGTATTATTTATATTACATAATAAATGCAAACTCAATGAAGATATTCTCAGATGTTAATACATTATATCTAATATAAATTTAATATCATATATATATCTACATTAGTTATTAATATTATTCATTATTATTATATCAAAATCTTATACAAAATCAAACTAAATATTTCCAAGGAAATATTATCATTACTGTTATAAAATATTTATACTATTAACTTAATCTTTTATTTAATGGCGAAATTACATATAATCATTCCTACAACGGATTTTTTTTTGGCTTACCTGCTTTTCTAGGATATTTTTTAGGGGTTATCTCGTCCTTTTTTATAACAACAAATGTTCGACTAATATCAGAAAAAGGAATTTGTACACTACTAGATTCTTCAATATTTCCTCCTAAAATACGAATAGCATTTTTTGAAGAATTAATTTCATCTATAGCCTTACTTGATTTATAAGATACAAAGTAACCTTCACATTTAACAAATGGTAAACAATATTCACTAAGAATTGATAAATCTGCTACTGCTCTTGATACACATAAATCATATTTTTCCCTATACAAGTTGTTATTTCCTAAATCTTCAGCTCTTGAATGAATACATTCTATATTAATTAAAGAAAGATTCTCAATTACTTCTAATAAAAAATTAATTCTTTTATTTAGAGAATCAACTAACAATACTGAAAGATTTGGATATATAATCTTAAGAGGTATACCAGGAAATCCAGCACCAGTCCCAACATCAATAATACTATTTAATTTACTTATATCCATAATCTTTGTTATTGCAATACTATCTAAAAAATGTTTAACAATAACATCTTTTTCTTCAGTAATTGAAGTAAGGTTAAACTTTTTATTCCATTCAATTAACATATTATAGTAAATGTTAAATTGTTCTATTTGAGTATCTGTTAGATTAATATTTAATCTATTAGCACCTTCAATTAAAATATCGTTATACTTCAATATTATCATCCTAACTTTTTATTAATAAACTTCTAACCTTTTAAATTAAATACAGTAATATAGTTACAGGTCACAGAAAAACTTAGTAATAATTCTTATTTATTTTGATCTTCTTAATTGTTCTAAGTATACTAATAAAACAGATATATCTGCCGGAGATACACCCGAGATTCTAGAAGCTTGTCCTATAGATCTTGGCTTAACATTATTAAGTTTTTGCATTGCTTCAATTCTAAGACCTTTTATATCACTGTAATTTAAATCATTTGGTAAATATTTTTTTTCTAATTTTTTAAATTGCGCAACTTGTTTTTGCTGTCTACTTATATATCCTTCATATTTTAATGATATATTTACTTGTTCTATTACATCATCATCTAATTCTTCTCTATTCACATCAATTTCTTTTAATATATCATAATTAAGTTCTGGTCTTCGTAATAATTCTGCTAGAGTGATACCTGATTTAATAAGTGAACTATTATGTTTATCTAAAAACCCTTCAATTTCTTTTGTAGCTCCTACTCTAGTATTTCTTAATCTATATATTTCTTTTTCTATTTTAATTTCTTTATCTTTAAGTCTACTATATCTATCATCATCAATTAGCCCTACTTTATGTCCTATTGATGATAATCTAAGATCAGCATTATCTTGTCTAAGAATTAATCTATATTCTGCACGAGATGTCATCATTCTATATGGTTCATTAGTTCCTTTTGTTACTAAGTCATCAATAAGAACACCTATATATGCATCTGATCTGTGAAGAACAATTTGTTCATTTCCTAATATTTTCATACTTGCATTTATTCCTGCTATTAGACCCTGTGCTGCAGCTTCTTCATATCCTGAACTTCCATTAAATTGGCCAGCGCTATAGAGTCCTTCAATAGATTTAAATTCAAGAGTAGGGTTTAATTGTAATGGGTTTATACAATCATACTCAATAGCATAACCAGGTCTCATAATAACACATTCTTCTAATCCTGGAAGTGTTCTTAACATATCCCTTTGAACATCTTCTGGAAGTGAACTTGACATTCCTTGTACATACATTTCATTAGTGTATTCACCCTCTGGTTCTAAGAAAACTTGATGCCTTTCCTTATCTTGAAAACGAACAACTTTATCTTCAATAGATGGACAGTATCTAGGACCAGTCCCTTCTATGACTCCACTATATAATGGAGACCTATCAAGATTATTACGTATAATATCATGAGTATTAATATTAGTATATGTTAACCAACAAGGAATTTGATCTCTTTTAATATCTTCTTCATTATTCAAAAAAGAAAATGGAACAATCTTCTCATCACCTTTTTGCTCATCCATCTTAGCGAAATCTATTGTGCTCTTATCAATTCTTGCAGGTGTTCCTGTTTTAAATCTATATAATTCTATATTATGTTCTTTTAAAGATTGTGATAAATTATTTGCTGCTAAAAGACCATTTGGTCCACTATTTATACTTACTTCTCCATATATGCAACGCGCTTTTAAATACGTTCCACTAGCAATAATTATTGCTTTACTATTATAAATAGCCCCTGATATTGTCTTAACTCCAACAATTTTTTTATCTTCAACTATTATATCAGTAACTTCACTTTGTTTAATAGTTAATTTAGGTGTGTTCTCTAATACTCGTTTCATTTCTTTTGAATACGTAAATTTATCTGCTTGTGCTCTTAATGAATGAACAGCAGGTCCTTTTCCAGTATTTAACATTCTTGATTGTAAATATGTTTTATCGATATTTTTTCCCATTTCTCCACCTAAAGCATCTATTTCACGAACTAGATGACCTTTTGATGTTCCTCCAATACTTGGATTACATGGCATCATTGCAATACTATCTAAACTTACAGAAAAAATAACTGTTTCAAGACCTAGTCTAGCTGCAGCTAAAGCAGCTTCACATCCCGCATGTCCTGCACCAATAACAGCAACATCATAACTACCTTCAATATAACTCATATACATTAACTCCTTTTACTACAATAATTGCAATTACCTAAAATAATTTCAAAACTAATTACCTTTACAACTTATTAGATAATCAAAAAACTCTACTTAAAATTCTGTACTATTTACCTAAACAAAATTGACTAAAAATCTGTTTAATAATATCATCATTAATACTATCTCCTGAAATCTCACCTAGATATTCATAAGAGTTTTTTAAATCTATAGACCAACAATCTTCTGGCATTCCTATATTAATTGACTCTTCTACAGCATTTAAGCTTTCTAAACAATTATCAAGAGCTACTTTATGTCTTACATTAGTTATATACAAATTATCGTTAAAATTAATATTACCTAATAAAAACATATCTTTTATAGTTTTTTCTATATTATCTATACCTTCTCTATTCTTAATTGATATTGGTATAATTTTATTATCTTTAGTATATTTTTTAATATCTTGTTCCGAGGTTTTAATGTTTAAATCAACTTTATTTAATAAAATAATAGTTTTTTTATCTTTAATTAAATTAATAATATACTTATCTTCATCTGTTATAGGAGTAGATGCATCTAGCATCATTATAACTAAATCTGATTGTTTAACCAATTCTTCTGATTTACTAACACCTATCTTTTCCACAATATCTTCTGTTTTCCTTATACCTGCTGTATCTATAATTCTTAATGGAATTCCTTTTATATTTAAATATTCTTCTAATACATCTCTAGTTGTTCCCGCAACATCTGTAACTATAGCTCTATCTTCTTTTAATAAAGTATTCATAAGAGAAGACTTCCCAACATTCGGCTTTCCTATTATTACAGTTTTAATTCCTTCTCTAATGATCTTACCATCATCTGCAGTATCAATAAGTTTTTTTACTTTCTTTTTAATAGTATCTATCTTTAGTATTACTATATCTTGGCTTAATTCTTCTACATCGTATTCAGGATAATCTATAGATGCCTCTATATGAGCTATAAGCTCTAATAAATTACTTCTTATTTCTTTAATCTCTCTATATATATTACCATTTAACTGTTCTACTGAACTTTCTAGAGACAAATTTGTTTTTGCATTGATTATATCAATAACTGCCTCAGCACTAGATAAATCTATACGTCCATTTAAAAATGCTCTCTTAGTGAACTCTCCTGGTTCTGCTAATCTTGCACCACATGACAAAACTAAATGCAATATTTTTTGCATTACTATTACTCCACCATGACAATTTATTTCTACAATATTTTCTTTAGTATAAGTATTTGGCTCTTTCATAATAGAAACCAATACTTCATCAATTATTTTATCTGTATCAGGATCAATAATATTACCATAGTGTAAAGTATGAGTTTTTTGATCGATTAATTTTTTATTTTTTTTTGCTCTAAATATTTTATCTGAAATAATAATAGCATCTTCTCCACTTATTCTAATAATTCCTATACCTGAAGCAGATAAAGAAGTAGAAATAGCTGCTATTGTATTGTTAATCATAACAAAACTCCTTTAATTTAATATTATACTAATGATTAGACTACATTTAAGCAATTAAAGTTAACCTTACAAACTTAAGTATATAATATTAAAAAACCCATGCTTTTAAAGAAACCACTGAAAAAGTCATCAAGTTGATTCTTAAATACAATATGCTCCATTCTCACTACATATTATATTTTTAGAATTAAAATCCAAATTTTTCAGTGGCCTTCTTTTAAGCTTGGGTCTTAAAATTACGGGAGATTAAGCCCCCTATATTACCTTTTAGGTGCGATTACTACTTTTCTAAAAGGTTCTTCTCCCTCACTATAAGTTTCTACATATTTATCATTCTGCAAAGTTGAATGAATTATTCTTCTTTCATATGGATTCATTGGTTCTAAACTAAATTTTTTATTAGTTTTTCGTACTTTGTATGATAAATTTTTAGCTAAATTCTCTAATGTTTCTTTTCTTCTATCTCTATAATTTTCTGTATCTAGTTTTACCCTTACATATTTATCGGATTCTTTATTAACAACTAAACTAACTAAGTATTGTAATGAATCCAATGTCTGTCCTCTTTTTCCAATAAGAATTCCCATACTAGGACCACTTAGTTCTATGTCAAGATTATTATCTTTAAGTTTAGTAATAATATTAACTTTCATATTCATAACTCTAAAAATATCTTCTAGAAATTCTGTTGCAACATCAGTTATATTTATTTTTTTAGTAACTTTAACTTTTGCTAATTTTGAACTAAACAAACCAAGTAAACCAGTTGAACCTTTTTCTAAAACTTCGATATTAACTTTATCACTAGTTGTCCCCAATTCAATTAATGCCTCAGTTATAGCATCATTAACAGTTTTACCTGTTTTTTCCACGAAATTCATTTTCGAACTTCCCTCCTTAAATTACTATATAAATCTTTTTTATTTATAACCGATTTATATATAATAAACTACACCTATTTAACCTTTTAATAATATATTAACATAATGCTATTTCTTAAGATGTTTGTTAATTACAATTTGCTGTACTAATTGGAATGAACTACTTGTCAACCAATAAAGACCTAAACCAGCAGGCATACTTACAACAAAGAAAACAGTAATTAATGGCATTGTATACATCATTGTTTTATTAGTAGCAGCTTGTTTTTGATCCATATTTTTAGAATTACTACCCATAGTTGTTTTTGAAACTAAGAATTGAACTATAACATTAAGAACAGGAATTAATAATCCAAATGACATTAAGTCCGGTTTATCAGCCAAATTAATAATACCTAAAAAATAATTAGTATTCTCTAATTGATCTATGAATGAAGTACCTACATTACCAAATTGTAATTTAAAATTATTCCAATCTGTACTATTAAATTTACTAAGTACATCTATAACTTTCTCATTAGATGCAATATCAAAATTCTTAACTGGCATCTTAGATGCTTTATTAATATCTGTTAAAAAAGCTTCAAATCCTGGTAAAGCCTTCACACTCAAGATAATATTTAGATAAATCTTTTTAATACTCATAATATAAGCTGGTATATTTCTAAGAACTTGAAATAATGACATGATAATTGGAAATTGAATTAATAAAGGTAAACATCCTCCAAAAGGACTTACATTATGTTTTTGATATAATTGACTCATTTCCATTCTCATTTTATTTTGAGATTCTACGTCTTTTTTATTTTTATATTTATCTTGAATCTTTTTTAATTCAGGTTGTATTGCTTGCATACCAATCATTGATTTTTGTTGCTTGAAAGCTAAAGGCAACATTAATAATCTTACAATAATTGTAAATACAATAATGCTAACCCCTAATGATTCTATGCCTATTGCACTAAACATATTATATATAGCATCCATTATTACACCAAAAATTTTAGCAATTGGACCTATTATAAATGAACTGTTCTGTGTAATAACACCAATATTCAATAACATTTAATTAGTTCCTCCTATATTTTATGGTACTGGGTCGTAACCACCTTTATGAAAAGGATGGCATCTCAGAATTCTTCTAATACCTAACCAGGCTCCTTTTAAAAATCCATACTTAACAATTGCTTCATACGCATACTTAGAACAAGTAGGTGTATAAATACATGTAGGTTTCTTTAAAGGAGAAATATATTTTCTGTAAAAAATTATAAGTTTTAATGAAATATTTTTTAGTATATTCATAAATATCACTTCTTTTTTTCCAATAAATTGTGTTTTCTAAGTAAGTCTAATAAAGACCTATTTATATCTTTATAACTTGCTTTTGAAGAATTAACTCTTCCTATAACAACAATATTATATCCTAATTTTATTCTATTCTCATTAATTCTATAATTTTCCTTAACTAATCTAGTAACCCTATGTCTAACTACACTATTCCCAACTTTTTTACTAACAGAGATTCCTAATCGATTTATAGAATCTCCATTACTATAAATATACATAACTAAATAACCATTTGCAAGGGATTTTCCCTTGTTATATACTATTTTAAAATCTTTTCTTTTTTTTAACG
Source organism: Vallitalea sp. (assembly GCA_025210235.1). Lineage (GTDB taxonomy): Bacteria > Bacillota > Clostridia > Lachnospirales > Vallitaleaceae > Vallitalea. The sequence continues at coordinate 158,702 of JAOASG010000063.1, forward strand.
ATTCTGTACTATTCACAAAACTTCCTCCTATATTGATATGGTTATTTACTAACCTTGTTACAAATTTAGTTTCTAATTCATTAACTTTTGGAGGATAGTATAAAAGGCCACAAAATGAGGCCTTAAGCTGATAATTTTTTTCTACCTTTTGATCTTCTTCTTGCTAAAACACTTCTTCCACTTTTAGAACTCATTCTTTTTCTGAAACCATGTTCTCTACTTCTTTGTTTTGTTTTAGGTTGGTATGTTCTTTTCACTAAAAGCACCTCCTTTAAAATACAATTTATTGTAGTCTTTTATATTAAATAACTTGTACTTTTTAAATGTTATAAAACATTTTATAAAATACATAATTTATATAATACTAATTAAGAAAACAACTTTCTTATAATAAGGTAAAAAAGAACTAATATAAAATAGTTCGTTTCTATATAAAAGCACTATTCTAATTATAGTAAAAAACTATGTTATAGTCAAGAAAAAAATATTTTCCAATTTAGATGTTTACTTATCAATTTAATTTATATTAACTATCAAAAATAGTTATCCACATTTTTTTTATGACTTTTCCACATTTTGTGGATAAAATGTTGATTGTTAGTTATCCACATTAACCTTATTATTTGTGGATAACTAATCTAATAATTATTCTAAATATATGCACTCAATATTATACTTTAAAAATTACAAGTCTAGATTTTTAAGTAGTCTTATTATATTTAAGTACTTAATAACAGCATGTATATTGTTTTCATTAACATGTTGTGGATAAAATTTCTAACAACAACTTTATCCACACTATTAACAATAAAATATTTATATTTATCAACATTTTTTATATCATCACTTGCATTATTTGATTGAAAATTAATCTCTTATAGAGTAATATATAGTGTAGATAGTTATAATTAATGTGGATAACTTAAAAAGTTCCTATAAAGATAAAAACGAAGGAGGACATATGATGAGTCATTCCGTGATTGAAAAATGGGATAAAGTTCAAGAGTTACTTAGAGATGAATCAGATATTTCAAAAATATCATATAAGACTTTTTTAGAAAATCTTGAACCTATTAAAGTCCAAGATGACACAATCATAATAAAAACAGATGATGAAATCGGGCGAGATTATATAGAAAGGAAATATACTAAATCTATTATAATTGCTATTAAAGAAATAGTTGGCGAAATCTTTGATATTAAATTTATACTGCCAAGTGAATTAGAAAAAGAAAATAAAGAAGATAAGAAAATGTTTAAAAAACAACCAACTATTACTAATGAATATAATAATCTTAACTCTAGATATACATTTGATACTTTTGTTGTTGGTAATAATAATAAATTAGCTCATGCAGCAGCACTAGCAGTTGCAGAATCACCAGCAGAAGCTTATAACCCGTTATTTATATATGGTGGTGTAGGACTAGGGAAAACTCACTTAATGCATTCAATTGCACATTTTATACTTTCAGAAAACAGTCAATTAAAAGTTTTATATGTTTCTTCAGAAAAATTTACAAATGAATTAATTAAATCTATTAGAGACGATAAAAATGAAGAGTTCAGACAAAAATATAGAAATATTGATGTACTTTTAGTAGATGATATTCAATTTATTGCAGGAAAAGAACGAACTCAAGAAGAATTTTTCCATACATTTAATACATTATATGAAGCAAAAAAACAAATAATTATTTCTAGTGACCGTCCCCCAAAAGAAATAGAAACATTAGAAGAAAGATTAAGATCAAGATTTGAATGGGGTCTAATAGCTGATATACAAGCTCCGGACTATGAAACAAGAGTAGCTATTCTACAAAAAAGAGCTGAACTTGAAAATCTTAACCTACCAAATGATGTTATTCAATACGTTGCAACTAATATTAAATCAAATATTAGAGAGCTTGAAGGAGGTATTAATAAAATTATTGCATATTCAACCCTTGTACATAAAGAATTAACAAAAGAATTGGCTGAAGATGCTTTAAAAGATTTAATTACTCCTGACAAAGGAAAAGAAATTACTCCTGAATTTATATTAGAAATTGTATCAGAACACTATAATCTTAATCCTGCTGATATTATTTCTAAAAAAAGGCCTAGAGAAATAGCATATCCAAGACAAGTAGTTATGTACTTATCAAGAACTTTAACTGATATGTCACTTCCAAAAATAGGACAAGTACTTGGTAAACGCGATCATACAACTATTATTCATGGTTATGATAAAATCAACAAAGACATTCAAAAAGATAAAGCTTTAAAAAATACTATAGAGATACTAACAAAAAAAATAACAGGTCAATAGGGATTAATAAGCTTAATTATAATGTACTATTAAAGATGAGATTAATATATCTAATAATAATACATTATAGTTTTTTTTTAGCACAGAACACAATAATTATAATATATTTTATGAGAGCATTAAACTTAAAACTAATCTATTATAATGTATATTTTACAAACATTAAGTTATTAACATAAGGCTGTTAAAAACAAAGTATAACCTGTGAAGAACTTTAATCACGGGTACAACCCTATCTTACTTGTGGATATCTTTCCTAAAAAAAATAATTAATCAACAGACTTATTATTTTTATTAACAGTTACTAATAATCAACCTTTAGAATACTTATTAACATATTAACAAGACCTATTACTGTAATTACTAAAAAAAAATATATATTATCTATATACATGTGTGAAAGGAGTTATTAACATTATGAATTTAACTTGTAGTAAAAATGATTTATTAAATGGAGTTATTACAGTTCTTAAAGCTGTATCAACAAGAACAACATTACCAATTCTTGAATGTATTCTATTACAAGCAACATCTGAAGGATTTAAGTTAATTACGAACGATTTAGAACTTGGTATTGAAAGTAAAGTAAAAGCTACTATTATAGAACCAGGTACTGTAGCATTAAAAGCTAAAATGTTTTCTGAGATTGTTAAAAAATTACCTGAGAATGAAGTAGAAATTATTGTTGATGAAAATAATTTTACAACTATAAAATGTGAAAAATCTAAGTTTAGTATATCAGGACAATCTGGTGAAGATTTTTTACAGTTACCTAGTATATCCAAAGACAAATATATTAAAATATCTCAATTAAAACTAAAAGAGATGATAAGACAAACTATATTTTCAATAGCAATTGAAGAAATTAGACCTATTCTAACTGGAGAATTATTAGAAATTAAAAATAACGAATTAAATATGGTATCTTTAGATGTTCATCGAGTATCAATTAGTAAATTAGATTTTAATACGGAAATTAATGATATGATGGTAGTTATTCCAGGAAAAACTTTAAATGAAATAAGTAAAATATTAGATACAGATGAAGAAAAAGATGTAATGATTTATTTTACTGATAAACATATTTTATTTGAACTTGAGGATAGTATTATAGTTTCAAGATTATTAGCAGGTGATTTTCCAAAGTATGAACAATTTTTTTCAAAAGATTATGATACACTTGTAAAAGTTAATAAACAAGAATTATTAATGAGTATTGATAGAGCAGCATTAATTTCAAGAGAAAGTAAAAAAAATCCAATTAAAATTACTATAAAAAATAATAGTATGATAATAACTTCAAATACTGATTTAGGAAATGTATATGAAGAAATTGATATTGAAGTAGAAGGTAAAGAATTAGAAATTGCATTTAATCCAAAATATTTTATAGATGCTCTAAAAGTAATAGATGATGATTATTTATATTTGCAGTTTACAAATTCACATAGTCCTTGTATTATTAAGCAAGTAGATGGGGATGAATATAAATATCTAATTGTTCCAATTAGAATAAGAGCTTAAATTAAAAATAATATTTGTAATTGCAAAATTAATAACTCAACTTTCCCACCTTAATTTAATGCAAATAAACTAATAATTTACATACAATATGTATATTTTATTGTTATGGTAAAAATTGTATTAAATAATTAAATATAGTTTTGCAATTAATTAAATAAATATAATAATGGAAGGTTATATAAATGGAAAAAATTAAAATTAATACAGAATTTATTAAATTAGGGCAATTATTAAAATTAGCTGGAGTAGCTGATTCTGGTGTTCATGCAAAAATTTTAATATTGAATGAAGAAGTTAGTGTTAATGGTAAAATAGAAGTACAAAGAGGTAAAAAAATATATATAAATGATGTTGTTACCATAAATGGATATGGAGAAATTAAAGTTGTTTAAATTTAATAGGAATTATTTGGAGTGCGGATTATATGTTTATTAAAACGTTATCATTAAAAGATTATAGGAATTATTTGCAATCTGAAGTAAATTTTAGTAGTGGAATAAATATATTGTTTGGAAAAAATGCTCAAGGAAAAACCAATATAATTGAAGCAATTTATTTGTGTGCGACATCAAAATCTCATAGGACAAGTAATGATAAGGAATTAATAAATCTTAATAAAAATGAGTCTCATATTAAGTTAGTTATTAGTAAACAAGGAATTGACGAAAATATAGATATTCACTTGAAAAAGAATAATCGTAAAGGAATAGCTATTAATAAAAATCCAATAAAAAAATTAAATGAATTGCTAGGGGTTATGAATGTAATTATATTTTCTCCAGAAGATCTTGGGTTAATAAAAAATGGACCAAGAGAAAGAAGAAGATTTATAAATATTGAATTATGTCAATTAGATAGTATTTATTATTATAATTTACAACAATATAATAAAATTTTACAACAAAGAAATAATTTATTGAAAAAAATGAAAAAAAATAATAAAATTGATAAAACTATAAGTATATGGAATAATCAGTTATCAATATATGGATCAAAACTGATTGCACAAAGACAAGAATTTATTAATAATTTAAATTTAATTATTCAAAAAATTCATTCTGATATATCTGGTAATAAAGAAAATCTTACATTAAAATATGAAAAAAATGTAAGTGATATAGATTTTATACAAAAGTTAGAAAGTAATATTAATAAAGATATAAAATTTGGATCGACAAGTGTTGGCCCTCATAGAGATGATATTATGTTTTTAATTAATGGTATTGATATCAGAAAGTATGGATCACAAGGTCAACAAAGAACAGCAGCTCTTTCACTTAAATTATCAGAGATAAAATTAGTAATGGAAAAAATAGATGATACACCTATATTACTATTAGATGATGTTTTATCAGAATTAGATGAAGATAGACAAAAGTATTTAATACAATCATTAGTAGATATCCAAACAATTATTACATGTACTGGTATTGAGGATTATATTAAAAATAGTATAAATATTGGTAGGTTATATAAAGTAAGTAAAGGAAATGTAACTTTATATAATTTATAAGATTTTATTTCCAGCAAATTGGGTTATATAATACATTAAGTTTTTTCATTCAGTAAATTTCGATTAAGTAATGCATATGAAATAGAAGCATTTTAATATGAATCAAGGAAATTTTCCTAATTTGCAATAATTTACATACTAATATATAATAGATAAGATAGATATAGAAAATAACTTATTTTGATAATAATACTTAACTTTCCACTAAAATCCCATTCAAATCACTAATTATAGGAGTAATAAGGTTTAAAATATATATTTATGGATAGCTTTTCTTATTATTGTAAATGAAATTATCATTATGATTGATTTATATCATTATCAATAATAATTTATAGTGCAAAGTTTCAGTATTAAACATATAGCAGGAGGTAATTATGAATAATTTATCTGAATATAATGAAAGTCATATTCAAGTTTTGGAAGGGCTTGAAGCTGTTCGAAAAAGACCGGGTATGTATATTGGAAGTACATCATCAAGAGGATTACATCATCTTGTTTACGAAATTGTTGATAATTCAATTGATGAAGCTTTAGCAGGTAGATGTGATTATATAGAAATTAAAATTCATCCAGATAACTCCATATCAGTTATGGATAATGGATATGGTATACCTGTAGGAATTCATCATCAAAAAGGAATTCCAGCTGTTGAAGTTGTGTTTACAATACTACATGCAGGTGGTAAATTTGGTGGTGGAAGTTATAAAGTATCTGGTGGATTACACGGTGTAGGAGCGTCAGTTGTAAACGCACTTTCTGAATGGTTAAAAGTTCAAGTATATACTGAAGGTAAAATACATGAACAAAACTATTCTAGAGGAAAGGTTTTACATCCATTAAAAGTAATTGGAGATACTGAGAAAACAGGGACATATATACATTTTAAACCAGATCCAGAAATATTTGAAGAAACAGTTTATGATTTTCATACTCTTAAACAGAGATTACAAGAAATGGCATTTCTAACAAAAGGTTTGAAAATTAAATTTATTGATACTAGAGAAGAAGAAGATAAAGAAGTTATTTTTCATTATGAAGGTGGAATTAAAGAATTTGTAAAATATAGAAATAGAAATAAAGATACTTTGTATGATCAAATAGCTTATGCTGAAGGTGATAAAGATGGAGTTTATGTTGAAGTTGCTTTTCAACATAATGATTCATATGTCGAAAATATATTTACTTTTGTAAATAATATTAATACACCTGAAGGAGGAACTCATTTAAGTGGTTTTAGAACTGCTTTTACAAAAACACTTAATGATTATGCCAGAAAAAATAAGATTTTAAAAGATAATGAGAAGAATTTATCAGGAGAAGATGTTAGAGAAGGAATAACAGCAGTTATAAGTATAAAGATTGAGGATCCACAATTTGAAGGACAAACAAAACAAAAATTAGGTAATAGTGAAGCAAGAGGAGCTGTTGATTCAATAGTATCGGAACAGCTTACTTATTTCCTTGAACAAAATCCATCTGTTGCGAAAGTAATATTAGAAAAAGCAGTGATGGCAAGCCGTGCAAGAGATGCTGCAAGAAAAGCAAGAGATCTAACTAGAAGAAAAAGTGCATTAGAAAGTACTAGTTTACCAGGAAAACTTGCAGATTGTTCTGATAAAGATCCTACTAAATGTGAAATATATATTGTCGAAGGAGATTCAGCCGGAGGATCAGCAAAATCTGCTAGATCTAGACAAACTCAAGCTATACTTCCACTAAGAGGAAAAATTCTTAATGTGGAGAAAGCAAGACTTGATAAAATATTAAGTAATAAAGAAATAAGAGCTATGATAACAGCTTTTGGCACAGGTATTTCAGATGATTTTGATATTGAAAAATTAAGGTATCACAAAATAATAATTATGACTGATGCCGATGTTGATGGTGCTCATATTAGAACATTATTACTTACATTTTTTTATCGTTATATGCCTAAGCTTATTGAGCAAGGAAAGGTATTTATAGCACAACCTCCACTTTATAAAGTAAGTAAAAGTAAAAAATCTCAATATGTTTATAATGATAGAGCGTTAGAAAAATTATTAAATGAAATTGGAAGAGATGGAATTAATCTTCAACGTTATAAAGGATTAGGAGAAATGGATGCTGAACAATTATGGGATACAACTATGGATCCTGAAAAGAGAATTTTATTAAAAGTGGAATTAGATGATGCAGCAAGTGCTGATGAAGTATTTACAACACTTATGGGAGATAAAGTAGAACCAAGACGTGAATTTATTCAATCCCATGCTAAACATGTAAGAAATTTAGATATATAGAAAATTAAACTAATTTGTACTTAAAATATAGTAAGAAACAGATTTTATATTACTATTGTTTATAAAGAAAGTTGGAAATTATAAATTAACTTAAATTGTTAATTTGGGAGGATTAATATAATGGATGAAAGACAAGAATATGATCAAATAATATCCGTTGATTTGCAAGATGAAATGAAAAAATCATATATTGATTATGCCATGAGTGTTATTGCATCAAGAGCATTACCAGATGTAAGAGATGGATTAAAACCAGTTCATAGAAAAATTCTATACTCAATGAGCGAATTAAATTTATCTCCAGATAAACCTTACCGTAAATCTGCTAGAATCGTTGGAGATACAATGGGTAAATATCACCCTCATGGCGATAGTTCAATTTATGATGCTATGGTTAGGATGGCACAAGATTTTTCTACTAGATATATGTTAGTAGATGGACATGGAAACTTTGGATCAGTTGATGGAGATAGTGCAGCTGCAATGCGTTATACAGAAGCAAGAATGAGTAAAATGTCTATGGAACTATTAGCTGATATAGGAAAAGACACTGTAGATTATAAGCCAAACTTTGATGAATCTTTAAAAGAGCCAGAAGTATTACCAGCAAGATTTCCTAACTTATTAGTCAATGGAACGTCTGGAATAGCTGTTGGAATGGCAACAAATATACCGCCACATAATTTGAATGAAGTTATAGATGGTGTAGTCAAAATAATTGATAATATAGTTATAGAAGATAGAGATACAGATATTGAAGAATTAATTGAGATAATAAAGGGACCAGATTTCCCAACTTATGGTAAAATACTAGGAAAATCTGGAATTATGCAAGCTTATAGGACAGGAAAAGGAAAGGTAAAAGTTAGAGCTGCTGTTGATATAGAACCAATGCCAGGCAATAAACAAAGAATTATTGTAACTGAATTACCTTACCAAGTTAATAAGGCAAGATTAATTGAAAAAATTGCAGAATTAGTTAAATTAAAGAAAATAGAAGGTATTTCTGATTTAAGAGATGAGTCTGACCGTAAAGGTATGCGCATTGTTATTGAATTAAAAAGAGATGCTAATGCTAATGTTATTTTAAATCAATTATATAAACATACACAACTTCAAGATACTTTTGGTATTAATATGCTTGCACTTGTCAAAAATGAACCTAAAATACTAAATTTAAAACAAATGCTTGTTCATTATCTAAATCATCAAAAAGAGGTTGTAACAAGAAGAACTAAGTTTGAATTAAAGAAAGCTGAAAATAGAGCACATATTTTGGAAGGTTTGTTAAAAGCTTTAGATTTTATTGACGAAGTAATTAAAATAATTAGAGCTTCAAAAAGTATAGCTAATGCTAAACTAAATCTTATGGAAAGATTTGATTTCAGTGAAATTCAATCCCAAGCTATAGTAGATATGAGACTTAGAGCGTTAACTGGATTGGAAAGAGAAAAAATTGAAAAAGAATATAGAGAACTAATGGAAAAGATAAAAGAGTTAAAAGCTATATTAGGTGATGAGAAAATATTATATAATCTTATTAAAGAAGAAATATTTATCATCAAAGAAAAATATGGTGATCCAAGAAGAACTGAAATAACTTATGATGAGGGAGAAATATCATTAGAAGATCTTATTAAAAAAGAACCTACAGTTATAACAATGACACATCTTGGATATATTAAAAGAATGCCTATTAATACTTATAAAAGCCAACATAGAGGTGGTAAAGGGATAAAAGGTATGCAGACTAGGGATGAAGATTTTATACAGAACTTATTTATAACATCAACACATCACTTTATTTTATTCTTTACCGATAAAGGAAAAGTGTATCGCTTAAAAGCATATGAAATACCTGAATCAAGTAGGATAGCTAGGGGCACAGCACTTGTTAATTTACTCCAATTAGATGCTGATGAACAAATAACAGCAGTTATACCTCTTAGTGAATATAAAGAAGATAGATATTTACTTATGGCAACAAGAAAAGGTATTATTAAAAAGACAAATATAATGGAATATATTAATATAAGGATAAGTGGCCTCCAAGCAATTAATTTAAAAGAAGATGATGATTTAATTGAAGTTAAATTAACGGATAATACACAAGATATAATTCTTGGTACTAAATTTGGTCAATGTATTCGTTTTAATGAAAGTGATGTAAGAGTTATTGGTAGAACATCTATGGGTGTTCGAGGTATGAATTTAAATGATGATGATGAAGTAATAGGTATGCAATTAACTTCACAAGGTACTGATTTACTAGTAGTTTCAGAAAATGGTATTGGAAAAAGAACGGATATAAATGAGTTTACAACCCAAAGACGTGGTGGTAAAGGAGTTAAATTCTATAAAATAACTGAAAAAACAGGTAATGTTATAGGAATGAAAGCTGTTAATGATGACAATGAATTAATGTTAATAACTACAGAAGGAATTGTTATAAGAATTCGAGTAAAAGATATTTCTAGATTTGGTCGTGTAACTTCAGGAGTTAAATTAATGAATTTAGATGATGATATTATAATTGCAGGTATTGCGAGGATAAAAGAAGAAGTTATACAAGAAGAAGAAATAGATGTAGAAGAACAAAAATAGTATATAGTTCTAATATAAAAAACTATTATAAGCTAGTTAAAGCTTATAATAGTTTTTTCTTTATCTTATAAAATAATAGTAGCAAATAAGTTGTAATATACATGTAACAGTAATGCTTGTTATATCTGTTATAATATAATTATACATTCACATATGGAGGTGAAAAAGTGATAATAAAAAATATAAAAAAGATAGTATTAGTATTCATGATTATAATTATGATTTTTAATATAAATATCTATGCGTATGAGGATAATCCTATTAAGGGAATTAATTATATTAATGATATTAGAGAAAAATTAGATATAAGAATAATAGAGAATAATAAAGATTTGGAGCAATCAGCTCAAATTCATAGTAAATATATGTCAATAAATGATTGGTACTCAACAATAGAGGAAAGTGGTAATAAATATTATAGAGGAAGATATAGTTGGGATAGAGCGTCTTATTATTATTACTTTAATCCTTATGTGACAGAGTTTATTAGTAATAATATAAGTAATATGAAAGAAGGAATAATAGATTTAATTAATAATCCTTATTCGAGAATTGCTTTTTTAGATCCTTTATACAATCATATAGGTATGGGGAATTATGAAAATATGTATACTTTTGATTTAGGTGGGAAATCAAGAGATTTAACTACTAAAAATAAAAAAATAACTATTTATCCATATGATAATATGGAGGATGTTTCAATTTCATGGATAAATAATTATAAAATTGATCCTTATAGAAAATTGGACAAGCAGTATAATAACGTGGGATTGCCAATTACTCTTAGTTATTATTCTGATAAAGTAAAAATAAAAAAAATATATCCTCAAAATATAATATTAAAAAATAAAGATAAGAATATAGAGATAAAAACTGAAATACTATTACCACAAGATGATAAATATATTGATAATAGCTTAATAATATTACCTCTTGAACCTTTAAGTTATGATACTAATTATGAAGTTAAAATAAATGTTGATTTTGTATTTAAGAATGAAGATTTTCCAAGTGAAAAGAATTTCAAAGATGTAATTAAATTTAAGACAAAGGCTAAAAATAAATTGTTAAATAGAGCAAAATTTACAGAATATATTGTAAAAGAATTAGAATTTGATATATTAGAGCCTGAAGAAGTTTTTACAGATATAGATATGAAATCTGAAAATTGCAAGTATATATATACAGCTTATAAAAATAGATTAGTAAGTGGTTATGGGGATAATACATTTAGACCTAATAATAATATAACGAAAGAACAAGCTTATACATTATTGATTCGTTATTATGAACAAAATTTTGGAGAAATTGATATAAAAGACTCTTCAAAAAATTACAGTCATTATCTTGTGAGTGATTGGGCAATACCGTATATTAAAAAAGCTGAGAAAATTGGAATTATTACAACAGATAAAAAAAATAGTCTAAAAAAAGAAATAACAGAATCAGAGTATGAAAAGATAATTAATTTATATAACAATATATATATTAAGTAATTGTAAAACTACATTCAGCTATTCTTTAATACAATATATTGGATTCATAGTTATAAAAAATCTATATATTATATGTAAAGAGCTTGAATTTTTAGCTTTGCAATTATCTATATTAAAAAAAGGATATTAAGTAAGTTTAATATTCTTTTTTCTATTCTCTTGACTAATAACTTTTATTTTATTAAGATAGAAATAGATAGAGTGTTTTAATGGAGGAAATTTATGAGAGAAATAACAGTTGATGTGATAATAAAAAATATCAAGGAGATGTGTATTGAGTCAAACTGCTATGTAAGTAAAGATATCCTAGAATCTATAAGGCAATATAAACAAAAAGAAAAATCTCCTATTGGAATGGAAATATTAACGCAAATAGAACAAAATGCAGAAATAGCCAAGAATAAAATAATGCCAATGTGTCAAGACACAGGGATGGCAGTTATTTTTTGTGAAATAGGGCAAGATGTTCATATAGTTGGAGGATATATCACAGATGCAATTAATGAAGGTGTACGACAGGGGTATAAGGAAGGTTACTTAAGAAAATCTGTTGTTAGAGATCCTTTTTTTCGAGAAAATACGAAAGATAATACTCCTGCAATCATATACTATGATATGGTTCCAGGTAATGATATAAAAATAACGATTGCACCAAAAGGGTTTGGAAGTGAAAATATGAGTCAGGTTAGTATGTTAAAACCTGCAGATGGAATAGATGGTGCAAAAAAAACAATAATAGATATAGTTGATTCTGCTGGTGGAAATGCATGCCCTCCTATGATAGTAGGGGTAGGTATTGGAGGAACTTTTGAAAAAGCGGCTTTCTTAGCAAAAAAAGCATTACTAAGACCAGTAGGTGTAAATTCTAATATAGATTATGTTAAAGATATGGAGATAGAATTATTAGATAATATTAATAAATCAGGAATTGGACCAGGTGGATTAGGAGGAGTTACAACAGCATTAGCTGTTAATATTGAAACTTATCCAACACATATAGCTGGGTTGCCAGTTGCAGTTAATATTAGCTGTCATGCCACAAGACATAGTACAAGAGTTATTTAGTTTGTTATTATAGGGAGGAAGAACATGACCATTAGATTAGATATTCCCTTAACAGAGGAAAAAGTTGAAAATTTAAAAGCTGGAGATAAAGTTTTATTATCAGGTGTAATATATACATCAAGAGATGCAGCTCATAAAAGAATGGTAGAACAATTAAATAAAGGAGAAAATTTACCATTTGATATAAAAGATAATATTATTTATTATGTAGGACCATCACCAGCAAAAGAAGGTGAGGTTATTGGTTCGGCAGGACCAACAACAAGTTATAGGATGGATCCCTATACACCATGCTTACTAGATAAAGGTCTAAAAGGTATGATAGGAAAAGGAGATAGAAATAAGGATGTTATTAATAGTATGATACAAAATAAAGCTGTATATTTTGCAGCAGTTGGAGGTACAGCTGCATTATTAGCAGATAAAATTAAAAAAGTAGAAGTTATTGCGTATAATGATTTAGGCACAGAAGCAATAAGAAAAATGGAAGTTGAGGATTTACCACTTATTGTTGTTATTGATTGTAATGGAAACAATTTATATGAAAGTGAAAAACAAAAATATAAAAAGATATAATTTTAGTGATTTACGCTTAATTTAAATATAAAATAAGAGTTAGGGGATGTAACTGTGCATCAAGAAATAACAAAAAAAGAAAAAATATCTATACTAAAAATGCTTATATTTATAATGATAGGTGCAATATTATTAATATTATTTAATTTTATAGGAAATATATTAAATGTAAATTCTACAATAACTGATGGTTTAACATTAATAATAGCAACAGTATTAGCTTATATAGTTATTAGAGAATATATAACATTCTATAAATATATGTTGATTGAAAATGAATTTATAATCCAAGAAATTATAGGTTCTAAGGAAAAAATACTATTAAATATAAATGTAAACCAAATACAAAAGTTACAACCTATTACAAATAGTGATTATGTTAATGATAAAAAACAAAAGTACTTTACTAAAAGAACAATGAATAAGAAGTTAAAAAATTTAACTATCTACTATTGTATATATGAAGAAAATGATAAATTAAATTTTATTGAAATACAACCTTCAAATGATTTACTTGAGTTAATAAAAAATAGAAAAGCGTGTTAATAATAAAGAAAAATTTAATAAGACTTAAATTTTATAAATAGTATATTAATAATAACTTAATTTATTAATGTATTATTTTTTTTTATTTTATTTATTTAAATTAATACATACTTCAAAAGTATGACAAAAAACATTTAATATGATAATATTAAGACGAGATTATTACTTTGAATTTTTTATTAATTTTATTGGTATTATACCAAAAGTGTATTTTACATAAAATAAGTAGCTTATTATTATTTTAAAATAACCTTATTAAATTAATTATTCTAATACTTAATACTTAAAAAAATTCATGTAATAATTTTCTTTTTATTATAGGATTAATAAAAGTAAAATGGGAGGATTGTAGTATGATGAAAAAAGCTTTATCAATTATTGCAATGAGCACTTTAGTATTGACTCTTTTATTAACTGGATGTGGAGAAAAAGACAAACAAACAGATTTAGCAGTAGACAAAGATAAAGGGACAAATGTAGAACAAGACAAAGATAAAGAGACAGAAGAAGATAAAGATAAAGAGACAAATGTAGAACAAGACAAAGATAAAGAAACTGATCTAGAAAAAGATAAAGACAAAAAATCAAATTTTAAAGTTAGTATGGTAACTGATACTGGTGGAATTAATGACCAATCTTTTAACCAATCTGCATGGGAAGGATTGCAGCTAGCACAGACGGAATTAAAAATATTACCTAGCTTTCTTGAATCTACTCAAGAAGCAGATTATGGTCCTAATTTAGAAGAATTATATGACCAAGGTAATGATTTAATATGGGGAATAGGCTATCTAATGGGAGATGAAGTATTAAACGCTGCTGAAATAAATACTGACAAGAAATATGCAGTTATAGATCGTAGTTTTGAAGAGGCTCCAGATAATTTAATAGGTGTTACTTTCAGTGAACAAGAACCATCATTTTTAGTTGGATATATAGCTGGAAAAATGACAAAAACAAATAATGTAGGTTTTGTTGGTGGAGAGGAATTTGATGTCATTTGGAGATTTGAATCAGGATTTAGAGCAGGTGTTAAAACTGCAAATCCAGATGCAGAAATCCAAATTCAATATGCTAATTCATTTGTTGATACTCCAAAAGGTAAAGCAATAGCTAATCAAATGTACCAAAATGGTGCTGACATTATATTCCATGCTGCTGGGGGTACAGGAACAGGTGTTATTGAGTCTGCTGTAGAAAACGGAAAATATGTTATAGGTGTTGATAAGGATCAAAAAGCTATATTAGGAAAAGATGAAATAATAACTTCAGCAGTCAAAAGAGTTGATAAAGCTATATATTATGTGACAAAAGATTTTGTTGATGGAAAATGGGAAGGTGGAAGAAATATTAATTATGGTCTAGTTGATGGTGCCGTAGGAATTGCACCAACTTCATCAGACGCTGTTCCAGAAGATATATTAAAAGAAGTAGAGCAATTAGAAAAAGATATAATAGATGGAAAAATAATTATTCCAAAAACAAGAGAAGAATATGATGAACTATTTGGTGAATAAATAGAATGTATGAACTTCTTAGACAGCTCAGACTAAATAGTCTGAGCTGTATTATAGGTTCTACATATTGTATATGAATTAATATTAATAGTTTCCTAATGATTAAGTAATTGCAAAACTACATTCAGTTGATTCTTTAATACAATATGCTGGGTTCCCGATTATAATAAGAACTACATATTGTTTGTAAAGAATTAAAATTCCTAGTTTTGCAATTACCTATTCCTAATGATATATAGAAAGGATGGATAATTTGCATAATATTGATTATAAAACTAAAGTAGTTGAACTCAAAAATATCACAAAAAAGTTTGGTCAACTAACAGCTAATAATAATATTAATTTAACTATATATAAAGGAGAAGTTCATGCATTACTAGGAGAAAATGGAGCAGGTAAATCTACCTTAATGAATCAGTTATATGGTATGATACAGCCTACAAGTGGAGATATTTATATTAATGGAAAAAAAGTTAAAGTTACAAATCCTAATGTAGCAATATCTAATGGAATAGGTATGGTACATCAACATTTTATGTTAGTTGAACCATTTACAGTCATTGAGAATATTATATTAGGTAGTGAAATAACAAATTTCGGTGTTCTAGATATCAAAAAAGCAAAAAATGAAATTATTAGATTATCAAATAAATATAATTTGTTTGTAAATCCTGATGATAAAGTTGAAGATATAACAGTAGGTATGCAACAAAGAGTAGAAATTCTAAAAGCGCTTTATAGAGGGTCGGATATTTTAATATTAGATGAGCCAACTAGTGTATTAACACCACAAGAAATTAATGAGTTAATTACAATAATTAATAGTCTGACAGAAGAAGGTAAGTCAGTAATAATCATTACTCATAAACTAAAGGAAATAAAACAAGTAGCTGATAATTGTACTATTATTAGAAGAGGAAAAGTTATTGATACTGTTAAAGTAGAAGAAGTATCAGAAGAAGAGCTAGCTGAAAAAATGGTTGGAAGAGAGGTAACTTTTAAGGTGCCAAAAGATGAGTGTCAACCAAAAGATGTAGTTCTTTCAGTGGAAAAAATAGTTGTAAAAGACAATAGAGGATTAATAGCTGTAAATGAATTATCATTAGAAGTAAAAAGAGGAGAAATTCTAGGAATTGCAGGTGTTGATGGTAATGGACAGAGTGAATTAGTTGAGGCATTAACAGGATTACGAAAAATTGAAAAAGGACAAGTATTTATTAATGGGGAAGAAATAACCAATTATTCTCCTAAAAAAGTAATTGAGAATAAAATAGCTACAATACCAGAAAATAGGCAAAAAACAGGATTAGTATTAGATTTTACTGTCTATGAAAATATGATATTAGAAAATTTTAATAAAGAACCATTTTCAAAGAATGGTATTTTACAAAAAGATAATATAATTTCTCATACTAAAAAGCTAATTAAGAAGTTTGATATAAGACCAACAGATGAAAAAGTCTTAGCAAAATCTTTATCAGGAGGAAATCAACAAAAGGTAATTATTGCCAGAGAAATTAATAATAATCCTGATTTGTTAATAGCTACCCAACCTACTAGAGGATTAGACGTAGGAGCTATAGAGTATGTACATAAAGAACTGGTAAAACAAAGAGATAATAATAAAGGAGTACTTTTGATTTCACTTGAATTAGATGAAATAATGAATGTAGCTGATCGAATTGCAGTCATATATGAAGGTAAAATTGTTTATATTGTTGATTCAAAAGAAGCAAAAGAGTCAAAATTGGGATTTGAGATGGCAGGGGGTAAAAATTAATGGAGAAAAAGAAATTATTAAAACCAAGTACTAAGATTACACTTTTATCTATATTATTTGGTTTTATAATATCAGGGCTAATATTATTTATTTCTGGCTATAATCCTTTAAAAATATATACAGTAATATTAAAAGGAGTATTTAGTAGACCTAAGTATATATCATATACAATTATTAGAGCTACTCCGTTAATTTTAACAGGAATATCTATAGCTTTTGCTTTTAAAACAGGATTATTTAACATTGGAGCGGAAGGACAATTTATAATAGGAACAATAGTAGCATCAATGGCTGGATATTTTTTTAATCTACCCATAATAATACATCCTTTAATGGTAATGATAATAGCTATTTTCTTTGGAGGATTATGGGGTTCAATAATTGGATTTTTAAAAGCAAAGTTTGGAATTCATGAAGTAATATCATCAATAATGTTAAATTGGGTTGCTCTATATCTTCATAATGCTGTAATTAATATACCAGCTTTTTTTGAACGTACCAATAAAGCTCATAACATTAAAGAAAGTGCGAGTATTATTTTTTTAGATAAGTTCAAAAACTCAAAAACGGGAAAAGAATGGTTAGTGGGTCACCCAGCAATAAGAGATATACTTAAATCACCAGTAAATTTCGGAATCATAATAGCAATACTTATGGCCATACTAATTTGGTTTATATTAAATAAAACAACTCTAGGTTTTAAATTAAAAGCTGTTGGATATAATAAATATGCTGCGGAATATGCTGGGATTAACGTAAAGAAAAACATTATTATCTCAATGTTCATATCCGGTTCTGTAAGTGGACTAGCTGGAGCATTAATGATTATGGGTGTATCAAAAGGTATTACAACACTATCTGCTATGGAAGGATATGGACTAGATGGAATTGGTGTTGCATTAATAGCAGGTAATTCACCATTAGCATGTATTCCTTCTGGATTATTTTTTGGAGCGCTTAAATATGGAGGACCTAAAATTCAAGCACCTCCTATAAAAGCCCCGAAAGAAATAATTAACATAATGATTGGTACAATTATATTTTTTATTTCAATCCCTAGAATATTTAATGTTATTAAAGGGTTAAGAAATAGAAAAGAGGTGACAAAATGAATAGTATAGGGTTTATCTTAGGAACTACATTGATGTATGCCACTCCGCTTATATATACTTCATTAGGAGGTGTCATCTCAGAAAAATCAGGTGTAGTTAATATTGGATTGGAAGGCATGATGACTATGGGAGCATTTATAGGTGCGACTGTAGGATATTATTCAGGTATTTGGTGGCTTGGATTAATATGTGCTGGAATTGGTGCAGGTATATTAGCTTTATTACATGCTATAGCAAGTGTTACATTGGGAGCTGAACAAGTTGTATCAGGTATAGCTATTAACTTTTTGGGACCTGGATTATCTATATTTTTATGCAGAAAGTTTTTTGATGGTAAATTTATGACAAAAAGTATTTCTCTAGAAAATAAAGTTCCTAAAATTTTTAAAGGGGTATTTCCTAAATATTCTTTCTTCGATAATTTATTTAATCAAGAGATAACAGTATATTTAGCATTTATTATTGTTTTTATTATGTGGTTTATATTTTATAAAACTAAAATTGGACTAAGAATAAGAGCTGTTGGTGAGCATCCAGAGGCTGCTGATACATTAGGAATTAATGTGCATAAAGTAAGATATTTGTGCGTAATTATGTCGGGAATTTTATCAGGTTTTGGTGGCGCATCTATGAGTTTAGCAGTTGCGTCTAATTTCTTTCCAACTCTTATATCAGGGCAAGGATTTATTGCTTTAGCTGCTATGATATTTGGAAAATGGAAACCTCAAGGAGCTTTAGGGGCATGTTTAATATTTGGAGGAGCACAGGCATTAGTTATATTTGTAGGTGGAAAGGATGTACCTATATCTCTTGATATTTTATCTACGATTCCATATATATTAACATTAATAATCTTAATGGGATTTGTAGGAAAGTCTGTTGAACCTGCAGCAGATGGTAAGCCTTATATCAAAGAATAGAAGTTTAAAGAATAAAATATCTCAGATAATAAATGTAGGCTACTGAAAAAAGTAGTTTTTTAAACCAAATAACTTTTTCAGTAGTCTTTAATGATATAGTAGTTTTATAAAAGTATGTATATTTTTATTAAAAAAAAGAAAAAATATATTGACAACAGATGTATCCTCTAGTATAATAACTCTTGCGCTACTTAATAGAGCAAATTTAATATAATTTATATAATTCAGTATGGAGAAGTACTCAAGTGGCTGAAGAGGTGCCCCTGCTAAGGGTATAGGTCGTTTACGCGGCGCGAGGGTTCAAATCCCTCCTTCTCCGCCATCAATAAGTTATATAAAATAAAGAAATAAAAAAAATAAAAAAAGTTGTTGACAAACATTGAGATACATGATAAGATATATTTCGTTGTCTCGCAAAAAACAATGACAACAACAAAGCAGTAAGAACCTTGAAAACTGAACAGTGAAACAACCAAAAACTTAAAAATAAGTTTTACCCAAGAAAATTCC
>JAOASG010000064.1 GCA_025210235.1 Vallitalea sp.
AGATATGTCAGTTAATATTGCTAACAAACTGTTTGCTATTATGTCATCCAATGTAGCTATACCGTCAGCAGATTTAGCAGTTATTCATTTTAAGTGTAAAGGGGTTAAATATTTAGCTTTACTTAAACTTAATTATGGAAAATCATACATACATCATAGAGAACAGGAAACAAACAATAATAGCATTATTCAACATAGAACTACACTTCCGAATATGGGACAAAAAATTAATGAAGCTGCAATTATTAATTTATCAACTATGGATATTCAGTTACTAGAAAAGAAATACGAAATTGATGGTAACAAAGAATATTACCTATCTCAATACTTGTTAAAATGCTCAACTGATTTATCATCAAAAGAACAATATAACATAGTAAAAAAGGCAACCGACTCTATAAACAAAAAATATTTTGATGGAGACGTTGAAAGACAAATAGAAATTAAGCAAGTAATAAATAACATTATTGATGAAGATGGAGAAATCAAAATAGAAAAACTTGCTAACCAGGTATATGAAAATAATTCGGAGATTAGGCAAGAATTTATAGAAACTGTATCTAAGAAAGGTTTAGCAAAACAAAACATTAAGTTATCAGAAAAAACAATAGCTAGATCATTAGAACATCACATAATTAAAACTGATACAGGAATAGAGATAAAAGTTCCTTTAGAAGCAATGGATAGTATTGAGTTTCTAGTTGAGCCAGACGGAAAACAAACTATTGCAATAAAGAATAATAATAAGATATTCAGTAAGTAAACCAGTAGTAAAGAACTATTTTGTGAAGAATTGGAGGGTTAAGAAATTGGATAAGGTATTAATAATATTAAGCGTGTTAGCAATAATAGTTATGTTTGCTCTAATTTTTATTAGTGCAAGAAAACAAAGAAAAAAAATATTAGATATGCAGTATAAAAAAATTGTTGCTATAGACTTTGATGGAACTATAGTTGAGGATGAATTTCCTAATATTGGAGCAATAAAACAAGAAACGGTAGATAGAATGTTAATTGAAAAAGCGAGAGGTAGTGTATTAATAATATGGACATGTAGAGGGGGGACCCGATTAAGAGAAGCTGTAAAATTTCTTAAGACTAACAATATTCCGTTTGATTATGTTAATCGGAATCCTCTTAACCCACTTGGAGATACAACAAGAAAACTTTACGCAGACGAATATTGGGATGATAAAGCAGTAAAAATACAGTAAGGAGTGATTGTTATAGAACTTAATATAATTCAAGAGTACAAAATACTTACAGAGGAAATAGCAGTAGCTAAGAGTCACTTAACAAGAGCAAAAAGGGACTTAAAGAAACAAATGGAGACATATAAACCTAACGAAGCAAAAGGGATTGATTATAGCGTAGAACGTGTTCAGACATCTGCAAAAGAACAAGATATTATGTGTACAGCTAACAATATATGTGTACTAACTAACTTGATCAAAGAACTAGAAGAAGAACTAAAAGAACTATACAAGCAAAGACAGGAGCTAGAGGACACAATTAATAGTCTTGGAGATATAGAGAAACAATACATAATGTATAAGACAAAAGATCCTAGAATGCCAGTATGGAAAATTGCACAGAAATTACATATAGGCAAAGCAAGTTTGTACAGAAAAATAAATAAAGTTGAGACGAAATGAGACGGTTAAATGTGTTAATATAGTATTATCAATAGTTTAACCTCCTAGATAGCCTTTTCGGTGTAAGAGCCGAGAGGGCTATTATTATATAAAGAAATAGAGAAGGTGTTAATATGCCAGATAAAAAGTTTAGATATAAGCCAGATGCATTAAGAGATAAGTTTGAGGAATACATAGATCACTGTAGAAAAGAAGGACTATTCCCTAATATAAGAGGATTTACAGTATATGCAAAGCTAAGTAGATGTACATACTACGAATATAAAAATAGAGAAGAGTTCAAAGAAGCAACAGAAAGTATAGAGGATATGTTAGAAGACGAGACAATACAGCAAATGATTACAGCAAGAAACCCAGCAGGAGCGATATTCTACGCAAAGAATAAACATGGTTATGTAGATAAGAAAGAGATACAAACTAACTCAAATACTAATGTATTAATCAATAACGCTAGTAAGGAAGAGTTAATCAATAATATAGTGGAGAAGCTACAGTTGTTAGATAATAACGTTATAGATGCTAATTGCAGGGAAATAGAGGAAGAACAGGGAGAAGAATAAGGGAATATGGAAGAATAATTAATAATAATCTTCCGAAAAAAACAGACACAAAAAAGAAAGCCTTCCCAAAATAGCAGAAATAAAAGCCAATAATGCCGAATAATCCTCTAGAAATCAATAGGCAATGTTCAGACACTATTAATTAGCTAGTGTATATTATACGGTTGTACAGTATATTTATGCAAATATCATGCATACATATACAAAAAGTACTAGAAATTACGAGGATATACTCAAAAAGTTGTATATTTGGTGTATATCCCCCTTTAACATTTCGTGTAACAAGTATTTTGCGCATAGTTGAATAGTAGAACGTGTTATTGTTGAATCATATACCGAACATTACGTGTATAGCGTTAGAGTTACAGACATATGCAATAAGAATTTAGAGGGGGGGTATATCGGAAGCACACCACCCCCTGTGTATATAGTTACTAACGAAATTAACATAAATCACATAAAAAGGCAGGTGATAAGATGATTACACAAAAGCAATTAAACCGAATGTCATTAACAGACTTAAAGGAATTAAACGAATCATTGAATAGAATTACAGAATTACAAAGCATGTCTAATGTAATTTATGAACCATTTCAAAAGTTTAAAGGACGTTATGCTGTATTAATGGGTGGTTCGGGTAGTGGAAAATCTTATGCCGCAGCTGATAAAACTATTGACAGAATAGTAACAGAGGATAACCATAGAATACTATGTGTTAGGGCACAAGCTAATCAAGTAACAAAGTCTCAATTTCCACTATTGGTTGCTAGGATAAAAAAACGATACAACATAGATGATTTTGAGATTAAAAAAGCTGCAGGAATGGAAGAAATCACATATAAGCATAATGATAATCAAATATTATTCGCTGGTCTTGATGATGTAGATAAACTTAAATCTATATTTGATATTACCTCTGTATGGATAGAAGAAGCCGACCAGGTACAAGAGAAAGATTTACGAGAATTAGACAGACGTCTTAGAGGATATAAGGGAGTTAATGAAAACGGTACTAGTAAATATATGCAGATTATGATTACATTTAACCCTGTATCTGTATTATCATGGCTTAAAAAGCGGTTTTTTGATAAGAGGGCAAAAGGACAGATCATGTTGCATGGTAAGATGTCTTTTTTACATTGTATTCCTTATCAAAAGTGTGATTATTTAGCATTAAATAAAACTAATACGATGGTTATTCATTCTACATACAAAGATAACAAGTTCATTGATGAAGAATACCACAAAGTCATGGAAGAGTTAAAGATACATGACGAAAACGAGTATAATATTTATGCTCTTGGACAGTGGGGAGTTACGGGTGGTACATATTTCTCTAAAAAGAGTGTTAATGATAGAATAATAGCTAACATTCAGCCTATCAAAATTGGATATTTTGAATTTGATTATATAAACCATGAAATCATTGATAAAACAATTAAGTGGGTTGATGATGAAGAAGAAGGATATATTAAAATTTATGAAGAGCCTAAAAGTGGTTATCCATATGTTATTGGTGGAGATACTGCTGGGGATGGTTCTGACTGGAATATAGGTTGTTTAACTAACAATGTAACAGGAGAAGACACGGCTATTTTAAAACTTAATTATGACGAAGATCTATACGCTAGACAGTTATATTGTTTGGGGAGATATTACAATAATGCTTTAGTTGGAGTTGAAACAAATTTTAGTACACACCCATTAAAAGAATTGCAAAGATTAGGTTATCCAAGACTTTATTATAGAGAACAATCACCAGATAGTACTACACATAAATATCAAAAGAAATACGGATATCTTACAACTAAATTAACTAGACCACAATCGTTAGGAATGCTTAGAACAATCGTAAGAGAAGAACCAAAAAAAATAAAAGATTTAGATTTGTTAATGGAAATGACAACTTTTGTTAAAAACAATAAAGGTAGGCCCGAAGCAATGTCGGGTGAACATGATGACTTGGTTATGGCGAGAGCAATTAATTGTTATATATCACACCAACAACGTGATTATCCAGTTATGCCAAAGCCAAAGGTTAAAGAATTGCCAAAAGCATTTGAAAGTCCAGAACCTACAGAGGAAGGATTTTTTTATAGTGGAGTTGCAGCACAAGATTATATAAGGTGGTGATACATATGGAATTATTTATTGGTGCAA
The DNA here is from genome assembly GCA_025210235.1 of Vallitalea sp. Lineage (GTDB taxonomy): Bacteria > Bacillota > Clostridia > Lachnospirales > Vallitaleaceae > Vallitalea. Next base: position 4,376 of record JAOASG010000064.1, read on the forward strand.
TCATAGGGTTGTGCTTTTTCATTGTGCCGATATGGGCGTATAGAAAGGGTTTAAAAGACGGGTTAAACATTAAAACAAATAAGCCTTTAGAGCCTATAAGAAATCCTGTTGAAATAGTCCAAGAAGTTAAAGAGGAAAAAAAACTAAGTAAAGAAGAAGAGCAAAAACAAAAAGAGTGGAATGAGTGGAACGAATATGGGGGGTGAAATAGGTGACAGAAACATGGAAACGATATCAAGACGGATTAAACTTTATGAGGACTGACGGATTAATTGATACAGTAAAAGAAAATGAAAGATTCGTAGCAGGGGATCAATGGTATATGGTAAAGACAACAGAATTACCAAAACCAGTAATAAATATTATTAAGAGAATTACAGATTTTAAAGTATCTTCTGTTATGGCAGAAGAAGTCAAAATGAACTTTTCTGTACAAGGATATTCTTCAGAAGTTAATAGTGAAAACAAGCAAAAATATGAACAAGCAGCAGATTTATTCACACGTTATGCTGATGCAACATGGGAAAATATAAAACAAACCCAATTAAGCGAACAAATGCTAAGAGATTCAGCAGTAACAGGGGCAGGAATAGTTCATTATTTTTGGGATAACGATATTAAATCGGGTAATGACGTAAAAGCAATTGGAGATATAGTTGGAGAAGAAATTGACAGTATAAATTATTTTCCTGCAAATCCTAATGATAGTAGAGTTCAAAGCCAACCGAGTATAATAATTAGTTATCGTGAATTAGTTTCAAATCTAAAAGAAGAAGCTAAAGAAAATGGAGTCTCAAAACAACTTGTAGACTTAATTAAAGGCGATAAAGATACAACGGAAACCTTTGAAAAGGCAAAAGATGAATTAGGAGATAAAACAACAGTATTACTTGAATATGTTAAAAAAGATGGAGAGATTTTCTATAGTAAATCTACGCAAAACGTTGAAATAGTGCCACAGACACCAACAGGGTTAAATAGATATCCTTTAGTAGCTATGAACTGGGAAAAAAGGAAACGTTCATGTTATGGAGTAGCAGAAGTATCGGAGTTAATTCCTAACCAAAAATTCATTAACAAAACATTAGCCATGTGGATGTTGTCTACTCAAAGGACTGCATTCCCTAAAGCTATTTATGATAAAACAAGAATATCAAATATAAGTAACGGTGTAGGTCAAGCAATAGGTGTTCAAGGTGACATATCAAATGTATTTAAGTTTGCTGAAACAGGATCAGCTAATTATGAAGTAGGTAAACTTATAGAATTTGTTATGAGTGCCACAAAAGACGTGTCGGGCGCAAATGAAAACGCTATGGGAGAAGCTAGAGCAGAAAATCAAGGAGCATTAATGTTGCAGCAACAGGCTAGCGCTATTCCTATAGAAAGTATAAAAAGACGTTATTATCAAGCCTTAGAAGACATTGGGTTAATATGGGCTGATTTTTGGAAAGTAAAATATAACACTCAAAGACAAATTAATGTTTTAGATGCAGATGGCAACCAAGAAACTTTATGGTTTTTGGGAACAGAATATCAAGATGTTAATCTTAATCTTAAACTTGATATAGGACCATCAACACATTGGAGTGAAGCAGTAACCGTAAATATGATTGGTAATTGGTTGCAAACTGGCATGATTGATTTAACAGAAGCTTTAGAAATGTTGCCCAATAACGTTATACCTAATAAACAAAGATTAATAGAAAAACGTAAACGGGCTGATGTTGAAAAACAAGTGTTATACAAATGTATGACAGAATTTATTGACAGCTTACCACAAGAGCAACAACTAGAAATTCAAAAAATGAAACCCGAAGAAATGGAACAAAAAGTATTAAATATGATGAGTCAATAACTCATCTTTTTTTCTTATATATTTTTACTTGTTTTTCAGAAAAACATGGAGTTTTAAAAATCTATAGTGGACCACCACTTAAAACATGAGGTGAAAGTATGAAAATGAATTTACAATTTTTTGCAGAAGAAGAAACTATTGAAACAACAGAAAGTGTTGAACAGGTGGAAAATGAGGAGAACGCCGAGCCGAATGCTGAAGAACAACAGGAAGAAGTTACAGAAAAGACATTTACAAAAAGTGAATTAGATTCAATAATTCAAAAAAGAATAGAAAGAGAGCGTAAAAGCTTACAAAGTGACCCAAGAGTAGACTTCATAAATAATCTTGCTAATTCTTATGGATTTTCAAGTGCTGACGAGTACATGGAAGCAGTAAAACAACAGCAAGAACAGGAAAAAATTGACCAATTAGTTGCACAGAACATACCAAAGGAATATGCACAAGAAATGTTGGAAAACAAGAAATTCAGAGAGCGATACGAATCAGAACAGCAAGTAAGGCAAAAGCAAGAAAAAGAAACAGCTGAATTTAATGAATTTATAGAAGCAAATCCAACAATCAAAGGCGAAGATATAAGTCCTGAAGTATGGCAACTTAGAGAAGAAAAAGGGATATCTCTACTAGATGCATATAACAGAATTGAAATTAAAGAATTAATGGCGCAACAAGAAAACATCAAGTTACAGGCAGAACAAGAAACTATAAATAAAATAAATAAAAATGGGATAACTCCTGGTAGTGTCGCAAGTGGAAATAAAGAACATCCATCTAAATGGGCGAACATGAGCGACGAAGATTTTGCAAAAGAAGTCGAACGTGCTAAACAGGGGTTATTATAGAAAAGGAGAATGAACAATGAATAAATATGGAACTTTAACAGCAGAACAAAATACTTTTTATCAAAGAACTTTATTGAAGGAATTAACAGATAGTGTAGTGCTATTGCCTTACGCTAAAAAAGCGTCAGTGCCAAAAAATGAAGGGCAAACAACATCATGGAGAATTTTCAAACAACCTGCATTGACTAAAACACCTTTAACAGAGGGGGTCACTCCATCTGATGTAGATATTACTATTGACAAGATTCAAGCAGCCGTCTCACAGTATGGCACATACACTAAAATATCAGATCAGTTACAAGATACTGGTATTGACCCAGTTGTAACAGAAGTTACTGAAATGTTTGGGGGACACGCAGGATTAACACTTGATTCTATTGCAATGGACGTTGTAGGCGCTGGTACTAACGTAGCTTATGGCGGGGGTAAAACATCAAGAGGGTCAGTGACAAAAGATGATAAATTTACATACTCAATGCTTACTAGCATTACCGAATTTTTCAAACGTCAAAATGTAAAGAAAATAAAAATGCCTAATGGTAGAATGGGTTATGTGGCATTAACTCCACCAGAGGTAATGACTACAATCAAGAATTGGACAGAATGGAAAGACGCTAACAAATATACAGATGCAAAAATGATTAAAAGAGGTATTATCGGAGAATTAGACGGTGTATACTTCCAGGATGCTAACACAGCACCAATATATAAAGGAGAAGGAGCATCCAGCATTGATGTGTTTGGGGTTATTTTCTTAGGCGACGAAGCCTTTGGAACTCCTGACATTGCAGGGAAGAAAAAACCACAAATTATTGTTAAGGATAAAGGTACTGGTGGAACAGAAAACCCTATGGAACTTTACTCAACAATTGCATGGAAATCATTATTTGTTGCTAAAAGGTTAAGAGAAGAAGCAATTTATCGTATCGAAGTTGCAGGACGCTAATAGAGAGGGCATACAAGCCCTTTCTTTATATTTTGAATTTGGAAGGAGAATAATATCGTGAATAGAGTAAATGAAGTATCAAGAAAAGAAGAATTAGAAGGCATGAAAAGGAATGACTTAATGGCAACATTAAAGAAATATAAAGAAGAAGGAAAAGAGTTGCCAGAAGATTGGTCTAAGTTGAAAAATGAGGAACTAATACAAACAATATTAGAAATAGAGGGTGAAAACGTGGAACAAGCAGTAAAATCAAACGAGATAACAAGAGAAAATCCATTTGGAGAAGAGATTATTAAAACTGTAATTCCAGTAGATCAATTAAACCCAAAGAAAAAAACAATACAAGTAACAGTTAATTTCAAACCATTACTATTTCCTATTGGTAAGACTGCATTTATGCCTAAAAGTTATTATGATGCATTTATGCATTCATTGAATGAAGATACTAAAACATCTATGAAAATGCAAGAAAATAGAATGAAAGAAATCTAAGGTTGTGATTAAATGATAGGCAAACAAATATTTGAAATGGCAATAGATTTAATTAATGAACGATCAGAAACGGGAGTTATAATTGATTCGGATGTTAAGGAATACAAAAACAAGACTCCTACATTGTTAACAATCGGGCAATATGAATTATCACGTATAGCAGATATATATAATACTATTAGTTATGATGCTGAAATATCGTTTAATGTTAATAAATTAGAAGATCAATTGTCCATAGATGATACTGCTGCGGTTGCATTATTAACTCCATATTTAGCTTCGCAACTTATAATGGATAGTGATACAGATATTGCTGGCTTTTATAACGATAAATACGAAGAACTAAAAAGAGAATTCAGACAAAACAAACCGGCGAAAGAAGAACCTATAAAAGATATGTATGGAGGTATTTAACTATGGCACAAATAAGAAAAAAACCAAAACAACCTCCTGTAAATATTGATAAGTTTTATGGAGTTAATCTTGATCCTGATGGTGAAACAGGGTTAAAGTTAGGTGAAGCTTCTTATATGAAAAATTTCAAAGTGACGTCTAATTATAACCTTAAAAAAAGACCAGGACAAACAAATGTAATAAGTGGATTTAATAAACCAATTAGAGGTATGTGGTATGGGAAAATAAAAGGCTTATATCACTTCCTTTTTGCTTGTAATAGCCATATCTACAAACACAACCTTATAAATGATACTAATACATCCATAGGCAATTTAACAGATGATATAACAACGTTTTTTGCTTATAATGATAAGTTATACATACTTGATGGACATGAGTATTATTCATGGGATGGCACTACGTTTAAGGTTGTTGAGGGCTATATGCCAACTTTGACTATTTCATCTAAGCCTACTGGCGGTGGAGAGTTGCTTGAACAAAAGAACTTGCTTACCGACTGGGTAAAACAATCGTTTTCGGGTGATGGATCAACAAAGAAATTTAAGTTGTTGGAAGATAATATTCAATCAGATATGGTAAAGGCTGTAGTTGATGGTGTAAATAAAGTCGAAAATACCGATTTTACAGTTAATAGGTCTACCGGAGAGGTTACGTTTAATGCAGCACCTTCCGCATTGCCTAATAATACAATAATTACGTTCAAGATGAAAGCTACATCTGATAGAGAGCAAATCAAAAAATGCAAATATGCTATGTTTTACGGTGGCTCTAATGATACAAGGGTTCATTTGTGGGGTAATTCCAATTTGCCTAACAGAAGGATTTATTCAGATTTGGAGAATGGTCAGCCAAGTGCTGAATATTTTCCTATTAATGGTTATACAGAAATAGGCTCTAGTCAATATACTATAACAGATATTGTATTACAATACGATAGGCAACTTATTTTTACAAATAGTGGTACGTATTATTCTTACTATACCACTATAAATAAAAAGGCTTCATTCCCTGTATTTCCACTCAATACGAGTATAGGAAATAAACCATTTAAAAGTGTTCAAGTAATACAAAATAATCCTGTATCAGTTTATGACGGGGTATATGAATGGATATCAACCAACATTAGGGATGAAAGAAATGCTAATCATATATCTAATAGAATTCAATCGGCTTTAAATGATTTAGATTTAGCAAAGGCTATTACATTTGATTATGAAAAAGAGAGCGAATATTGGTTGTGTGTAGGTTCTGTAGTATATATATGGAATTATCGTAATGATACTTGGTATGTTTATGACAATATACCCGCGCTTAATTTCTTAACAATAAATGGGATACTACATTTTGCAACAAATGATGGAAGAATAGTAAAGTTTGATAACAGTAAAAGAAACGATAATGGCGTATCTATTAATTGTATATGGGAAATGGGGTTTTGCGATTTCGGACATGAAACAATGACTAAATATATGTCTAAAGCATGGGTAAGCATAAAACCTGCTTCGCGTACTAGTGCATATGTTGAGTGGAGAACAGACAAGGCAACAAGTAGAAATGATACAAGATTTTACTACAGTTTAGCCACATTTATTCATGCAAATTTTGCACATTGGAGCTTTAATACAAATTATAATCCACAACCTATCCCCAAAAAGATGAAAGCTAAGAAATTTATATATTTTAAATTGATAGTTAAAAACAATACGTCTGATGAATTATTAACATTACTATCAATCAACCTAAAAACAAGACTAGGGTCAGAAAGTAAATAAAGGAGTGTGAGATATGGCACTTACAAAGATAACAGATGATTTGAACGTAATTCAAAAACTAGATAATGAACCTAATGACGTCGGAGGATTAACCCCTGATGTTTTTAAGGCTAAGTTTGATGAAGGGGCAAATAAATTAAAGTCTTTTATTAATGACACAATGATGCAAGAAATAGATAATGTTTTTGAGAATAAGGCTAATAAAGATGATACATACCAAAAGAATGAAGTGTATACCAAGATAGAAGCTAACGAAAAATTTATACCTACTGATAATGCATTAGCAAAAGATAATACACAGATATATGCACCATTGGAAGATTATAATCCTGCAACAAAGAAATATGTAGATGATACAACTGCAGGCGTGGTATTAGGTCAGATATCTGATAATAGTTTATCAGAACAAAAGATGGCTAATGATATGAAAAAGGATATATCGGGAGGAATAGTTTCACATAACAAATTTAGTGCGTCTATGGCTGATATTGCGTACAAACAAGCTACCATATCAGGTAGAGAAATTCAGTTAACAGTGCCAAGTTTTACATTCATAAATAATAAATATGTTTCAGTAGAAATAACAGCAGATATACCAGAAGGCAATTCACTGACAGTTAAAGTTAATTCTGATGCATCAATAACTTTAAAAGATACAGATGGTAATTCATTGACAAGCCTAGATAAAGGTTTTTATACATTTATAGCACGTACAGGAACTTCTAATTTTTTCTTATGTGCCCCTAAAGGTGGGGGCGATATTTTTTTTAGTAAATATGTTGATAGTGGAGAAATCCAGCTATATGATAAACCAATAAGAGTTAATCAATATATATATGCATCAAATGATGTAGTGATACAAACCCCAGACAACATGATTCAAAAGATACCATCAATATATAATGCTGAATCTGAAAGTCAATTAATAGTAAACGAAACTGGTATGTTAAAAGTTATGGGTATAACTGGCAAGACCAATGTTAATGGATTTATTAGTAAAAAGAGTAAAGGTATAATTACACCTAATAAGTCACATTGGACTTATGGTGATAAAATATCTTTACATCAGTTACAATATAGTAATGGATTTGTAGGTGAAATATGGAGATTAAATAATGTTAAAATTAGAGCAATGGTACAGGACAAAAAGTATATATACGCAGTTAGTGGAGAAGAATCTAAGGATTTAATTAAAATTAATAAGGTAGATAAAACAGAATTGTGGAGAATTAGCTATAGTCGGCGTGTCGATAAACTATTGGTAGATAATGATTTTTTATACGTTAATATGGGTATTACCATAAAAAAGATAAATAAGGAAAACAAAAGTGTAATATGGGAATTTGAACCATCGCATGGGCGACACATTACTACATTCTCAATTGATGAAAACTATATTTATATAGGTGGTTATAACAATTCCTCAAACTACAATTATGTATCTAAAATAAGAAAAAGTAATAAGACATCTATTTGGGATGTGCGAATAGATACATACGGGCACCATATGTCTGTAGATAATGATAATATTTATTACGCACATTATGATAGATTAAACATAATTAAAATATCAGATGGAAGGACTATATATAATTATAGATATTATAGGATAGATGGGTTGGAAGTAAATGATGAAGATATTTATTTGATGGATAATTCTGGTGATAAGGAACAAGTAATAAAAGTCAAAAAAACGGATTATACACATGTATGGACATTAGAGTATGGCTCGGATGTTAAAGCAGTAGCGTTTGATGAACATTATATATATGTAAACGGCAGAAAGGTTAACAAAGCAGATAA
>JAOASG010000009.1 GCA_025210235.1 Vallitalea sp.
TTCAGCTTATGCCATCCTTGCTATTTTTTCTGCTTTCGCACCATTGCGTTTATCGTTTCCAATTCCGATTTGGTTGCAAGGCTTTAGGAGTTAAAAGCAATTAACACCGAGTACGCACCGCTTGCACGATACGCAGGGTATACTGTTATAAATCTATACTTCTATGCATATTTGTATAGTTTTGTTTAAATTTGTTGTAACAGTTTTGTTACCCAAAAAACACCACTTAAATTTGTAATAATAGCACTTTTAAAACCTTCGAACTTACCTCCTGCTGCAAAAAATGCTGTACACCCAGCAAATCCTGCCCACCCAAGCAATCCTAAAGAAGGACTTAACACTGTCCAAATACCACATAAAATTGCAGTAGTTATAGAAAGTGCAGTTAAATTTTTCATTTTTTCACCCCTATTTTATTAGCTTATAATAACTTTTAGAAACATATTCTCTTTTAATACTTAAATTAAAAGACACAGAATAATAAATACCTGTGCCTTTCAATTCAATAGTTTAAATACTTAAATAATACCAAGTGAAATTAAGTCTTCTATTTTGCATCTATCTTAAGTACTGTATTTAGCATTACACTTGCTCCATTTGTACACTGATCAACAGATGTGAACTCTGGTTCACAGTGGCTATGACCGTCTTTTGAAGGAACAAAAACCATAGTAGTAGGAATCATATCTGATACAAACTGAGCATCATGTCCTGCTCCACTGTTAATGTACTTATTAGAAATACCTGCTTCATCAGCACTTGCTTTAACAAACTCTACTAATTCTTTATCAAAGTATACTGTATCGCGTGCCCACGCTTTCTCATAATCAACCTTACATTTTGCAACTTCTTTAGGCATGTTGTTAATAACATCAACAACCTGTTCAATTACCTTAGGATCTTCATGTCTTGCATCAATTGAAAAATCAACAAAATCTGGAATTACTGTATGCACACAAGGATGACACTTAATTTCACCAGTTGTGTAAACAAGCTCTGGATCGAGTTTATCTAATTCATTATGAAGATAAGTAAGAATCTGAGCAGATGCATAAAGAGCATCCTGTCTATATTTCATAGGAGTAGTACCAGCATGATCTGCTTGACCATAAGTTCTTATTCTATAGTTAATCATACCAAGTACACAAGTAACAACACCAATATCCTTATTAGCAGCTTCAAGTATTGGACCTTGTTCAATATGAAGTTCTAACATACATTTATAATCATTAGGGTTTAATCTGTTTTCTACTGTTCCAGCATAACCACTTCGTGCTAAAGCTTCTTCGAAAGTAGTTTCTCTATCTAATACACTCTTTGATCTAAGCATCGTATCTTTATTAAATTTCCCACATATTACACCTGATGACATCATTGCTGGTGGATATAATGAACCTTCCTCATTTGTCCATATCATAGCTGTAATTGGATGTTTATGAGGAATATTTTGCTCTACAATAGTTTCCAAAACTTCCATAGCTGATATAACACCTAATATTCCATCATAGTTTCCTCCATTTTTTACTGAGTCAATATGAGATGCCATAACAATTCGTTTTGCGTTAGGATCTGAACCTGGAATAGTAGTATACATATTTGCCATATCATCAACAGTTATTTCTGCACCGATAGCTTCCATTCTCTTTGTGAATTCTTCTCTAGCTTGAATAGCTTCTTGTGATAATGAGTATCTAGTAATTCCTCCATGTCCAGCATCACCATAAGTTGCAAAAGTTTTAATCTTATCTTCCATTCTCTTTAAATCACAAAATTTGTTACTCATTATTAAATACCCCCTATAATTTTTTATATTTAATCATACTTTTTTTGTGAATATTCTGAAAATCATTATGATAACTCAGCACTACTATTAAATATTTACTTATATTATTATTGGCGCTTCTCTTTTAATAAACTTGCCATGACCTTTTTCTCCAACAAATTCTCCATTTTCTGCAATTACTGTTCCTCTAGAAATTGTAACTTCTGGATACCCTTTTAATTTCATTCCTTCATAAGGAGTATAATCTACATTTTCGTGAAGCATTTCTGTTTTTACTGTTTTTTCTATATCAGGATTAAAAATAACGATATCAGCATCACTGCCTACAGCTATAGTGCCTTTCTTAGGATACATTCCAAATATTTTAGCCGCATTAGTCGATGTAATTTGTACAAATCTTTGTAAATCAAAGTTATTTTCTCCTATTCCATATGTATACATCAATGCCATTCTTAATTCTACACCAGGAGCTCCATTTGGAATTTTTCCAAAGAATTCTTTACCTAATTCTTTTTGCTTCATAAAAAATGGACAATGGTCAGTTGCTACTAATTGAACAGTATTCTTTGCTAATGATTTCCACATATATTGCCAATTACTCTTATCTCTTAAAGGTGGAGACATAACATATTTAGCACCATCAAATCCTGGTTCTTCATAATTGTCATATGACAATAATAAATATTGAGGACATGTTTCTCCCATTATTGGATATCCTTCTTCTCTTGCACGTTGTATTTCTGAAGTAGATTCTTCACAGCTATTATGAACTATATATAGAGGTGTTTTACATAATTTAGCTAATTTTATAGCTCTACTCGCAGCTTCTCCTTCCACTATAGGCGGACGAGACCATGCGTGATATTTAGGTTCTACTTTTCCTTGTGCTTTTAATTCTTCTGTGAAATATTTTATAGCATGGTAATTTTCAGCATGAACAGATGTTAAACCACCATTTTCAGAAACCTTCTTTAATGTCTTCATAAGAGTATAATCTGTAACTCTCAATCCATCATAAGTCATAAACAGTTTAAAAGTAGGGTAACCGGCTTTAATTATAGTAGGTATCTCTTCTAAAATATCATCATTCATATCAGTTATGCTTAAGTGAATACCATAATCTATTACAGCATTTCCATCAGCTTTTTCTCTCCAAACTTCAGCAGCCTCTTTTAATGTTTTTCCTTTAGCTTGTATTGAAAAATCTACTATTGTTGTTGTTCCTCCACAAGCTGCTGCAATAGTTCCAGTATTAAAATCATCACTAGCATGTGTACCACCAAATGGCATATCCATATGAGTATGAGGATCTATTCCTCCTGGCATAACATATTTTCCTTTTGCATCAATAACCTTTGCTTCCTTATCTTCTAAATTTAATCCTATTTGAACAATTTTTTCATCTTTTATACCTATATCTCCTCTGAATGTATCTGAAGCTGTTACGATAGTACCGCCTTTAATAATGCTGTCAAATTTTTTCATATCAAACCCTCCTTTTATTAATAATTATATTTTTAATTATTGAACTGCTTTTTTACTGACAGTTACATTTGATAACGCATATCCTAAAAGAGAAGCTATAACTGTAACACTGATCCAACCAAGCCTATAATTTGCTAGCGGAAAAGAATCGTGTATAGAATTTAAAACACTTACATTGATATTAAACATAGACATATATCCTATAAGCCCTTCAAAGATTCCCCAAAAGAATGCTGTTACCACTGCAACTTTAAATGCATTAAACATTCTTATTTTTTTCTGTTAAATTAGGTATTAAGGCATAATAAAGTGTTAATGTTATTGCTGCTGGATATATAGTGTCTAACAGCGGCCCAGTATATTTGATAATTGTTGTAAGTCCCATAATACTTACTAATGTACTAAGTCCAAGAATAACTATAGCACATTGTTTGTATTGTAACTTTCCTTCATTTACTTCAACAAAATAATCTGAAGTAGCTAAAGAAAGACCTATAGCCGTTGTAAGTGCTGCTAACATCAACGCTACATTAAATATTGCTCCACCCATTGTTCCTAATAGTTCTATTACTACTTTTGTATATAAAGAAGCATATTTAACATTAATAAACAGATCACCTGTACTAGCGCCTACAAGCATATGACCCAAGTGAGTTAAAGTTAAAAATCCAATACCGATAATTCCTACCTTTGCTAAGGCTTTATCAAGTTTTTTTTCTCTTAACCCAGTGTTTCTTAAACTTTCAATAATTATTGTTGCATAAACTAATGCACATGGTAATTCAAGCGTAGCATACCCTTCTGTAAATCCATAGACAAATGCAGGTATTTCATAAGTCTTCATTGTCATTGATGATAAAGGTGTCAATAATCCTTTTCCTATTATTGCTATAACAGTTATTACAAGAATAGGAAATAAATATTTACTTACTTTGTCTACAGTATCATCTTTTTTAGATATAAACCAATAAACTAGCAAATAATACATTACAGAAAAAACAGCTATTGGTATAAAATTATTAGGTTGATATCCTGTTAGCTGAATAAAAGCATCCCATGCAGCTGCACTCATACGCGGAATTGCAAATAATGGACCTAATACTAACATAATAATTCCACAAAATATCTTAGCAAACTTAGTTGATATTCTTTTTGTTACTTGATATAAATTTCCTTTTCCTCTTGCAAGTGCTACATATCCTAATAAAGGAAATAAAAGTGCCGTAAAGAAAACCCCCACAAAAGCTATGAAAATATCACTTCCACTCTCTTGTCCCCAAGTCATAGGCCATATCATGCTTGAGCCCCCAAAATGCATTGAAAAAATAACGCCTCCTAATATTAACATTTTTCCTAAACTGAGTTTTTGTATATGATTTTTCATTTTGCACACCTCCTTCTTAACTCTTTACTATTAAAATTTTTTACTTGCCATTTTATAAAGCAATATATATGCCAACTTTTGTTTTTTTAAGAAAGATTTCATAAAAGAATATAGATTATCTAAATTTCAATACTCTCATACTTCATATATTTTTTTGAAACTTTGAATCTTTTATAAATAGAAAAAATAAATCGCTTAATGATGTATAAATACATCACTGAGCGATTTAAATATGCATCATACTAATTCAAAGTATGCTCTTTTAACTTTCTTACAACCGTTGATTGATCTAATTCAAGCACTTAAGCCATTTTTCTAGTTGTTTTATATTTTCTTTTAGCTAATGATAATATCTGTTTTTCTAGTGTTTTAACTGCTTTTTTTAGAGGAATAACATCACTTATCTCTAAGTATATTTTTTCTGTATCATTTTCTGGTCTAATGATATCTACTAGTTGATCTTTAGTTATAATATCTTCATTACTTGTAATTACTAACCTTTCAATTGTATTTTCAAGTTCTCTTATATTTCCAGGCCAGTTATATCCTAATAACATATTAAATGCATCCTCCGATAGTTTTTTATTGCTACTATATTTATCATTATATTTTTTTAAAAATCCATCGCTAATCATATCAATATCTTCAATTCGTTCTCTTAATGCTGGAATATACATAGGTAGAACATTTAATCTATAATAAAGATCTTCACGGAACTCACCATCTTTTACTGATTTTTTTAAATCCTTATTAGTTGCTGCAATTATCTTGGCTTTTATTTCATATGGATTCAAATCACCAACTCTACAGGCTTTCATATCTTGTAAAACATTCAATAATTTAACCTGAAGGTGCATAGGCATTTCGCCGATTTCATCCAGAAATATAATTCCATCTCTTGCTAGTTCAAATAGACCTTTTTTACCTTTTTTACTTGCTCCTGTAAAAGCACCTTCAACATATCCAAACAATTCAGATTCAAGTAAATTATCAGGAATTGCTCCACAATTTATAGTTATAAAAGGTTTATTCTTTCGATTACCCATTTGATGAATAATATTAGCGAAAAGACTTTTTCCAGTACCTGTTTCTCCTAAGAGGAGTATAGTATTATCTAAATCAGCAGTTTTTTTTATTAAATCAAGGATTTTTTTCATTTCACTATTGTTACTTATAATTTCTTTTTTTTGTATTATACTCTTTCCTAATATATGTCCTTCATTTCCTACCGACTTTTTAGATTTCTCAATATCCGTAATATCTTTTGATATATTTATAATTTTAACTATTTCTTTTTTCTCATTAAATACAGGAAAACCTGTTACCATTAATGTTTTTTTGCTAGCAGTAGTTTGTACCAAGATAACCTTTTTTCTTTGTTTAAGTACTTCTATAGTAATAGATTTATCAAAAATACCCTTCTGCTTTAAGTTACTAGCATGTTCACCAATCATTTCTTCCTCTGTAATTCCAAAACTTTCTTTACATGCTTGTCCAACTACCAAAACTTTTGCATTACCATCTAGAATAGTAATTTGATCAAATGTTAATTCTTCCATTCTGGTTATTTCAGTATATAAATGTTCATATTGTGTTAGTTCCTTTTTTAACAGATTGTAATTTTTCATATATTCCCCCTTCCATTATTTTTTAAGAAACAATTTTAACTATATATTCACATAAAATTTTTATAATATTTTAGAATATTCCCAATTTTATTTTTCAAAAATAGCTAATTTAACTCATTCTGTCTATTAACTCTTTGGATGGACCTTTGTACTGGTGTTCACCTTTGAAACTTTTTGCATGAATTGCTTGCTTCGGGCATTGATTGTAACAAGCCCAGCACCCGTTACACTTGTTATGATCGACTACAGGACTAGGACTCATTTCAATCGCATTATATCCACAGACTCTTGCACAATTGCCACAATTTATACATTTTTCTTTGTCTATCTGCTGGATTCCGAAGTCTTTCTTCACCTTATCTCTAGGCATACTTGGCAATAGTTTTTTTAAACTAAAAGTGCCAAGTATAGACTTTAGTTCTTCACCCTTTTCAATTTGGCTAATACTTTTTCCAATTCGACTAACATAGTTAATAAAATTAGACATATCTTTTTTAGTAGGTGAATTCTCAGAGTGCTTTCCTTTTCTCTTCATTGGTGGGTAATTCATTGGCATCTTTAATGAGTGTCCTGCAATAACTTTAAAACCTTTTGCTTCTACTTGTTTTATAAATTCCGTCTGAGTTTGTCCTGTAAAACCACCGAAGGTATTTAGAACAAATGTGGGCTTACCATTTTGCATACTTAATGATTCAATAAAGTTCTTCATCAATGTTGGTGGTCCTAGATATTCAGCAAACGAAGCAAATCCTACAATATCATAGCCATCTGGAATAACGATCTCATCATTAGCTATATCGCACAGATCTATTTCTGCATTCGCTATATGTTTTTTTAAATAATTTACTGCTAACTTTGTGTTCCCTGTGCTGGAATAATAGTAAACTATACCTCTCATAATTTTTGCCTCCCTTTATTTAATAAACTTATATTTCCCGTCTTTACGTGGATATACTTGTTGATGTCTTGACTCAATCTTGCCTAATGAAATAGCAAGCTGAGGGATTTGATTGTCCTCTAGATTCAACTTTTTCTTGTACTTCTCCCCATACTCACTATTTAGAAGCATGTTTAATGCAGAAATCCAACATGCTCCAATATCCATAGATTCAGCGGCGAGCAACATATTTTGAGTAGCTGCAATACATTCTGCTTCTGGCATCATTGCTTCTTGGTCTGCCGATACCATTATTACCGTTGGGGCATTATAGAAAATATGATAGTCTTCTTTACTATTTAGCTTACGAATAACATCAACAGGTGATTTTTGACCAATCTTCTTTGCTTCTCTGCTTAACTCATCAAGCAACTTTCGATCCTGAATAATTGTGAAATTCCATGCCTGTTGTTTTCGAACTGACGGTGCATGTTGTCCTGCATCAATGATTTCTATGATCTGCTCATCTGTTATTTGCTCACTCTTAAACTTTCTAGTCATCCTTCTCTTTTTAATCGTTTTTATTACTTCATTCATTTTTATATTCTCCTCCTTTATTGTTTGTTCGCATACGAACTATATATTTAAATAAAAATACTCTTTCGAGTATTTATATATCTCTTAAATTTTCTATCACTTTCTCAACATTATTTTCGAAGTTTTCTCTCATGCTATCTCCAAAGTTTGAATAGAACTTACTTAATAATTCTTCTTCCAACTTACTTAAAACAGCTCTAATTTTTTTTCCTTCTTCAGTAAGAGCCACTGTGAATGATCTTTTATCATCAGCTGAAGAAAACTTGTCAATGAATCCCATTTTGTGATATTTGTTTATTACTTCTGACAATGATGATTTTGATATCCCCCACATATTAAATATCTCAGTGAAAGCTAATGGTTTCTCAGATCCAGACAAAATATAGAAAAGAGGTATATGATTCATCAAAATAGGAAGCCCAAGATCTTTTATTCTCTTTGCGTAAAACTTATCAGTAAGTGTTGTTACATCTCTAAGTTTTAGAACTATACAATCATAATTCATAGTCTCACCCTCTGTTCGTTCGAGTATGAACTAAGCATAGCACTAGATTAATTTCCTGTCAACCATTTTTTCATAAAAAACGTCTTCCTTGTGAAGATTTTAATGTATACTTTATGTTCTCAACCAGTTATTCAAAGATTGAATTCAAAAGATAACAATATTGAAATATTCAATTAGACAATACTCTGTTTTTATAAGTATAATTATAAGTAACTTAATTTTGAAGACTAGAAGGGAGTAAATAATAGTGTGTGATATTGCTATTTCAACAGCTGCATTCTGTTTGTGGGATATTGGACCGGAACGCAAACTGAACATTTGTAGGGAGTTAGGATTTAATCGTATTGTTATTGCGTTTAGTACATTGAAAATGCTTCGCCAGTTTGCTTCATCACCTAAGCTATGTGAAAAATTGACACAGTTTACTAATGTGATGATTCATGCGCCTTGGTGTGGAATCAATTATAAAAATAATAAAGCAACGAAAGATGTATTTGCTCATATAGATCTAATTGTTCAAAAAGTAAAAATTGATGCCGTAATTTTTCACTTTGATTGTATTAAGGATTGGTCACAGTTTAGAGATTGCTCGTTTCCTTATTATATAAAAAATCCTAATAATTCATCGTGGCAGACTTTTGATAATGCATTAAATCAACATGGTTTTGATAGTGTATTAGATATTAATCGATCGATCCGTTTTGAAAAGTATATTGATAAATACTTAGATCATCATAAAGAGCAGATAAAAGCTGTCCATGTGAGTGGCTTTATTGATGAACTAGGGCGCACCCCAATTGTTGAGAGTGGGCAAATGGAACTACTGAATAAAGTTAAACAAGTCGATGCCCCTATTATTATTGAAGGGCTATTTTCTCCAGGCGATTTTCAAGGTATACGAGAAGAAATTAAAGTCATTCAAGATAGTGTGTATGGATAAATTTATTCTATTTAAGAACAGACCTCAGAAGGTGTTTTATATTCTAAACATTTCCGAGGTCTATTATTTATTAAATCTACATAATAATTCAAATCATCTTTTCGTTTTATCATTTGTACAGTTTCAGGTATATTTATTGAATGTGGACATTTTTTTATTGTTCTTTTATTATTATTTTATAAATTCAAAAAATTCCTCGACAAGATTCTGAGGAGAATAAGATACAAAAACAAAATCTAATTCTGTACTATTTATAAAATTCAAAGCATTACCTTTATAATATCTTGGATCAATTAAATATACATCAGAACATATTGAAGAAAAAAAAGATATCAAAGGAACAGCTAATGAATCTTTTATAAATAATACCTTCAATCCATTTGTATTTTCTTTATTTTTAATATGAGCAAATGGCTGATTTCCATAAAGGTAAGAAAAATATTTATCTGACATTATACCATATGTATCATATTTTCTAATAGGATTAATAGCTATAAGCGATTCTTCAAACCTTCCTGTCAAAGTTCCTTTTGTAAATTTATTTTCAAAATAAAAATCATAATTTGTCTTAAATTTAGGATAAATTAAAGAAAAATCATCTACATCTGAATAGTATTTTCCTGTTTTTCTTCCCATAGAACCAATAAATGAATCTTTATATTTAATTATATTATAGTTACTAATATTCGTATAAAAATTTATATTATCAATATTCAAACTATATATTTCATTAATATTCATAACTAACTGCCTAAATCCCCAAAAAGCAGTTTCAATTTTCCAATGATGGTCAGTATTAAAAAATAAATCATTACCGTTTATACCGCTTTCTAAGATTCCCTTACGTAAATCTATAGTATCAATTTTAACCGATTTTAGTTCACTTAAAAATTGATCTGCCACTTCATTATTATAATGATAGGGAATTCCTTTGGGAAATTTTGTATGTCCTTTAATATATTTATCTGGTGTCATCAAATATACAAATTTAGTTTTTGAACTTTCTATACACTTATCAAGTTTACTCATCTTTTCTGTAATAATTTTAGTAGAATTTAGTTTGTCTGCAAAGTAAGTAAAATGTAATTTACCTTCTGTATCTTTTACAACCTCAAAATTAGATAGCTCATTCTTACCCATAAGCCTTTGCATATATCCATACGCTTCAATCAGTTTGTATTTTCCATAAATATTTTCATTAATTTTATTTTCAATACCCAAAATATACTCTTTTACAGGTACAACTTCTTTTTTTTGAACTGCTAATTTTAGAGTCTTATAGTTCGTAAATATATTTATAAATGAAAAACAGAATAAAAATACTATAAAGCATGTAGCTGTTATAAATTTTTTAATAAATAGTCTATTCATATTCATTACCACTTTCCTTTTTAAAAATTAAAGTAAATAAATGGATTATAAGTTCCTTTTGTCAAATATGAAACACATATTAAAAACATCAATATCATTACAAAAGGATATCCAAAATCAAGTATTATACTTCCTGGTGTCCCATCCACAATAAACGTATTCATTCTTTTTGCTATTGGAGTTGAAAATATTATTCCTGCTGTAAAAAAAACAATATATTCTTTTAAAAACATAAATGTATAATCACTCCAAAAACCATATTTATAAAACTCAAACATGCTCGAAATAAACTTACCAGCCTCAACTAAATTATCAGCTCTAAATATGACCCAACCTAAATTAACAACAAATAAAACATATAAATTACGAATTAACTTATATGATATGATTTTATCAATATTAAAAAACTTTTCTACCGCTATAAAAGTAAAGTGTAAAATTCCCCATAAAACAAAGGTCCATTCTGCTCCATGCCATATACCTGTAAATATCCAAACTATAAATAAATTACGTATAACCTTGTCTTTATTTTTTATGCGAGACCCGCCTAATGGAAAATATACATATTCTTTGAACCATC
Organism: Vallitalea sp.; assembly: GCA_025210235.1. Taxonomy (GTDB): domain Bacteria; phylum Bacillota; class Clostridia; order Lachnospirales; family Vallitaleaceae; genus Vallitalea. The sequence continues at coordinate 11,151 of JAOASG010000009.1, forward strand.
TTCCAAGTGACATATGCCACCTACGCCAAAACTCTGTAATGGATTTTGATATATACGGATAATTAAAGTTTTCTTCAAATTTAAATCCAAATATCAACCCTAAACCAATAGCCATATCAGAATACCCAGAAAAATCAAAAAATATTTGTAATGTATATGCAATAGATCCAAGCCAAGCAAGACTAGAAGGTACAGCTGCAACTGTATTCATTTCAAAAATACGATCTGCGATAATTGCCATATTGTTAGCAATCAATACTTTTTTTGAAAGACCAGTAATAAATCTACAAGTTCCTACAGAAAATTTTTTCCAAGACTCTCTTCTATTAGTTATTTGATCTGCAATTGTACTATAACGTACAATCGGGCCTGCAATTAACTGAGGAAAAAATGATATATATAAAGCAACATAAAAAAGATTTTTTTGCACATATCCATTTTTTCTATAAACGTCTACTACATAAGACATTGCTTGGAATGTAAAAAATGAAATTCCTATTGGTAATGCTATATTAGGTATATGTATTTGAAAATTAGTAATTTGATTAATTGTTCTAGTAGCAAATCCAAGATATTTAAAAAAGAAAAGCAAGCCTAAATTAACAGAACACATCGAAACAAGAATAATTTTTGAAATAGATTTTTTATCTCTATGCCGATCAACTAACAGTGCAAAGATGTAATTACATACGATAGATGCAATCATTATTAGCACGAACCATGGCTCACCCCAAGCATAAAAAAACAAACTTGCAAATAGCAAAAAAATATTTTTAAGTGTATTTGAAAACCCTAAAGTATAATAAAGTAATAATACTGTAGGAAAAAAATAAAATAAGAATACTATACTTGAAAAAAGCATAAGTTCCCCTCTCTTTTTTAATTGTCTATCGCTTTTCTATAAGAGCATCTAAAAGAAATTCATTCCAACAAGATCTTTTGGTATCATAAACCCCAAATTCAGAACAAAATTCCCAATATCCCCACGCAAATCCCATTTCTTCAGCAGTTTTTCTTACATTTTCAACCCATACTACACGATCTTTTTGAGGAGCATTTTTGTTAACTCCAAACTCACCTAAAAAAACTATTATTCTATTTTCATCTGCCCATTTTTTGACTTTGGAGAATCTTTCTTTGATATATTTACTTTGTGAATCAGTTCCACTCCAAGGAATATTTTTTAAATGTTCAAACCCTTCATGGTACACATTTCCTTGAAATGTAAATTCATTTGGTTCATAAAAATGAAATGTAGCTATAAGATTTTTATCTTTAGGCAATTTTAAATATTTCAAATTATCTAAAGACGAAAATCCAGTTGATCCAATAATTATAAGTCTATATTTATTAGTCTTACGAACTATTCTTATTGCTTCATTTAAATATTTATTCCATATATAATATTTAAGATTTTTATTAGGTTCATTAAGTATTTCAAAAACAAGTTTATCTGAATGATTTTGATATCTTTGTGAAAGCTGTTCCCATATTCTTAAAAAGCAATTTTTATATTTATCCGGTTCCTTCATCAACTCTGAAAAGTGATGCAAATCTAGAATAACTACTAAGTCTTTACTTATAGCATAATCAATATATTCATCCACTTCTTTCATAAAATTCTCTTCAAGTTTATAATTTGGTTGATCTTTTGCATAGTCAGAAAACCTTACAGGTATTCGAACACTATCAAATCCTGCATTTTTTATTAAATCAAAGTATTCATTCTTAAGCTCTACATCCCATTTAATATTTTTAGGAGAATCTAATGCATTTCCTATATTCATACACTTATGAAAAGGCAATGTAGCTTTATTTTGATTACAATATTTAATAAGCATAAAACAAGATATAGTTATAAATAAAAGCAATATCATTACTAGTCTATATTTTCTTTTTTCCATTTTATCCTCCATAATAAATAAATGGTTAATAACAGAATAACTGTCAAAATAATGATTATCCTAAATAAAATAATAGTATCTGTACGATTAAAAAGTTCCTGTGAACTGATTACTTTTCTCACTTCATTTTCTTTTGGCACTGTAAGACTTAATCCCTCTTTATCTTTTAAGTTTAATATAGATGAATCTGATAAGTTAATCTCAAATATAAAATTGAATTTATCATTAATTACAGATTTTATATTAATTTTTTTAACAATAGAATTTGCTAGTACTGTCAATCTACCACCTTTAGTAATTGATACCCCTTCTACTTCTTCTTCCAAATAAAAGGATGCTGTATTTTCACTACCTTCTTTACAATTAGTTATCATTTTATATTGAGCAATAGATTCCCCTATTATAGGTTTTACTACATTTTTATCACCATCTATTTTTAAATTTAAAATTTCTTTTGGTATATTTGACTTTTGAGGAGAAATTAATTGAATATTACTGATTTCCATTTTTTGAATAATATCTTCTTTAGTAGTTGTCTGAATGCCAAAAGAAATGACTTTTCTAAATGTTTCTTTATTAAAATTAAAATTCTTCAACGGTATATGAACTCTTCCCTCAAAATCATTATTAAGTTCAAACCCTTCACTTTGAATATCTATAGCTTTCATATAATTATTTTTTTCTTTTTGTAAAAATATATATTCGCCTTCTTCTAACATAATATATTCACCATTATCTAGAATAGCAAATAAATTTATCTTAATTGCTGTATCTGACAAATTCTTTATATAAAAAGATACTTCTCTATAACGTGACCAATCACATTTAGAATTAATACAAAATAAAGATGTATAATAACCTTTTTGAAATTTCATCGTATTTGTTTCTAACTTTATGAATTTATCTTTAATAACTTGACATTTATTATTCCCACCATTATGTTTTACAGTTACACTGTTGAGTTTGATATCCAAGTTAGAATGCATAGCATACGATGGAAATACAAAAAAGAGAAACAATAATATAATAGATGCAAAATATGAAATTTTTATGTGTTTTTTTCTATATAACATACTTACCTCCCATCTTATATATATCTCATTTCATCAAATTCATCAGGAACATTGTTTTCTATTTCTAATCTTTTTTCCATTCTTTCTTTTATTGATTTATCAAAACTATCAATCCACTTCCTTAGAATAAGTTCAAATTTATCATTTTGAGCAATATCCTCATAATTCACGATGCGATAAAGCTTATCATGTGAGTTATTAATAGTTTGAACAAATTTACAGTTTAATGTAATTCCATAATCTAATGGTATAATCAAATTTTCTACACCTTCAACTGATTCATCTATACTAAAACGAGAAAGTCTTCTATTTGACATTCTTTCTTTTTTTATTCTTTTAAATGTATTTATCTTAAGGTCTTCAAATGTACTAACATCTGTATCTAAAACCTCAGGTAAAGATGGCTTCCTATCATAAATAATTTGTAAAAGTTGTTTTTTTTCTTCTTCTTCGATTTCAGAAATTTGAAAAGAAAATTTCCACTGTCTTTTTATATTATCTACATGAACTATTTTTGATTTAAATTTACTTATATATCTATCTGTTTTTAAAGTTATTGTATATTCTTTTTTATAGTCAATATATTTTGGGAAATCAAACATTACTGAAAATCCACTTTCAGAAATATCTCTAGTTAAACAGTTAATTTTAAAATCACCCTTTTCAATTGTACATGGGATACTTATCATGGTTCTCTCATATTTTCGATAAATATTTCTTCCTGTCATAAAAAAAATAGACATCAAGATGTTATATAAATTTATTAGTAACCAAAACAAAACCACTATCATTGCAATTGAACCGGTTGTAAAAGTCCATCTTATACAATTTATGATTCCAACAAAAGATAGAATAGCAAAAAAACATGAGGTAAAACTTGCATCAATTTATATTTTCTATCATTTTCAACTTTCTCTTTTATTGTAACTGCAAATTTTTTTTGTGATATACAAAATGTTTCCGAAATAACCGGAAAAAATAAAGATGGAAATAATATATTTTCATAAACATTCGTCCATTTATTACTACGAATATTTCCTGATAATTTTCTAATACATGTATTAGTAAGCAAGTACATTGGTAGCCAAAATATAATAACCTCAAATAATGTACACTTTACAACAATAATATTAAAAACAGTAAATAAAATAGGTGCCATTATATATATCAATCTTTTCAAAGGAAAAAACCAATATAATACAGATGCAATGTAATTCAGCCTTTGTGATATAGTAAGCCCTTTTTTAAAAAGTACATTATGCTTTCGTCCTGTTTGAATACATCCTCTTGCCCATCGTTCTCTCTGCTTAATCAAACTTTTTAAATCTGAAGGAGATAATCCCGATGCATGAACATCTTTCACTGCATAGCACTTGTATCCTTTATTTTGAATCTCTATACCAGTTGCAAAATCCTCTGTTATTACTTCCGTACAAAATCCTCCAATTTCATTTAGTGCCTTTCTTGAGATAATAGTATTAGAACCTCCATATATAACAGAATTAGATTTATTTCTTCCAACCTGAACATCTCTATAAAAATAATCCTGCTCATTTGGAATTCTAGATTCTGAATGTAAGTTAAATTGAAATAAATCAGGATTATAAAAACTTTGAGGTGTCTGAACGAATCCAACCTTTTCACCTGTAAAAAAATAAGGGATACATGAAGTTAAAAAACTATGCATTGGAATCATATCTGCGTCCATTGTGACAATAAGAGGTGATGAAGTACGAGACATTGCATTATTTAAATTTCCTGCCTTTGCATGCACTCTCTCTGTTCTTGTTATATATTTTATTTTCATTTTTTTACATAACTCTTTCATTTCTTTACGATTCCCATCATCGCATAAGTATATATGAAGTTTAGATTTATCTGGATAATCCATATTTAAGCAACCATTAATTGTCTTATATAATAATTCAACCGGTTCATTGTATGTTGCTATAAATACATCTACTTCCGGATATTGCTCATTTTGAATTTGGGGACATTGTGTAGATTCGATATTAGTCATATTATAAAAATGAATTCCCGATTCAAACATACCTATAATTTCTATAATCAGAAGATAAAGACCAGATACAACCGCAATTATCCCGTACTCAAATGGTATTGTAAAAAAAATTCTCCATCCTAAATATATCAATGACATAATTACAGTAGTAACAACCAGTATTTTGTTTTTAGTTATCGCTAAATTCAAAAAAGCCACCCTCCTCCTAAAAAATAAATTAATACCGTATATTATTATAAATACAAAGATCAATCATATGCTAATACAATATTTATCATATATACCATTATTCTAAATAATTAAATATATGCATATACTTTAATAAGTAGTCTCATATTACGAAATTTAATAAATCAATAGGATTAGCTCTACATGCTTGTGACAAAGGGTACACAACTATTCCACTCTTAATAAATGCATTAAAAGAGTCTAGAAGTAACCAAACTTTAAGAAGTATTGAAAGAAAATTTTAAAAATATGATTTAATCATCGCAGATGAATTAGGATATATATCATTTGATAAGGAAGGAAGCGAATTATTATTTACATATCTTTCGCTAAGAGCAGAGAGAAAATCAACAATAATAACATCAAATTTATCTTTTAACAGATGGAATGAAATATTCAGAGACCCTGTTCTTACAGCTGCAATGGTAGATAGATTAACTCATAAATCATATGTAATAAATATGAATTCTTATAGAACTAAAGAAACTATAGCCTGAATGAAGAAATAATTTTTTTACCCTAAGTGGTTCAAAATTCGATTAGAATTTGGTTCACTTTTCAGGTTCTTTCCAATGTTCGTTGAGAAATATAATTTATATTACATTTATATAGTAATTATCACTCAAAATATGCTATAATTCTGAGTATTTCAACTAAAGTTGGAAAGAACCACTTTTCACTTGACAAATACATAGTTATTATATAAGTGAATTTCTAATATGAATTTCTACCAATCGTTTTATCATTTGTACAGTTTCAGGTATATTTATTGAATGTGGACATTTTTTTATACATGTCATGTCTGTACATTTTTTACATTGTGCAGCACTTTCATTTATACTAAGGTCAAGTTTTCTAAGAGCCCAATAATCCTTACCCAGAAAATAATAATTGTACTGCCTAAAAATTGTATGTATTTCAGTACCATATATACATCTACACCTTTGGCATCTGTCACATCGAATGGGTACAAAACTCTTTTCAAGCATTGACATTACTTGTGAAAAGGTCGGTCTAATATAATTTTTAGATTGGTTTAACATTGCCTGTTCTACTTGGTCATGACTTCCCATACCTACTAATGCACTTGATATAGGATATGAAAGTGCACCAAATAAAAGTGTCTGAATTTTAAATAAGGATGGTAAGATTCCTGCTGCATATACTTTATTAAGAATGAATCCCTTTTGTTTAAAAAATGGTTCTGACTCTATTCTGTCAAGCATACCTCTTTCAAGAATATTTCCACTTCCCTGAAGTACATCCACTCTCTTGTCTTTTGCACCCCTTAGTAATATATCATAGTAATGAGAAGCAATTCCTGTAAATTTAATTTTGCCTTCTGCTTTAAGTTCATTCAATGCATCCACAGCACCATACCTTCCAAATGTAACTTCCTCGTTACCCTCATCCACCTGATGTACAAAATAAACATCCGCATAAGTACCAAGATTCTCACATGATTTATATACAGCATTATACATATCATCTCCATAAAAAAATCTTGCCTTATCTGCTATAATAATCTTTTCCCTACCTATATGAGTAGCAAATTTGCCTAGCTTTATTTCAGCATCTCCATACTCAGGTACTATTGCTGTATCAAAAAGGTTACATCCCAGATTAAATGCACGCTCCATTATACCTATTGCAGTTTCTTCATCCGGGCTATAATAATCCGGTAGCACACCAACATCTCCACTGAGTATGGGAATTGTCCCAAAAGATATTTCCGATACCATTAGTCCAGTACTTCCCAAATTTCTGTACCTCATAGGCTATCAACGCTGAATGAATCAGCTTCCAGCGAAACACCTTCTAGAAGATGTTTTTTATTAATTTTTGAGCACCATGCAAATGCTCTTGAATCTATTATTTCAAGCCCTTTTGGAAAATTTATTTCCCTTAGTTCATAGCAAAATGCAAATGCCTCTTTTCCTATTGTTTTTAAAGTAGAGGGCAGATAAACTTTCTCTAAGCTCTTGCATCTATAAAAGGTTTTTTCTGGAATTTCAGTTATTCCTTCTGGTATAACAATACTTTTTAATGATGTACAATGTTCAAAAGCCCTCATTCCTATGTATTCAAGTTTATCTGAAATCTCTATACTTTCTAATGAATAGCAGCCTGAAAATGCAAGTTTGCCTATTATCCTCACATTCAATGCACTTTTTACCGAAACAAGCCATTTGCATTGTTTAAAGGCAATTTTACCAATGGATACAATATCTTTAGTTAATGTAATATGTGTGAGTAAATTGCTATTTTGAAATCCACCATCTCCAATAGCAGTTATTCCCTCTGGCAAAATCAGATTCACAATATTTCCTGTACACTCAACAAGAACATCATTTTCATCTGTTTTAAAGCAATTTAAGCAATCCATAAAAATCTGCTTCACACTAGATGGAAGCATATCATCATTCCTATCTGAAGTTTTTGTTAATCTATACTCTTTTCCATCAGCAGTGATTACCTTTTTTAAATTAATACAGTTCCTAAATGCATATTCTTCTACAATCGTTCTAGAACAAGAAAAAGTGACTTTTGTAATTTCATAACAATTTGCAAAAGCCCATCCTGAAACTCGTTTAACATAATTAGGTATTATAACCTCACCCTGACACAAATATGCATGAATTAGTATATTATTTACAATTACCATAGGTGAAATAACACTTTGCTTTTCTAACCACATTGTATTATCGAAAGCTCTCTCTCCAATATATTCCACACTTTCAGGTATATATACTTCTTCAAGATTCATAGAGTCCTTAAAAACTTCACGCTCAATTGTTTTAATTCCTTTTGGAATACATATTGAGCATCCTTTATTTCTATATCTAGATAATGAAAGATTTTCATCTATATCAAAACAGCTAATTACACTATTATATATAGACTTTGCAATATCTGGAATTTGTTTTTCAAAAACAGATGTATATTGATCCATAATATATTTTTTTTCACCAATTTCTATTACTTTAAGAGCAGTACATCCAGAAAAAGCATAGCTTCCCTGCCTCATGGTCTCATCTGACAAAATCACTTTTTCTAGACTACCACAGTCCTCAAAAGCATGGGAATCAATATAAGTATCTGTGTTTAGTGAAATACTTTTAATAGAGTTGCAACCACTAAAAGCACTCTTACCTATAAATTTAATATTAGAAAAATCAAAATCCTTTAGTGACGTACATTCACTAAAACAGCTCTCACTTATATATTGAAGTTCTTTGAATTGACATACTTCAAGAACCTCACATCCACAAAACGCATCTTTTCCTAAAGATACTACTTCTTTAAGATTTACATTTTTAAGATTTACACAGTATGAGAATGCCCCTTCCCCTATATCTTCTAAATTTCCTAAAACATTGGTAAGAGATACACACTTTTCAAATACTTTTTTGCCAATATATTTTATCAAAGGTGGAATATAAATTTCTTTTACATTCTTACATCCACTAAATGCTCCATCACCTATAGTTTCAAGACTTCTTGGAAATAGTATACTATTAATATTATGATTTCCTGCAAAAGCATAGGGTGCAATACTTACTACATCTTCTGGAATAATAACATCTTTAGTGCAATGCTTACCATCAACAACGGTATTTGATATTATAACAAGTGGTGAAAGATTTCTCATTTTGTCCAAAAATGCAGTATTTCTAAAAGCATTTGCTTGTATGCTTCTACAATTTATATTGACATAATCAAGCTTTTTACAACCACTAAAGGCATTTTCACCTATATGTACAGCCTCCGATAAAGGAACTTGTAATAAATTACTGCATCCATAAAATGCATTGTCTAATATATATACTATTTTACCTTGAGAGATAACCTTTTCTAAGGATGTGCAATATGCAAAAACCCCTTCTTCCACTACGGTTAATTCTCTAGGAAGTGTTATATTTTTAAGTGAAGTACATCCACAAAAACATCTTGAACCAATTCGTATAAGCGATTTTGGAAATGTTATAGATCTAATATTCGTATTACCATAAAATGCCGCACCTGCAATAGCAGTTATTCCATCAGAAATTACAATATCTCCTGAAAGTTCACTTCCATCTACAAATATATTACCTACACTCCCATTTTTGACAGTGTCTTTTATATAAATACTGCCTTCAAACGCATTTTTACCAATATATTCAATTGTAGAAGAAATATTAACATATTTAAGTGAAGAACATCTAAATGCAAATTTATCTCCAATATATCTAACACCTTCTTCAAAAGTCAGTTTCCTTAGTTTGTTACATTGTGAGAAAATATCCGTTCCGCACTCTTTTAAATCACACTTTATATTTGCTAACTTTATACCTGATAATGTAAATACATTATTCCCAAGTATGCATAAAGATTTTGGCAATGTTATTTCCTTTAAAGAAAGGCACTTATAAAATACCATATCACCTATTTTGGTAAGTTTTTCTGGCAGATTTACATTTTTTAGTGAATTACATCCATAAAAAGCTAGACTCTCTATTTCTTTTATATTTTTTCCAAATATAACCTGATTCAAGTTTTTGCATCTATTAAATGCTGATTTTTCTATTTTAGTAAGTGAATCTGGCAAGTCTATACGTATAAGCTTTACACAATTTTCAAACGATGACTCTCCCATATATTCTAGCCCTTCTGGAACATTGATTGTCTGTAAAAGAATACAGTCAGAAAATACTTCTTCATGAATTTCTCTTATAGAACCTGGTAAAATCACTTTTCCAACTGCTTCATTTCCAGAAAATGCTTTTTCACCAATGATTGTTATGCCTTCTGGTACAACTACTCGTTCTTCATTTCCTCTGTACTTCATCAATGTAGTTCCACTAATAAAAAAGTTATTTATTATTTGTGAATGAATTGTTCTAACTATCTCGGGCATAGTTTCATCCGATGTATCTGGTAATCCATTGAGTTCATAAGTACTTCCATCAGATAAGGTAACATATTTTAGTGTTGTACAGTTTTTAAATGTATCCTTGCTTATCTTTACATTTTCATTAGCAAATTGTATTCTTTCTAAGTTAATACAATTTCTAAATGCCCTACTTCCAATATAAGTTAATGATTTAGGCATCTTTACAGACACAATGCCTTTTTTGTTAAAAAAACAACTCTTAGCAATACCTGTTATTCCATTAGGTATTTCCAAATCCTTAACATTAACAAGTAATTTTATCAATGTAGCATCATTAATCTCCATCATTCTATATATATCAACTGCAATTGCTTTAACTACAGGATGTACATTACAATATGAAGATATGACTTCAATCATACTATCGATATTACAAATAGTTCCATCTGATAAGCTGATCTTAGATATTCTACTGCAACCAGTAAAGATATCAGATATACGGGATATATCTAAATCTTTTGAAATTTCTATTTCTTTCAAATTCACATTATTTACGAATACCTGCCTACCTAGATGTGTTACTCCTGGTATAGAAACATATTCAAGACTATCACAGTATAAGAATGCGTAATTGCTAAGACTTTTAACTTCAGTAGGCAACTTTACACTATGTAAAGAATGACATCTATGAAAAGCATATTCTCCTATATGGGTAAGTTTTGAGGGAAAGTTAATTTGTTTCAATTTTTTACATCCTTTAAACGCAGTACCCATAATCTTAGTTATACTTTCAGGAAGAACAACCTGTTCAATAAGGGCACACCCCTTAAAGGCTCCTTCGCCTATTACATTAACGTTATCTGGAACCTTAACAAAGGAATTTTTAAGTGTATATGATTTTAGAATTCCATCTTCAATAATAAATCCATATTCCATTAATCTATCTCTCTCTCTTTAATAAAAAATTTTTCTTATCATATATCTAAGTTCTGCTATATTACCCGATTTGTATAATTCTTGTTTATATTTTTTAGTTCCTTTTTCTGTTCTCATGCAAAAAGAAGCAAGCCTTTTGATGTAAGAAAGGGTGAATGTCTCGTCATAATATTCGGATGTCAAATCAATTTGCTCAGATATTATAGTATATTTATTCTTTTTTATTTTTTTGTGTATAAGTTCGCTAAATATAAATGGATTTTCAAGGGCGTATCTCGCAATCATCACACCATCTGCTCCTGTAAGATTCATCATTTTTTCAGCATCTGATACCGAAAATATACCTCCATTAGCAATTACAGGTATTCTAACCACTGATTTTGCTTGTTCTATCTGATCGAAATAAGGAGTGCCACTATACATCATATTCCTGCTTCTGCCATGTATAGTAATCATGTCTGCTCCAGAATCTTCACACATTTTTGCAACTTCTGCTGCAATCATTTTATCTTCTCTAATTCCTACACGAATCTTAACAGTAATTATCTTTCCGCTCTTTTTACAGCCTTTGATAATAGAAGATGCTTTTTTTAAATCTCCTAGAAGTGCACTTCCTTGGCCACTTTTAAACACATTTGGTACTGGACAGCCCATATTGATATCTATTATGTCAAATTCCTTAAAATAATCACTTCTTGCCATTTGTTCCATGATCCTTGGATCAGAACCTACTAATTGAGCAGCCTTTATCTTTTCTTCTGGTGTTGTAAAAAGTAGTTTCTTCGTTCCTTTATCCTTATATCTAAGTGAATTGCAATTTACCATTTCTGTATAACAAAGACCTGCCCCTAACTCGCTGCACAGCATTCTAAAAGGATAACATGTATATCCTGCAAGCGGTGCCATAAGAACATTACATGGTATAATTATATTGCCTAGTTTTAATTCTTTTATCTCCAAATAGTACTATCTCCCTTGCAAATATATTTATATGTCCAAATATTATGATAATTTCTATATTATCTTATTTATAATCCGATCTTCATTAATTAAAGACTCTTTTAACTTTCTTATAGCAATTTTGAAATTCCCCACATCTATTGGTCTATGCGCATCACTTCCTATTGTAAATTTTAATTTTTTAATTTCAGCTAATTCTTTAATCTGTTTTCCCGTTGGAAATCTATGGAAATTATTTATCTCTATAAATGTATTTCTATTTTTGGCTACTTCTCCAACTTTGATAATATCTACTGGAAATCTATCTCCAATATGAGTAATTATATCTATATTATACTTCTTAATAGCTTCTATCATTGAATGTGTATTTGCTTCTTTTATTTCTAAATATAGTTTTTTATCTATTTTAGACTGTAATGTTGTATTTCTTCTCATATCACTTCTTATTTCTTTTAAATAATCTTCATAAACTATATCAAAGTGAAATCCCACTAACAAAATATCAATATCCTTTAAAACTGAATAATCAATATCTATATTACCACTAGAATCTATAATATTAGCTTCTATTCCAAGTAAAATATTTATTCTACCTTCATATTTTTCTTTCAAATATTTTATTTCTTCTTTAATTTGTAAAAAATCTCCTATATTAATTCCATATCTCTCATATGATGGGCCATGATCGGTTATTGCTATTGTCTTTAATCCTTTTCTTAGTGCAGCTTGAACATTATCCTCTATAGATCCAATCCCGTGACTAAACTTTGTATGCGTATGAAAATCCTCTATTATATTCATATTAACTCCTATAAAATTTGCTTAAGGTATTCTTCCTAATATGCTGGTCTTATATATATTATCTAAATTTAAATTTTTAATGTTAGTATATCCTATATAGCATGTACATAGATTACTTTGGCATACCTCTTCTTTTTTTATGTCTTCTAATTTATCCTTATATAAGTTTCCTAACTTAACTTTATTCTTATAGCATCTATGTATAGTTCCATTACCTTGAACCCAAAATACATTTTCTCCTGCTTTGCATAATAAATTTTTACATTTATAATTTTTAACATTAAATTCAAATAATGAATCAATTTTTTTTATAAATTCTACATCTTCTTTAGAATAGTAATTTATTTTATCTTTATATGCATTTATCCACATATACGGCTTATATTCTGATATTTCATCAATTTTTTCTTTTAACTCTGCTAGTATACTTAAATTTTCTTTTATTCCTACCGCGCCAACAGTAAACCTAATACCTAATTTACTAAGTTTATTAACCTTACAATAAAATTTATCTAAGCTTACTTCACTCGGATGATATGTTGTCCATAAAATCAACTTTTCTTTGTCAACCTTATTTATCCAATTCAAATCTGAACTTAAATTTGTTTGAATAACTACTTCTCCTATATTGTTTAAATGGCTTAATTTCTCTATACCATATTTATAGTAATCAAAATTTAAAAGTTCTCCTCTAGGCGCAATAAATATATTGAATTCATCATTACTCTTTTCAATATATTCAATAAACTTTTGAAAATATCTCTTATCTCTATGTATCTTTATTTCATCCAAAGAATATTTTGAAAAAGGACAATATCCACATTTATAATTGCAATACTTCATATAGTTTCTGTAAAAAATAGTGTATTTCATTTGATTACTCTATAAATTCCTTTACCCTATCTTTAACTTCATCCGAAATAAACAAAGTTCCTATAATATCCGAATATTTAAGTCCTTTTTCACTTGGCAATATCCTACCTTTTTCTTCTATTAAAAATCCTTCTTTTATTAGAACACTTAGATCCTTAAATTCTTCAACAGGATTTTCTTTAAATCTCTTAAAATACATATTAATATCTAATCCAGTAACTTTTAATATTGATTTTAAAATGTATTTTCTTTTTTCTTCTTCTTTAGACAATATATATCCATATTTTATATAATCAAAATTATCTTCTTTCAAATAATTATCTATTATTTTATTGATAGTCTTTTGCTCAACAGCATATTTTCTTGAATAATGTATATTTGATATGTATGACCTTGCACCACATCCGATTCCAATCATTTCATTTTCTTGACAAGAATATGATGGATATAGCTCATCCTTCATATCTTCTCTAATAAAGTTTCTCATTGATGTTTGCACATATCCTCTACTAATTAATATTTTTCTACCTATATCATACATTTCAATCATTTTATCAAAATCCCTATTATATTCATTATATAGCTTTGTTTTTTCTCTAACATATAAAGGATATATAAAAATTTCCTCTGGATTAAATTTAATAACTTTTAACAATGATTCTTTCCATGTATTTATAGTTTGAGAAGGAATTCCATAAATTAAATCTAAATTTTTTATTTCTACATCTTTATTAAAAATTATATCTATTGACTGCTCTATACTTTTAATTGATTCAAATCTATATATTTTTTTAAGTTCATTTTCTTTAAAGCTCTGTATCCCCATACTTATTCTATTAATATGAAATCTTTTAAGAACATCCATATGTTTTTTTGTAAATGTCCTTGGTGAAGTTTCTATTGAAAAAAACGTTTTTTCAAAGTCAATATTTAAGTTTTTTTCTATAAAACTTAATAAATATTCCATTGAATTAGCTTTTAAAATTGTTGGAGTTCCACCCCCAAATATAACACTTGAAAATATAAATTCATCTTCTTTTATATTTAAAAATCTCTTTACTCCTTTAAGCTCTTCAACTAGCTTTTCAACATAACTCTCTAATTTTTCATTTGAAAAACATGTTGTTGAAAGTAAATTACAATATCCGCACTTATTAATACAAAATGGAATATGAATATACAAGGTTAAATTATTTGTTTTTCTTTTATTCCAAAGCTCTTTTAAATTTATTTTTTCTTCTAATTCTCTATAAGATTTTTTATGAGGATAAGAATATATATAATCTGTATATGGATTATCATTAAAGTATTTCTTCATTTAAGTGCTCCTTATAGAAAAAATTGTTTATAAGGTACATTCCATACTATCTCATGAGCTAGATTATGACCTTCATATCCATCTTCTCCATAGCAAGTTCCATGATCCGATAATGCTATACAGAAGGTTCTGTTTCTTTCTCTCATATATTCAAATAAAGGTTCTAAGCATTTATCAACATATCTAAGAGCTGCTCTTTGACTTTCAACACAATCAAGCTTTGATGCCAAAATATTTTTGCTTGAATCATATGCATCTGTTCTATTCTTATATTTATCTAAGTAAAAATAGTTTGGTCCATGAATAGCAGATATATTTATAAATAAAAATACTCTTTCATCTTTATCCAATTCCTTTAACTTTTTAAGGGCTAAATCTACTTGATATTCTGGTGATTTTGGATTAGTTACTCCAAATCTAGGTTTCCAATAACTTTCCTCAAACATATTTGGAAGTACACTACATAACTCATTCATCTTACTAAAGAAAATAACCCCACCAATACAGATTGTTTTATATCCTTCATTAGCTAACCCTTCTACAAAGTTACTTGTATCAAATAAAAATGCATTATCATTTTTTAATGCCTTTAATCCTTTATTTTTCATAAAAAATAAAAGCTCTCTTTTATGTACTGGAACATACTCAACAGGTGAAGGTAAAAATCCTCCAAAAAAACTGTGGTGAGCTGAATATGTGAAATTACCTGGTGTATGCCTCTTTTCCCATCCACTATCTTTACAAAGATTTGGTAAATTTCCTGCTAAATATTCTGCTTGTGCTACATCATATCTTAAAGTATCTAGTGTAATAAAAAGAATATCATCATTTCCAACTACTTCATTCATATTAATCATTTTTTATTATCTATCCTTTCAATAGCAGTTTTTATTTCTTTATAATAAACATTTCTTTTAGTATTAATTAAATTATGAAATAAATCTCCAAATGGATTTACATCTATTATATAAGGCTTAAGCCCTGTAGATGTTACAACATCTATTCCTGAATATAAAGAATTACTAAAAGCATCCATCACACCTTCAGATGCTTTCTTTATAACCTCTAATTCTGAAACTTTAAGAAACTCTTCACTTTCCATTCTCTTATTTTTAAGATGTAAATTTGTTATTGGAGTTTTACTTAATCTTGAAATTAAATAATTAGCTTTTTTATCAATAACAAAAGCTCTTGTATCAAAACCATATCCATTATAGGTTAATTTTGGTATCCACATTTCAATATGAGCACCATTTTCCAGAACCCAATCAATCATATTTTTTATAACTTCTTTATCTTTAAAGCAGTTCACTTTATAATTTCCAAAGAATACTTTTTTACCTTTAACTTCTTTATAATTAAGCGATGTATATATCTTTTCTTCTTTTATTTTTGGATTGTTAACATATGCAATTATACCTGTACTGCCTGACCCCCATTTTAACTTTATAAAGCATTTTAAAAATTTATCAAAATTATCTTCTCTAAACTCTTCATAATTTGTATACTTTTTTAACCTTTTAGGTAATTCAAAATTATTTTTATTCTTACTTAAAAGTTCATATGTTTTCTCTTTATCCATCATTATTAATGCTTCATTAAAATCAACCATAGAAAAAACATTTATATGGTTATTTCTTTTTAACAAATTTTCAATATCCATAAATGTACTTTCAACACCATAATACCATTGACTTGGTTGAACGATTGGATATTCCCCAAAATCTATTTTTTCAATTTCTTTCTTACTTAAATTACCGTTATTTATTCCCTTTTTCAAAAATCCTCTATAAATTTCTAGGTCCTTCTCTGGTGGTTCTACTTTCAATATAGTATTTTCTTTTAAATTATTCTGTATAATACTTATATCTTCTAAAACATCATTCCATTTAATAATCTTATAATTATGTATATCAATATTTTTCAAACAGTTTATAAATACATCTAATCTTTTCCCTTTAGGATCTCCTATTAATAAAAATTCCTTATTCATAATTTTTACTCCGTAATATATGGATATCTCCACTCATCATCTTTATCTATATAAACATCTTCTTGACTTGATAAGAACTTTACATTGTATTCTTTTAATTTACTTCCTATTTCATTTAATGGATTCTCTGAAATATAATTATATGTTAAATCAAAACACTCTAAATGTGATAACTTCTCTATATTATCAAGTATTACTTTTGCTCCTTTATCTCCTAAAGTTCCCAATGATAAATCTAAAGCTCTAAGATCTTTTAGTATATCTCCTTCAAAAACTTTTTCACATATTTCATCTTGAATTTCACTATTTTTCAGACCTAAATATTTTAATTTAGGGAAATTTTCTCTTTTTATAAATGGAGTTATATCTTCTATTTCTGCATTAAATCCATAAGCAGAAACTCCTAAATATATCTCTATTCTTTCTAAATTGGGAAGTTGTGCATTTATTAAATCATTCAGAGTTTCTTTATCAGTTCCTCCTGAAATTATTGACAAGCTTTTTAAACTTTCACTTTTAATATTATTAAATCTAAGACCTTCACCACCTTTTGCCGTAAATTTTTCAACTTTAAAAGTATTTATCAATGGTGCTAAGTCAGTATTATTTATCCATGAAATTTCACATTCTTCTCCTTCCATATCTCCAAAATATATTTCTTTTAGATTAGGAAACTGTTCTGCATTTTTTACTAAAAACTCAACTATATGATTTGGTGAATTTTCATAAGCTCCAATCCACATACCAATTATTAATTTTTCATTTTCATATTTTCCATAATCATTCAAATAGTCTTGTATCTTTGTTACTACTGTTATTTCTTCTTCTTCTTCTTCTTCCCAAGTTAAATAAAATTTAATTTCGTCTTTTTTCATGATTATTCCTCCATTTTCAATATATTTTATGATTAATATTGTATCATTTGTAATTTTTTGTATCAACCTAATGAATTTAATTATTGTTTTTTCACTGCTATTTTTTTAATATATCTCCTATTTGAAAACTATTATTACTACTTAGTTTATTATATGTCATCATATACAATTTACTAATATACTCTACTTGTTCTTTTCTAGGTGAAATAAAGCTTCTATTAAACTTATTAATCCATAATTCTATTTCATCATTAATTATTGGAATATAAGTGCTACTTGATATTTTTAGGACTCTTAATAGATTAGTTATTGCACTCCATTTAGAATACTTATTTATTAATTTTATTATATTCATATAAACATGATCTTCATATCTTTCAAATTCAAATAATTCAAATATAATATTTTCATCAACTGATACAATATCATTTTCTAGACATCTTCTTGCATTATTTGATTCACTTATATTATCTGAGATTAACTTATCAAGTGTATATCTTATTCCTTCATTAGAATTAAGATTATATACAGTGGATAATACGAGTTTTCTAATTTTAACATTTTCGTGATTAATATATTTTAAAATACACTTAACATCTTCATGTATTCCTGTCTCTTTAATTCCAGATATTATTCCATATAAATTATAATTATTTTCATTTATTTCATCTAAGTACATTTCTCTAAAGTTTTTAATTTCTTTTTTATTTAACTTATACCTAGCATAATCTCTAAGCTTATATGATTTAGAATATATAAATGGTATAAGTACTTTATCAATATCTGGAACACTCATTTTTTCTAATATATCAATTGCTGCTATTTTACATGTTACATTCTTATTTTGTTTCAAAGCTTTAAAAATTAACTCTATATTATCTTTATTTACAATCTCGTCAATTTTCTTAATTGTAGTTCTAAGTATAATAATATCCTTACTTTTTAACCCAATATTGATGATTAAATTAACTGTTGTATTAATTTCTAGCAAATACTTAAATAACTTTCGTTTAACTAATCTTTCTTCACTGTTTTTATAACTATCTAACAGCAAATCATAGTTTCTTTGCTTAATAATAAAATCTTCTAATTTAAATAATATATCCGAATAATTATCACGTCCCCAATTATTCATCCTATCTATAATTGGCAAACATTCAACAATGTCTTTTAAGTATTCATCTTTTATGCATTTTATTAATTCTTTCTTAGCAAGAATTCTAATTTCTTTGACCCAATCATTAACTCTTATCATTATAAATTTGATTTTAAAGCCGTCTTCCATCTCTGATAGTTTCTTTAAGGCATCTTCTCGTATATATCCATTTGGATGCAAAGTTAAAACTGATAATATGTATCTTGATTCTTTTCCAAAACGATTTATTAAATCAAATCTATACTTATTGGTTTCACTATAACTTTTCTCAATCTCACAATCAATAGAATAATAGTAGTAACTACTTCTAAAATATTCTGTAAAAAATAGTAATTCCTTAATAGTTAAATTATCTACTATTCTTTTTAAATGGTTTAATGCCTTTGAAGCAACAATAAAATCTTTATCAAAGCATAGAACAAGTAAATATTTTATAAGTCTAATATTATCAACATCTTGGATTTTATCTAACTCTTCAACCAATATATTTCTTCTTTTTTTAGACAGCAATATAAATCTTTTTTTATCATAATCTAATATTCTTTTTAATGAATAATATGTCTTTGAATCCATGTCACTATAAACCTTCTTGTTCATATTTATCTCCTTATTAAATAAAATTTTCAATACACAGATTAACTAGTAAATAACTTTTCAATACATTATCTATTCCATTTTTCAATGTCACTGATTTTTACTGTATCTAAATTTAAAAAAACAGTATATATCCATGTATAATCTTTTATTTTAATATTTTGTTTTGAATATTTTATTTCTATCTTTTCAGTTGTATATACTTTATAAATATTTCCGTCTTCACTTCCTTCTATTTCAACTATATCATAATCTATAAGTTTTTCTGTTATCCCTCTTTCATGCAAATTTAATATAAGTTTTTTCTGTGATTTATACAAGTTACTATTTGGTAACAATAATTTTTCTACTAAAGAAAAATCATTTTGATTAATAGCATCTATCATTGAATTCTCATAACCTCTTATAACCTCTTCAACGTAAAAAGTGTCAGCTTTTGCTGCACCTAATTCTATTTCTGATTGTTCTTGTCTATTTTTTTGAATTCTAGATCTAATAAGAGTGCCACCACGAGCACACCATCCAGATGTATTATCTTCACTAATTGTACATTGATTTAAATCAACCTCTATTTTATCATCTTTAAATTTTAATATTCCTTCTCCTTTTGTATGAAAACTATCTTCATATTTGAATTTTACTTTATTGCCTATTATCTTTCCTTCAAATTTAAAATCTGCAATTCTATTAGCTGAAGATGATTGAACTGATACATAATTTCCTCTTAAATATTCATTATTAATATCTTCAATTTCAAGAATGTTACCACCTTTACCCCATATATCTTCTTCAAATTCTGTTTGTGAACTTGATATCCACTCTCCTAAATATTGTTTATAATCTATTTTATTTTTAGTATCTTTATCACATACATCTCCATTTCCATTTTTAGTTACAGTTTTAATTTCTTGCTTACTACATCCAGATATACATACAATTACTATTATTATTAAACAAATTATATTTATAGTTTTCGAATTCATAATATAACAATTCCCCCATTTTCTAAAATTCTACATTTTCATATTATATATTATTTACTATTTATTGTATATTAAGGTTTTTATATCCATTGAGAATCTCCTGTAAAATTTGTAAATAGTTTTTAAAAAAGACAATCTCATTTTAATAAGATTGCCTCTATTATTTAAAAATCATCTATTCTTATATTCTAAATATAGCACTTTTGTATGATTGTAAAAAAATATTTGGAACATTATAATGCTCTCTTAATTTATGTATTTGAATTTTAATCAATGGCACCTTAAATAAAATTTCACTATTTCTAAAATCATTGTCACAAATTTTTTTATATAACATAGAAATAAATTCGATCCATTGTTTATTATCACTATTTAAATTCAATTCTCTTGTAAGTAATCTATAACCATCTGCAAGATAAAAAGCTTTTAAAGCTGTTACCATTTCACAATTTGGATTACTTATTATTTGTTCTGGTATTCTAAACCCATTATCCCAATTGTATAAATCCAGCATACAATCTAATTGCTTACTATCCATGTCTTTTATATAAATCATTTCAATTTATCTCCTATCAAATAATTAAATTGCGTGTTTCTACATAATATTAACTACTATACGCATAATTATATTAAGAATACTAACTTCTATATCATTTTAAATAGTATCTTAGCTTTAATAATTTCATTTTTTTAAGAACTATACAGACTCAAATACGTCTTATCAAATCTTCTATTAATTAAATCTTCTTTTCGAATAAAAAAATGTATTACTCCACAATCCCACCAACAGAATCCAACTTCGTCTGAAGAATCAATTTCAAGCAACATCACTATATCGTTAACTTCTTCCTTTGCTTTCTCCTCATTATTATTTAAGTATTTCGTAAGAATTTGCATTCCTTTAGTATGGTAAAAGTCATATTCTTTATTAGCTATTATCTTTAATGCTGATTCTATCTCACAATCAGCATGTTGTCCTTGTGGATATCCATATATTTGGCCAATATCTATTTCCATCTTTAAATCATCACAAAATTCATAATATGCATCAGCAAGCTTCTCATCTTTAAATATTTCATAATCTACATAAGCATAATTCGGTATATCAAGCGATGTAAAAATATCAACCTTATGACCTATGAATGTATCATACGTTTCTTCAAGCACTGTAGTTTCGTCAGTATTTACTAATTTAAGATTACTAGTATCATCAACATATATAACTTTATGTTCTATATTATATGCTGGCTCATCAATCCCCATAAAAAAATACAGCATACCTGTTTTAGGCATTAAATTAGTTTTATCCATTAAACCTACTTCAGACATATTAAGTTGTAGAATAAACGTCATAAGATTACCCTCTTCAGTCCTAGGCCATTCAATCTCTTGAGGTGAATCTGGAAATCCAGCAATACGACAATTGCCAATCTTTTTATAATCCTCTTTTTCATTAATAGAAATACCCATAGTATTCCTCGTATTTTCTTTTATATAATCATTAATTTCTTCTAATCCATATTCTTTTATTAACTTATTAAGTTTTTCTCTATCCACTTTTAAGGTACCTCCTATTTTATCTCTTAATTATTTTTAAAAACTTCCTTGGTTTTTTTGTCTATATTTCTAAATATTCAAGAAGTGCATATGTATCCTTACCTTTATAATTTATTTTTTTGACTAATCATTCTACCTCACTATATTCGCACATTTCTCCATCTGCTAATATAATTTTATATTTATCATTTTCATATATATAATCATCTACAGATTGGTGTTGTTTAATTGTTGTATCAAAGTATTTCTTAACTGATTCTTCTACATAATATACATTTATATATCCATCTGTATATTTTATCTCTATTCTGGTATTAAAATTATTTAACTCTTCAATAGCTGGTTCTTCTTGACTTTTTAGTAGCTGATTATTCTCATTCGTTTCCTTTTTTATAGTTGTTTCTTTTATAGTTTGAGTACAACTTATAAGTTGAAAACTCAGAATAATAATTAGTACAACCCTTACAATTTTTTAAAAAGTATTTTTCATATATTTTTCTCCTATCTTCGATACAGAACTATCATAAAATCACGAATATTATCCTTATAGTATTCATATACAATTATATCATACAGCATTTTTTATTTTTGGTATTTTTTTCAATATAATTCAATATCAATTGCATGTAGGTTAGTTGCTTTTAGATATATATTATTTTATACTTTAAACAAAATATGCCAATACCGGTAATAGCCTTTTATCATTATACAATTATAGGAATTTTTACATGTCGTATCCTATCAGTACAAGGAAACCGAACGACCCAATACCCACATAAAAAAGACAACCTAATTTTAAATTACATTGCCTTTTTCTTTATTTCATAAAATAAAGTGCGAATATATATTGTCCTACATTTTTATTAGTATATATTCCGCCTGCATATTTAAAAGTTTTTACTTATGATACAGTTCAGTGTAACGGGTGTAAGTGCTATCTTCAACAAAATCGCTCAATTATGATTTATTAATGAAGGCCGTATGATCTAAACCTGAAATCATACGGCCTTCATTGATAACCTAAAACGTATTCAGAATACATCTTTTTCTACCAACAGTCGAACACTTGCTACAGCTGACACAACGTGATTTTTCCTGACCCTTTTTTAAACGTGTAATAAGGTCTGGTTCAGTGATAAATGGTCTAGACAATGAAACCATATCTATACCTGATATTAATACAGTTTCCATATCATTAAAGTTTCTTACACCACCAACAACCATAGTCGCGATATTCCTATCACCTTTAATCTCAAGGGCGCGATCCAAGAAATAATTATGATCTGAATATTTCTTTGTTGCGAAATCTGAACCACTGAATTCAACCGCTTCTATACCAAGCGCCTCAAGCTGAAACATCATGTAATCTAGATCGTCATTATACGTAGCAGTTTCTATCAGATCATTGGAATCGATCTTTATAAATACTGGATAAGCTTCACCACAGGCTTCTTTAATTTCTTCCAATATCTCGCGTACAATTCTAAATCTGTTTTCTGAGCTTCCACCATAGTTATCCGTACGCTTATTGATAGATGGCTTCAGGAATTCGCATAAAAGATATCCATGAGCAGCGTGTAATTGCACACCATCCATTCTTGATTTTTGTGCACGCACAGCAGCTTCAACAAAATCACTTTTCACTCTAGTAATTTCATCAATCGTCATCTCTCTTGCAACTCTACCATCTTCTAGTTCAAATTCAGACGGTCCGAATGGATCTTGTGAATAAGCTTGGATACCAGCATGGTTGATTTGTGCAATAACCTTTGTGTCGTTCGGCTCTACAATTTCTTTGATTTTTTTTGCATATTTAACATGATCGTCATTAATCAGTTCATTTGAGCTAGGTGCAACAATACCATCCTTCGAAACAAAAAACTGTCCTGCAATAATGAGCCCGATTTCATTGGATGCCAATTCATCATACATTTTAAGCTCATCTGCGCTGATGGTACCATCAAGATTACCAAGCATACTATGCGTAGCTGATCTTATAACTCTATTCTTGATTGTCATGTTTCTTAGCTCTAGTGCTTTAAATACTTGCAAATTTTCCAAATTCATAATACTCAGCTCCTTATTTGTTCACCTTTATTGGTTTATTTAATTAATATGTTTCAAAACTCAATTTATTTAGACCCGTCTGCTTGTATTGTGTAAAAATATAACCATTTTACTTTAAGTAAAATGGTAGTACATTACTAATGAAGTTGTTGAGTGGCAACTCTGAATTCTCATATTTCATCCTCAATACTGCACCATGATAGTTATCATAAATCATATGTGTTAATCGAACAGAATCTATTTGATTTGAGATGAGTTCCAAGGTCATTGCGCTGTCAATCCATTTTGCTATGAAATCTTTGTGCATATCTATACTGCTATGAATTAACTTGATAATGGACTTATTTTCCACACCATCTGAAACAATATTCATCATTGGACATGTTCTAAGGTTGCCGTTATTGAAAAAGAAATCATTCGCAATAGAATAATACTTCGTAATCTTCTCAATCGGATTCAGAGTGCTATCATTATCTATCTGTTCTAAAATGAATTTTACTTTTCTGTTGTAAAGCTTTATTGCTTCGATAACAAATGCATCTTTGTTTTCAAAGAAATTGTAAAAGGACCCTTTGGGAATCCCGCAAGCTTTTAATACGTGCTGAACGCCTAACCCTGAAAACCCCTTCATCGTTAGAATTTCAACACCAGATTGCAAAATTTCCTCTCTATTGTATTTTGACATATTCCCTCCTAAACAAATATAACACCGGTTTACTTATATACTACTTCTTCTTTCGATAATTGTCAATGAAAATTTATACAATTATCATTGACAATGAATAAAGGATAAATTAAAATATAAGTAAACCAGTCTAATGTTTATGGTGATGTATTACCATTTTACTTATCATAAGCTGAAGTGGTTATATTTTTACACGATATAAGTAGATCGGTCTATTAATTGATGTGTTTGGTAAGTACCCGCTATTGATGTTCATAATGCTAAGAAGGAAATTAAGGAACTAACCATTAGTAAGGACATTGGGGCTTCTTTGAAGCCATGAATGCTTCTGGTAAATAGAAGATGAGGCTGTTGTAATTCGAGTTTCTGTATAATTGAGGATCTGTTTTTACAACTCCTCAGGAAAAGATTACTATATCAATCTAAAAAATATAAATGAAAATAGGAGGCTTATAATGAGTCAATCAAAAAAATATCCAATAATTGATATCAACAAACATTTACAAGAAAATTGGACAGAACAAGAAACAGAAAATGCAAAGATCGTCGTGGACTTTTTTCAACATTTGATGAATGAACATGACTTTGACTACACAATGGAGAAATACGGTAATGGTCCATACACACAACACAACAGAGCTATACCAAATGAAATGTCTGGACTTATTAGCTATGTGAAAACACTGACCAAGAGATTCCCTGAGTATTCTTTTGATGTGAAGCGAATATATGCTGATGGTGATTTCATCCTCTTGCATAGCCATACCACAATGATGGCGAAACACAGGGGCAATGAGAAAAAAGGATTTATTATTACTGATACATTTCGATTAAAAAATGGAAAACTGGCAGAGCACTGGGATGCAATCCAACCAATTGACACTTTCTCAAGACTGTTGTTCTTAATAACAGGCGGAAGTATAAATAATAACAATCCAACTTTCTAACAAACTTATGTAGATAAAAGATCATCTCATTAAGAGATGGTCTTTAATTCAAGTACATTTCATAAGATTTGAACTCATATCAAGCGTGTTGATTATCCAAAAAAAGGTATAAAAAAGAGTACTTCTAGTGTGAAATATTTGGTATCCTACAACACAAATATTTTAGAAAAGAGGTACTCCTTATGAAAAAGAATAACACTATAATGGATATAATGCAAACATTTCTTACACCTAAAGAAGTAGAAACGGTATGTAATTTAATTAGATATAAAGATACATCTAGAAAATTTACTGTATATACATTGCTTCAATACTTTGTAGCAGCAGCTGTTGGTGAATGGAAAAGTTTTAGACAAAGTACTGAAAAATTAAGTGATTTTGAACTTCCGCAAGTAGATCACTCTACTATATCAAAAAAAGCAAGCACAGTAGATTATGAAATTACAAAAAGGCTTTTTCATATACTTTCTAATAAATGTAATCGTTCAGTAAAAAGAATTTTAGATCTTCCTAAAGATTTATTAGCTATTGATTCTACTACTATTACTGTAGGTAAAAATCGCATTCCGTGGGCAAAATATAAGGGAA
>JAOASG010000065.1 GCA_025210235.1 Vallitalea sp.
AATTTTCCTAACGCTCATATTCAGCGTCCATGCTTCAGATGAGCTAAAAAAACGTCGTGTTTTTTTCACGGAAAATTTCATTTCCATTCATTAAGTAAGTCTAGCGAATCATTTATAAATAAAACTTCCATAAATAAATACTCATTGGCTGGGCTATTACTAACGTTATGAAAGGTGTATTATATATACCTAAGTTTGAATTAACCTATATGAAAAGAATAGAAAGAGGAGGGATTGGGTTTGTATTTGATATTAGCACTTATTTCAGGTGCATTAGTTATTATGTCTATATCTATTAATGGAAGTCTTGCAAAAAAGGTTGGTCTAATACAATCAAGTATTACTAATTATTTAGTTGGGTTTATAGCTTCTATTATTTTTTATTTCATAATGAGCTTATTTATAAATGACACTTTTTTTGATAAGAAGATAACAGATATTCCGTTTTATTATTTTTTTGGAGGAATGCTTGGAGCAGGCATTATTACTTTAAATAATCTTTTGATAAATAAAATATCTGCTATATATGTTACAATTTTGATTTTCTTGGGGCAAATGACAGCAGGTATTGTTATTGATTATTTTAAATTCGGAGATGTTTCTAAAGGTAAAATAATTGGTGGGGCTTTGATTTTAGGTGGGCTTGTGTATTATATTTATGGAGATAAGAGGAGCCAGGAAATAAAGGAGATAGAGGATGTTATTTAGCTAAGTTGCTATTTTTACTTTATTAGCTCATATATTTATTAGAAAAAGTGTGTTACAATGAGAAGAAATGTATTTTCTGAAATAAAAATATTACCAGATTTATTGGAGGACTAATTTATGAATAGATTTCTTTTACCATTAGTAATTATTTTATACTTTTCAGGTTGTATAAAATTTGCTCAAATACAAGATAAATATAATATAGATGAAATATCATATAATTTCCTAAGTAGCATAAGTTCAGAACAAAAATCAGATTCTTTATATTCTATAATAAAGGATAATATGCATGAATTAGATAATTCTATTCTCGAAGAAATTGTATATAGCTATTTTAGTGTTTTTGATATTAATATGTCTTTTAATGAGAATGATGTCGTGGAATACGAAAGAGCGTTTCAATACATAAGATGTGCTGGTACATATCCAATAGATCCTTTTGAACATTGGAAAATATTTGGAAATTATTATGATTCAAGATTAGATAAATATACGATTCCAGTTGAATGTGTTAATAAACTTATATTAGAAGAAAAAATAAAATCTGAACAGTTTGATGGAATTACTATCATTGACAATAATTATATAGTTGAAGGGTTTTATTGGACTGTGAGGCAAGAACTTCATCAATATTTTAATAAAGATACATGGATGGTTACAGTACCAGCAAAAATTGTTGATGAATATATATTAAGCAAGTTTAATACAAAAATAGACCACTCACGAATAAAAGAATATGATGAAAATAGTGATACATATACTTACGAGCCGTTTAGGGGATCAATTATTTACAATGTATTAATTAAAGAAGTAATAGCTAAGGATGAAATAGTAAGATTTAAGTGTACATTAGTTAATGAGATGGAAAGTCCACATATTTCATACGAAGTAACTTTTGTAATACAGGTAGTAGATGGAGAGTATAAATTATTATCAGTTGATATTAAAGATGATAGTATATAGACCAAGTTATTCTAATGCTCTATACCCTTTACAAGCCATAAGTAAACCAGATATTCCAAAAATGTCCATTTAATAAGCAAATATTAATTATGTTAATTAATAACAAAAAAGTTGTATAATCACTTAATTATTCAAGTGGATTACTACAACTTTTTAATTTAAACCATTTGTTTTAACAATTATTGATTTAAAATTAATCTATATTCTTTGCAAAGACAAATAGCATTTAGTCTATGCAATTAAGAAATAAATGTATGCGGCATAAGTAGCTATCATTAATACTCCATTCCAACGTTGAAATCTTTTTTTATTAATAACAGAAAATATAACTAATAAAGAAACAATTACGAATACAAAAGGAATGTGATAATATAACCAGCTATGTTGTACTTTAAAAGGCAATATACTAGATGACAATCCGATAACTAGTATAATGTTTAATATATTTGCACCAAGAACATTACCAATTGAAATATCATGTGCTTTTTTAGAAATAGCTGTAATTGCTGTAACTAGCTCTGGTAAAGAAGTTCCAAAAGCTGTAAGAGTTACACCTATAATGATATCAGGTACTCCTAACTTAGTTGCAATTATTTCGCCATTTTCAACTAATAAATTTGCTCCGTAAACCGTTAAAGCAATACCTACTATAAACATTATTATATTCTTAGTAACTGTATTTCTTGAAGTATCCATTTCTTCATCTTGTTTTATTTCTGAACTACTCATCTTAGCATCTTTAATATTGTTATATAGATAAAGAACTAAAATGCCTAAGAATAAAATTCCAGTAATTCTTGATATTTCACCGAATATAAATGCAAATGCAGTAAGTAAAATTATTAAAAATAGTAAGAACATTCCTGTTCTACGAAGTTTGTTTTTTTGCTTTATTGCAGGACGAGAAAGTAGTATCGTTAATCCTAATATAAAACCTGTATTACATGCTATTGAACCTAATGCATTACCAAAGGCTATACTTGCATTTCCATGTAAAGAAGAGCTACCTGAAACCATTGCTTCTGGTAAAGTGGTACAAATACTTACAAGAGTTGCACCAATAATAATATTTGGAACTTTTAAAACTTTTGCTATCCAAATAGTTGCATCTATAAACCAATCGCTACCTTTTATAATCATTATAAAACCAAGTAAAAATAATAAATAAGGTAAGTTCTCTTTCATTGATAATCCTCCTAATATTGTTGAAACTAATGTGAATTTATGCTTTTTATCTATTAGGACTTTTATATATAGACTATATAAATCTATTGTATAAAAGAAAAATTGTGTAAGTAAATTATAATAAGAATTTTATATAATTTTTAGCACTTAAATACGTTATTAGACAATAAAAAAACTTCTACTGCTAAATACAGTAAAAGTCTCGCTTCATCAATAATAACGCTTATGTATTGTTGTAGATAATATAAGCATAGTTATTAAATGTAATCAACCGGGTAATATACCGAACTGACGACTGATTATACAGCTTAATATTATAAAGCTGTTAGCTACTCCCTTAAACTATTAAAAATTATACTATATATATATTAATAAAGCAAGAAATAAGTTCGTCTTTTTCATTATTTTAAAATAGTAAATAACCCCCTTGACTTTATCGTTATATTAGTATATTATAATATTCAAATATAACGATATAAAAGAAAAGAGGAAATTATTATGAAAAAAACTATAAAATCACATCAAAGTTGGTCATGGATACTTATTATTTTATTTTTTTCATTAAGTATTGTAAACATAAAATTCGGGATACTTGGCATAATATGTTTTAGCTTGCCTGTTTATCATGCATTAAGAGGTAGGGGTAAAATCCATTGTTCAAAATATTGTCCAAGGGGATCGTTTTTAGGTAAGTTTTTAAGTGAAATAACTTTAAATAATCCACTCCCGAAATTTATGAAAACTAAGCAATTTAAAACTTTTATTTTGTTATTAATGTTAACAATGTTTTCTATTGCTATGATTAAGTCTAATTTTCAGCTTACGTATGTAGCGTTTTCATTATTTAGACTAATGGGTGTTTCATTTATAGTGGGTATAATCCTTGGTGTATTTTATAAACCAAGAAGTTGGTGTCAAATATGTCCTATGGGATATGGGACTGGCTTAATTACAAAGTATAAGAATAATAAAAATTAAATACTCTTATAATCTTTTAAAAAAGCAATTCCAATTGGGTCAGGTCCGCAACTTGTTCCTATAGTAGAGCCAACTTGAAAAAAAGGTATCTCTCCATTAATTCCAAGTTCTCTAACTTTAGGAACAATTTTTTCTGCTTCATCTATATGGTGACCTCTAGCAATGCCGAAGTGATATTTAGTTATATCTTCATCAACTTTATTAAAATATTCTTTTGTCATAGCTACTATTTTCTTTAATGATTTTTTTCTTCCTCTAATTGAGCCATAGGGATGTAATTCACCATCTTTGACAACTATAAGAGGTTTTATATTAAGTATACTACCAGCAATAGAACTCACTTTACCAATTCTTCCGCTTTTTTGTAAATATTCAAGTGTTCCTATTGTAAACATTATTCTACCAGTAGGTATTAATTTTTTTCCTATCACAAGTGCTTCTTCAACAGATAATCCATCTTCTCTCATTTTAGCCATTTCAATAGCAAATAGTCCTTGCAAAGCTGTGCATAGTCTTGAATCAAGAACTTCTATTTTGATATTTGGATATTTTTCTAATATAATTTCACGTGCATTAATAGCAGATTGATAAGACCCACTAAATTTTGAGGTTAAAGTTATACATAATAAATCTTTTCCTTCTTTTGCATATGGTTTAAATTTATTTATATAGTCCTGTACAGATGGTAAAGATGTTTTTGGAAAAGTATCATATAATTTTTCATAGAATTCATCTAGTGATATGTCAATTCGTTCACGCAGATAATTTTCCTGATCAAATGATATATAGAAAGGAATTATATCTATATTATATTGTTTAATTAAAGAATCAGGTAAATCACACGCACTATCGCATAGTATTTCAAATTTAGGCATAAAAAATCCTCCAGTTAATGTTTGTATGCATTATTATAACATATAGATTTTAGGAATAAAATGTAATAATGATTAACGTATAGTAGGAGAAATAGGGCATTTGAAGTGAATGTAAAAAAACGATATGTAGTAAGGATTACTATTTGAAGTGAATATTTATGCAGTATTTAAAATTGTGTGATACTTAATGAAAAGTAAATTAATGTATGTTATAATAAAAACACTTAATTAAATAAGATATTAATCAATTGTTGCAAAATTATTGATGTATAATTTGTCTCAATAAATAGTTGTATTAGCAAGGGGCGGTAGACATCACGCACTAAATACTAATAAAATGATAGGTTTGTTTGGAATGGATTAAGTACAAAATGTTATAAGAAATTACCAACTTATTTTAGGTATTACTGATGGGTCATAAATATACATAAATTAATATGAGGTGAGTGAGAATTGCAAATTATCGATTTGGACATAATGGAACATTTATATTTCAGGAAATGAAATTAGGAACTTCATATTAGGCCGATTTTCTAATTATAGGGAAGATGGAGATGAGGGTCAAATAATAAGAACAGGAATTAACTAAGTTGAGGATTAAAAAAGATGGTTTGATGGTAATTTTGCTAACATTGTTCTGAATACGAAACGTTAACTGAGACCGCTATGCTAGTTTATTTCTAAGACGGAGGTTAATAAATTGTTTTAGTAAATCAGTATTATACATGTGTAAGGGGGCATTAAATGAAAGTAATTGCTTGGAATTGTAATATGGCATTTAGAAAAAAGATTAGAGTTATTTTAGATATTAACCCTGATATTATTGTTATATCTGAATGTGAAAAAATTTTTAAAATTAAAGATGAAGATATTAAGAATTATCCTAATAGATATTGGTTTGGTACTAATAAATCAAAAGGAATAGGGGTACTTGCAAAAAAGGGGTTCACGTTACAAATAAGTGAAGAGTATAGTGATAAATTCAAATATATAGTTCCTATAAAGGTAAGAGGAAAATATAATTTTATATTATTTGCTGTATGGGCTATGAATGATAAGGTAAATGCTAGAAATAGATATATTTCACAAGTTGGAGCAGCATTAAAGTATTATGAGAATTTGTTATTGAAAGATTGTATTATAACCGGTGATTTAATAGTAACATAATATGGGATAATGATAGTCCTAAAAAAACATATACTCATAACGATGTGATAAGTTTATTACAATCATATAATATTAAAAGTCTATTTCACCTACTTAACAATGAAATTCATGGAGAAGAAACAGTACATACTTTTTATATGTACAGACATAAAGAAAAAGGTTATCATATTGATTATTCATATTGTTCACAGAGATTAATTAACAATTTGCTTAATTTTGATATTGGAAAGTTTGATGATTGGATAGATTATAGTGATCATATGCCGTTGATATTTGAGTTTCGTTAGTATATATCATTAATTTTAGTGCGGCATCGGTCTAAAACATTTAGAACACTTAAAATAATATGAATGATTTTAAATATTAAGTAGCTTGCTTTGAAAGGAGAAAATAATGAGATTTAAAATAGAATTGGAATTAAAAAATGAACATTTTCCTTTGGATTATCGTCCAGCAGTGATTAGTTTATTTAAGCATAGCTTGACAGTGTATGAAAATGGAAAACATTTCAGTACTTATTATGAAATAGGGAAACAAAAACCTTTTACATTTGCAGTAAATATCCCTAATAGCAAATTTACAAAAAAAATGATATTAGTACCAAATAGAAAAATATATATTACTTTTAGCACAAATGATGTAGCAACAGGGATAGTTTTTTTTAATGCATTATTGATGCAAAACAATATATACTATCCTTTAGCATATGAGAATGCAATGAGCATAAAAAATGTTTTAATAGAAAAAGAAACTGCTATTACAACAAATACGATTGACATTGTTTTTAAATCTCCACTTTGTATAAGAGAACATAGTAAAGAACGTAATAAAGACATTTATTTTTCTTATGAAAGAAAAGGATTTAATGAAACACTTGATAAAGTTTTAAAATCTCAAGTGACTAAAACAAATAATCTACCTATTTCTGTTTTAGAAGGTTTCTCTATGGAGCCTATAAGATGCAAAAAAACTGTAGTTAGACATCATTCACAATTTGTGGAGGCTACAATAGGTATGTTTAGATTAACAGGTAATATAGCATTACTTAATTATTTATATGCATGTGGAGTGGGGAGTCGTAAATCGAGTGGCTTTGGTTTGATTGAAATAATCAGGAAGGAGACACTATGAAAAGTATAATAGAAAATGGAGAATTCAATACTAAGATGGAAACATCAGATTGGCGTTATAGTGCAAGTATAGTAGGTCTGATAAAATATTTTGATTATTTAGTATCTATGGGGTACGATATGGAATCCGATTTATACGCAATTGATGATGATGTAATACTATATGATAGGGAGAAAATTACAGAGGAAAGATACTTACTATTTGCTGAACATTATTTTGAAAAAGCGATGCATCATAGGATAGTTGAGCAAATATTAAATAACAGTGAATTTACTGATGAACAAATAAAATTGGTAAATGATAAATTAAAAGCCAATTCAATTATGAAAAAAGTATTTAAAGGAGATAAATTTACTGGTGAAAATAAAGAAAGTATATTAGAAAAAATTATGAAAAATAGATTATTGTTGATAAAAGAAACATATAGATCTGGAAAAAGCTTGTATGCCAATTATTCTAATACTAATAGTTTATTTGTAGATACAGGTAGTATTTGCAGAATATTAAATTATAATATTGACCAAGGTAAAAAGAGTAAATCTATTTCATATAATTGGAATTTCAAAACATATAAATTTGAGGACGAAAAGGAATTTGATTTTATCCCTTTTGCCTTTTCAAAGTCATATGAAGCATTTTTTATAAATAATAATTATTCTATAAAGCAGCTTTTAAATGCAAATAATTTAATTAGCAACAGCGATAATCCTAGAAGTACATTGTTTTGTGATATGAAAAATTCTGCTGACTTTATAGATTTTGATGTTGAAGTAGTGATAAAAAATAGGGATTGCGATTATTTTGAAACATTATATATTAGAAAAGATGCTATTAAAATATTTAAGAAAATTGAAAATTATAAAGCTATAAAAATGAAGTATAAAGTTACTGATAACTATTATATGCATTTTGAAAAAGAAGTAACAAATAGAATTTTAAATAATATAAAACTTGATTCTTTAATAGAGATGTTATTAAAATCAAAATTAAATTATACTTATAATCTTAAAACACTTATTAAGATTAATACAATAATTTATGGAGGAGATAAAATGAACAAGCAAATGAAATCAGCTTATGCAAGCGCTAAAAGGGTAATGAAAGAAATTCCAGAGAACAAAGTCGATAGTTATAAGCAGAAGTTAATCAGTGCAATAACTTTTAAAGACTATGAAAGGTTTTGTGAAATATTATTACAACTATCTTCATATTCAGGAATTGTTTTTCACTTCGCATATGACTTGTTTTCTGATTTTGAAGGGAATAAAAACATAGCATATACTTTTATAAATGCACTTAACAAAGAAACTAATAAAGAAAATGGAGGAAAATAAAATGAATAAAAAAGCACTAACACTTACAATTGTGGCAAATATGACATCAAACTATGGAGAAGGTTTAGGTAATATATCAAGTGTTCAAAAGGTCTTTAAAAATGGTAAGAGCTATGCAACAAGGAGTAGAGAAAGCCTTAAAAATGCTATAATGGTGCAAAGTGGCATGTATGATGATCTAGAAACAGTAGTAGATAAAAAAGTAAATCAAAAAGTTGTTTCAGAAGAGCTTAATGTTACAAATTGCAGAGCATTAGAAGGAGGATATATGAACACAATTGGAAATACATATATCAGAAAAAGTTCTTTTTATTTAACTGATGCAATTGCTTGTGATGATTTTGTAAATGAAACAAGATTTCATAATAATTTACACCTTGCATCTAATTATGCGAAAAATAACAATTTAAACTTACAAGAGGATGCTGCCAAATGTGGACTTATGCCATATCAATATGAGTATGATAAAACTATGAAAATGTACAGTATAACAATTGATTTAGATATGATAGGAAAAGATGAGAATTTTGATGTACCAGAAGCTGATGCTAAAGAAAAAGCAGATAGAGTTATTTCAATAATAGATGTGGTTGAAAATCTTAACTTAGTTGTAAAAGGTAATTTGGATAATGCAGAACCACTCTTTGTTGTAGGAGGATTAACAGATAGAAAAACTCATTATTTTGAGAATGTTGTAAAAGTAAAAAAAGATATGTTGTTAATTACTCAAGATTTAAAAGATAGAATTAACAAAGGATGTAATGTGGCATTATTAGAAGGCGGAAATTTCAAAAATGAATTGGAAATTAAAGAAGAGTTAACAACTGTTAGTATTAGTAAATTTTTTGATGAATTAAGGGAAAAAGTTAATACATATTATGAGGTGTAAGAATGGAAGTTTTAAGAATTATATTGACGCAAAGTAGTGCAAATTATAAAAAAGAAGAAACGGTTTTAAATAAAATGACCTATCCACTTCCACCATTTTCAACTGTAATTGGTGCATTGCATAGTGCTTGTGGATATACAGACTATCATCAAATGGATATTAGTATACAGGGAAAGTATGGAGCTATGCATAAAGAACCGTATACAGATTATTGCTTTTTAAACTCTACGATGAATGATAGAGGAATTTTAGTAAAAATGAAAAATACAAATTTGTTGTCAACTGCATTTGACAAGGTTGCTAAAGCAAAAGCAGCAACAGGAAATGATTTCAGAAAGGGAACTACAATAGAAGTTATAAATAGTGAGTACTTGGAGGAATATAGACAGCTTAAAGATTTATCAGATAAACTTACAGAATTTAAAAAGAATAGAATTGATAAAGTGCTAAAAATCATAAAAATGCGTAAGAAGACACTAGGAGCTAAAAAGAAGAAATGTGAAAAAAAATCACTAGCATTTAAACAGGTTGCTGAAAGAGAAAAAGAAATAAAGGAATTAGAAAAAACAATTAATGAGAGATATAAAGACTATAAGAAGAAAGAATATGAAATACCGTATTCTAGATTTGCAAGTCTTACAACTTCTTTAAAATATTATGAAGTTTTAAATGATGTTGAACTAATAATTCATATAAAAAGTGATAAAGATACACTTCTTGACATTAAAGATAATATATATAATTTAAAATCAATTGGTAGAAGTGAAGATTTCGTAGATGTTAAAGAAGCTTGCGTAGTAGAGCTTGAAGATGAAATTGAAGATGAACTGACTAGTGAATATTCTGCGTATATAGATTACGAGCGCATCAAAAATGAAGATATAAATTTACGATTCCAAAACGGAATATCTGCTGATGGAACAAAGTATTATCTAAACAAAAATTATGTTATAGAAGATAACAAGAGAGTATTTGAAAAAAAGAAAGTTGTATATACATCTCAATATTCTGCAGATGAAGAGAGTGAGCAGCTTTACTTTGATATAAGTGAAGATAAGTCATATATAGTGAATTTTAATTAGGGGTGAGATAATGGATTTATCATATTATAAGGCAAAGCCCAATAAAACTATAAGAGAGCATACTGATGAATTATTGCAGAATCTTGATATATTACAAAGCTTAAACTATATCAAAAGTCAGCATATATATGAACTTACGAGAATAGCTTGTGAATACCATGATTATGGTAAGGTAAACAGAGAATTTCAAAAGAGAATAAAGAATAATTATAAATTTAATGAAGAAATTGAGATAGCACATAATGTGTTATCTCTGTATTTTATAGATAAAAGTAAATTTGAAAATGTAGATGATTATTATAAGGTAGGTTTTGCCGTTTTAAATCATCATAACTATTGTGATAATTTTAGAACATTAGGAGAGGAGGATTCTAAGGAATTAATAAAAAACTTATTGAGTGATTTTGAAGTAAATAAAATTAAAAGACGTACGGTTAAAAAACTCAAGGAAGTAACAGAAAATGAGGAAGCAATTCTTATAAAGGGTTTGCTACATAAATGTGATTATAGTGCCAGTGGAGAGATTCCAATTGAATATGAAAATAATTTTTTAAAGTGTGGGCTTGAAAATTTATTAGAAAAATGGAAGAGCAAAGATAATAATTCAAACTGGAACGAGCTACAGCAGTTTTGTAAGAAAAATACTAATAACAATATTATGGTTGTGGCTCAAACTGGTATGGGTAAAACAGAAGCAGGACTTCATTGGATTGGTAATAACAAAGGCTTTTTTATACTACCATTGAAAGCAGCTATAAATTCTATATATAAAAGAGTTAAAGAGGATATTTTAAATGAAAATAGTATTGAATCTAAGTTGGCACTGCTTCATTCAGATTCATTAAACTATTATAGTAATGATAAGAATGATGAAATGGATATTATGGATTATTACAATCAAAGCAAACAGTTTTCTTTACCTCTTAGTATTTCAACATTAGATCAATTATTTGATTTTGTTTTTAAATATCAAGGGTATGAACTTAAACTGGTTACTTTATCTTACTCTAAAATAGTCATTGATGAAATTCAAATGTATGGAGCAGATTTACTTGCATATTTAATTTATGGTATCAAGATGATAAATAAATTTGGAGGTAGAATTGCAATATTGACAGCAACATTAGCTCCATTTATAAAAGATTTATTAAAGACAGGAGAAAACCCTATTGAATTTGAAGAAAGAACATTTATAAATGATATTAAAAGGCATAATGTAAAGGTTTATCATAGTGAGATTGATACTTGTAGCATATATAATAAATTTCAAGAAAATAGAGAGTTGGGTATAAGCAATAAAATACTTGTAGTCTGTAACACTGTTAAAAAAGCACAACAATTATATACTGAACTTTTGGAAAAATGTGTATCGAGTGAAAAAGTAAATATATTGCATAGTAAATTTATAAAATGTGAAAGAGCATCAAAAGAAATAGAAATAATAGAGTTTGGAAAAACTGAAAAAATAGGAGAGGGAATTTGGATATCAACTCAAATTGTAGAGGCAAGCTTAGATATCGACTTTGATTACTTATTTACAGAACTTTCAGATATAAGTGGATTATTTCAAAGATTAGGAAGATGTAATAGGAAGGGTATGAAATCAGTAGATTACCCTAATTGTTTTGTATTTTTAAATATAGATAATAACCTTTTGACTAATGGAACTAAAGGATTTATTGATAGAAAAATATATGAATTATCTAAAGAGGCACTAAAAGATATTGATGGGTTATT
Source organism: Vallitalea sp. (assembly GCA_025210235.1). Lineage (GTDB taxonomy): Bacteria > Bacillota > Clostridia > Lachnospirales > Vallitaleaceae > Vallitalea. Next base: position 12,050 of record JAOASG010000065.1, read on the forward strand.
AACAGAAAGAGATAAGACAAATATTATAAATCAATATTTAACAACAGAAAATTTAAAAGGAAGTGATTATTGGTTTAGGTATAATCAATTTGCTAAAAAGATAGCTGATTTACCTCCTTATGAAATTGATAAAAAAGACATAAATTTAAGAAATATTATATCTTATGATGTAATACCTAATGAGATTTATCAAAAATATAAAGATGAAATAGATGAATATTCTGAAAAACTATTATTAAATATATCAAAAAAATTAAATAAGGAAGAGGTGGAAGAACTTAAAATAGAAAAGCTGCAATTAAAAGAAGAAATTAAAAAATTCACTGTGCCAGTTGGTATATATGATATTTTTCTTAAAGAAGGAAATACAATCATTAAGAAAATTTATATAAGTAGAAATGAGTTTATTAATGTTATAAATTGTACTTATAATGAATTAGGTTTTATAAGATTAACAAGAAAAGAAGTAAAAGGTTTAGAAGATAACTTTGATAATTTCTTATAAAAGGTGGGGATGTTATGGATAAGCCAATTAGTGGGATGATGATTTATTATTATATTGTTTGCAAGAGAAAATTATGGTATTTTTACAATCAGATACAAATGGAAACAAACAGTGAAAACGTAAAAATAGGTAAGGTTCTTGATGAAAATACTTACGGTAGAGAAGAAAAGCACATAAATATAGATGACATTATAAACATTGACTATATAAAAAATAAGGGTATATTACATGAAGTGAAAAAGAGTAAAAAAATTGAGGAAGCTGGAATATGGCAAGTTAAATACTATTTATACTATTTAAAGCAAAGAGGAGTATGTGGAATTAAGGGGAAAATTGATTATCCACTTTTAAAGCAAAGCATTGATATTGAGTTAACAGATGAAGATGAGAAATATATAGAGACAATGCTAATAGATTTAAAAGAAATTGTGAATAGACCGCTGCCACCATTACTTGAAAAAAAGAGGATTTGCAAAAAATGTGCATATTTCGAATTATGTTATATTTAGGCATATTATTTATTTGAATGTTCCATAATTAAGGGGAGGGATCACTTTGAAACGCAGCTTTTATATATATAATAATGGGGAGTTACACAGAAAAGATAACACACTACAATACACAAATAGTGAAAATAAAACTAGAGATATTCCTATAGAACAAGTTGAGGATTTGTATATCATGTCCGAAATGACATTTAATACGAAGTTTATAGATTTTGTATCAAAATATCAAATACCAATACATTTCTTTAATTATTATAATTTCTATACAGGCAGCTTTTATCCGAAAGAGACTTTACTTGCAGGTAATTTATTAGTAAAACAAGTTAGACTCTATGAAGATGAGCAAAAAAGACTTATTATAGCTAAAAAGTTTATAGAGGCAGCAGGAGCAAATATTTATAGAAATTTAAGATATTATAATGGCAGAGGAAAAGACGTAGAAAAGGTAATGAAAGAAATAGAAGCACTTAGAAAGAAAATATCAAGAACAAAAAGTATTAATGAACTAATGGGAATTGAGGGTAATATCAGAAAACAATATTATTCAGCATGGAATACAATTGTTAACCAAAAAATAGATTTTGAAAAGAGAGTAAAAAATCCTCCAGATAATATGATTAATACAATGATTTCATTTGTAAATGGGTTAGTTTATACAAGAGTTTTAGGTGAAATATATAGAACACAACTTAACCCAACTATTAGTTATTTACATGAGCCAGGAGTAAGGAGATTTTCTCTAAGCTTAGATTTAGCGGAAATATTCAAACCAATTCTAGGGGATAGGCTAATATTTTCATTATTAAATAAGAATCAAATAACACCAAGTTCTTTTACAAAAGATTTAAATTATCTTCATTTAACAAAAGATGCATCTAGAACAATTGCAATGAAATTTGATGAAATGCTTAAAAAAACAATTCATCATAAGGAATTGTCAAAAGATGTGACATATAAATATTTAATAAGACTTGAGTGCTATAAATTAATTAAGCATATAATGGGTGAAAAAGAATATGAAGGGTTTAAAATATGGTGGTAGGAGGAAATTAAATGTATGTTGTTTTGGTATATGACATAAGTGGAGAAGAGAATGGACAGGCTATATTAACAAAAGTATTTAAAACTTGTAAAAAATATCTAACTCATATTCAAAACTCTGTTTTTGAAGGTGAGATAACAGAAGGACAAATAGCAAAATTAAATGCAGAATTAAAAAAATTAATTAGAAAAAATTTAGATTCAGTAATAATATTTAAGAGTAGAAATGAAAAATGGTTAGATAAAGAATTTTGGGGTAAAAAAGATGATGCATTATCTAATTTTTTTTAATACCAATGCATTGTCGATGTCACATAGTGTCAAAATACTGGGGGTACGACAAAGCATTGTAAATCAAAGGTTTATATTGACAAAATATTAAATTTAAGATATTATTATCGAGATAATATATATAATAAAAAGACATCGACAAAAACTATGATTGTAATGTCTACTAATAGGTGTTTAAATGAGTAACGTGTTTTAATCTATCCATAGTGGAATGTAAATTAGCAAGTTCTGTCTTACCGCTTTGAGTTGTTCCGTTTTAATCTATCCATAGTGGAATGTAAATGCTGTAAACTTTGCTAGACAAATTGGACAATCTAAAGTTTTAATCTATCCATAGTGGAATGTAAATTTAGCTTCTAAATATCTGTGATAACCCACTTCCTCGTTTTAATCTATCCATAGTGGAATGTAAATATATAAAATAACGTTAATTTCTGCCCTTGCTGCAAGGTTTTAATCTATCCATAGTGGAATGTAAATAATGTTGTTGTTGATATAGGCTTTGGAGATAGAGAAGTTTTAATCTATCCATAGTGGAATGTAAATGTGTACTAAGTGGCATATCCAGGAATGCATCACTAGTTTTAATCTATCCATAGTGGAATGTAAATCTATATTTGATAATATCCCAATAAGGCGGATGCCAAAGTTTTAATCTATCCATAGTGGAATGTAAATTTGATAGTGCACCATTCTAAAGGTGGTAAAACACATAGTTTTAATCTATCCATAGTGGAATGTAAATTCTTCTGTTACTTCATCATCATAAAATTTATCAAGAGTTTTAATCTATCCATAGT
>JAOASG010000010.1 GCA_025210235.1 Vallitalea sp.
ATATAGGATAACCATTGAAATACTAATAACTAGAGAGAACGGAAAGAGAAAATATAAGAAACAACATGAGAAATTATGCACATTAACCTAAGAAAAAATAAAAAGTACGCCCTAGTAGTTGAAAACACTAAACTAGAGCGTGTTTTTTATTTACACTCAAAGATTTAAAACCTTTATAAATCATGGTTTGGAAAAATAAAACTCAAATTCGTTAGATACAGCGTTATACATTGTTATTAAATAAAATAACGATTCTTCAAATATATTGAAAATACTGCGTTACATCAAATAACACTTGATTACAAATCGTTATTTCTCATTTAAAATTTTTCTGAAAATCATATCAAATCAACAAAAAAGCAATTGGACAAGTTTGTAAAAATCGAATTTTTTGTCCAATTGGCAGAATTTCAATGGTTAGAACATTATATTTAGTAGGAACGTATGTTTTGGCAATTGGACAAAAATAAAGAAGAGACGCATTTGATTTTTAATCAATGCGTCTCTTCTTTATTACATCCATAATAGCATAACTTTAGTTATAATCTCTTCTATTTTATTTGCATCAATATTCAATTTTTGTGAAACTATTTTACTTACCTCAATATCTTCTAAATCTTGATTAGCATTTCTAGCTTTTTTCCATTCAGCATAAATTTGTACTTCTTCTTTACTAGGTCTTTGACTCCAATCTTTTTTCTTAAGATCATAAGCAAAGCCCATTTTTTTATATTCACCAGCATTAACTGTATCCGATTTTGACCAATCCCCTTCAGGAGCAAAATCTACCAGTCCCAATGAGCTACCTTTGTCAACAAACTCATCATAATCATTAAAAACAATACTTATTGCATTAAAATTATGTTCCTTAGATGCTTTATCTACAATAACTTTAGATAGGTCTTTTAACTGTTTAATAGTTGCTTCTTCATCAATAACTATATTATATTTATATCTTGATGTATTACCAAAAGACAAATCTTCAACATTGACTATATGATATTGAACAATATTTTCAGGTATTTCTTGTAATGCTGAATTTGATTCATCCTCATCATCAAAACAGCTAGTTAATAAAAAGGCTACTATACCTAATAAAACCAATAGGGTCAGGCAACCCAAACAGCCGTCTTTAAAACTTTCAGGTTCTTTTCCTTGTTTTTCTTCTTTTTTCAAAATAATACCTCCTTTGATAAAATTCTACTTTATAAATATATTATACCAAAAGAAGCTAATTGTTTTAAGTATAAAAAATGTATTACTTCATTTTTTGTTGTAAAAAAAATCATGCTATACCGCCACGATTAGAAGAATTATCCCCAGTGCTTGATATAGATGATGTTGCCTTCTCGTTGTATCCCTTTTCCCTAATATATTCTTCAGCTACTGCTTCAAGCTTTATTTGATTTCTTGGAGTTAGTTTTCTATAAAGCTCCAGCATTTTAGTTTCATCTTCATTTATATTGTCATTACTAATATTACTTTCAATATTAATATCTTTAAATAAAGGTATAATTTTATTTTCAACCCTGTCTATCAACTTACGATCATATTCTTTTGGTAATTTAGTTTTTATATCTTCAAATATTTCAAATAATGATTTACCAATATTTTTTTCTTTAGATATATTTTCAATATTTAAATTAAAAAGACTCAATTGGTTAAAATCTTGTTTAACTTGTAATTGATAAGTATCTTGTATATGCTCTATAAGTTTGTTTTTTAAAGATTCATTATTCTCGTTTATTAAAAAATAGTCTTCTAATAAATATATTATTTCATCTGTATATACAAGTTTATTATATTGACTATTCTCTTTGTATGTAGATGTATTTTCTTCACCAGTCAATAAATATTCCATAGATACATTGAATAAGTTAGATAATTTATAAAGTATCTCAGCTGTTGGGACTCTTCCTTTGACATAGTTTCCAATTGCATTTTTTGATAAATTTAATAATTCTGTAGCTTCTTTTTGAGTAATATTATTTTTTTTAAGCTCTTTTTTTAATCTATTTCCAAAATCTATATTCATATTGAAACCTCCATTCACACAAAAGTATGGATTACAATAAAAAACCACACAAAAATATGGATTTAGTATTGACAACCACACAAACGTGGGTTTATAATTAATTTAACAAATGAAGTAATACATTTATTTAAGGATATCAAATAAATTTGATAATTTGAACAAAAATTTTAAAAATGCAATACTGTGTTGATACTTACAAATCTAATTATTCTTTTCTTTAGAATAATTAACTAAAAAGCTCTTCCAAATACAAGCCTATCTAAACAAAAACGAAGCAATATAATGCTTCAAATATAATACGGTTGAATTATTAAAAATTGAATTAAGTATTTTTACAAATGAGGAGGGGATAGAATGGTAAATAAAATTAAAGAAAATCATTAGGAATATTTAGAAAAGGAGAAATTGATACTATTGATACAGATTCATTAATTAAAGAACTTTCTAAAAGAAAAGGAGTAACTTTTCTTAAATCTAATGAAAATCAACAGTACAAAGTTACTTGTAATCATTCTAGAATAAAGGAATTTGGAAAAGCAAAAATATTAATCATCAGAGATTAGAAAGGAGTTATATTTATGTCAAAAGGTAAGAGAAATTATAGTTCTTTTGGAATTTGGGTCAAAATCAAATTGATGGAACAAGATATGGAGCAGAGGGAACTTGCTGAAAAATTAGGAGTAAGTGAAAGCTACTTATCAGATATTTTAACTGGAAGAACAAAGGGGCTTAAATATACAGATACAATTATCTCTATCTTATCAAAAAAGGAAATAGAGTATAAGGAGGTGATATAAATGATAAAAGGTATGTTGGATGAACAAGCATTCACTAATTATAAGAATGATTTGCAAGATATAATTTCTGCAACTACTGATATGGCTACAATTGAACTTAATATTTTCTTTTTAGAGAATAGGTTGAAAATGCTTAAAGAGCAATCTAATTATTTAGAAGAAAAAAGAATTGTATTAAAAGAAAACTTAGAAAAGATTATAGCAGAAATGAGTGGTGAATTATTAACTATTAATCAACTTTGGAGATATGCAGTAAAAGAAGAAGCTGTATGTGAACAAAAACTAAAAGAATTAAAAGTGCAAAACTGTAGGGAAGGGAATGAAGCTCTGTAAAATGGGGAAAAGAATATATTTTGAGAGACAAAAACATAAAAAGGAGCTGACCCTTCCAAAGCCACTCCTTCAAATGTCTAAAAACATCTTTTAAAATATATTTTCCTCTTTATTATATCACTATATACGGATGATGAAAAGGAGGAATAAAATGACAGAAACATATGTAACCATAGAAGAAGCAGCAAAACTAGAGAATATAAACTATTTTGCTTTATGGAAAAGAATAAATAGAAATAAAGAATCATATAAAACTAAAAAATTACCATCAATGGATGGAGGAAAAGACAGAATATTACTATCTACTGATTCATTGAGTAGCAAAGCTAAACGAGTATATAAAGCAACAGCAGTTCAAAAGGAAGATATAGAAGATACTCCTTGGTATGTATATGCAGATTACAACTGGTACAAGACAAAATATCCTGAATACTTCTTTAAAGGAGTGGAACTTTCAAAATATATAAATGAGTATTTAAATTTTATACCTAACAAAAAAGAAGGTAAGACTAAA
>JAOASG010000011.1 GCA_025210235.1 Vallitalea sp.
ACTTACTAAATTCATTACAATGAAATTTTCCTAACGCTCATATTCAGCGTCCATGCTTCAGATGAGCTAAAAAAACGTCGTGTTTTTTTCACGGAAAATTTCATTTCCATTCATTAAGTAAGTCTAGCGAATCATTTATAAGTAAAACTTTCATAAATAAATACCCATTGGCTGGGCTATTTACTCACATGAAGTTAAAACAATAAGTGATATAACTTAAAAATCTAATACTGAAGAATGCATATACACTTCAAATAAGATAATATATGTATAACTTTATAGACAGATATTTAAATAATATCTGTTTTTGTGTTATCTAGCCAAGAAATATTATTAATATAAAGTGACGTATTTACTCATTTAAATAAATATTTATTGTTATAAGTGTTTGTAAATAATTAACAAAAAATAATACAAGAAGGTATTTGTTATGCAACAATTATATATGTGCTAACATTTAGACATAAAAGGATAATATATTTACATACAGATTGCATAAATACTTTGGTAATATAAGTATGTTATTAGGTATTATACCCTATTATTGTTATTGAAAACAAAAAATTATAGGAGAGTGATAGAATGTTTAAAATACGTGCTGTACAAAAAAGATTTATTGGGTTATTTATGTCTGTTTTAATGATAATTTCTTATACACCGGTTTCTATTTTTGCCGAAGATATATCTATTGAAACAGTTTCAGATGTTGATACATCTAAGGATATACAAAAAAATATAGAAGAAAAAACAGAAGTCAAAGTAAAAGAAGAGAAAGTAGTAGAAGAAAAAGCAGAAGTAGAAAAACCAGAAGGAGAACTAGAAAAGGTAGAAGAAGAGAATTCAGAAGAATCGAATAATCAGGGAATGTATAATCAAGATTATAATGGAAAAACACAGTTTGAGTTTAAAATACTTACAAACAAAGCAAATTTCAATTGTAAAGAGGGTTTCTTAGAATTAACAAATACTGGGGATTTAAGAACTATTGATACAAAAACAACTAAAATAGCTGATGGTGAGATTGAAGTTAATTTTACAGTACCAGATGAAACATTAGGACGTTTTGGAGTGTTGGTTAGAAGCATAGATGCAAATGATTGGTTATTAGTAGGAAATGATGGAATTGGTTGGGGAGTGAATATAAAAGGAAAGTGGGATTTTAATACAAAATCACAAAAAATATTTAAGAAGAATGATATAGTAAAAATGCGTATTCGTTATGAAGGAAAAAAAATAACAATTTGGGCGGCAAAAGAAGGAGAAAATTTTGGATTGCCAATTTTATCCAAAGAATATAACTTTATTCCTATAACTAAAGGACATCAAGGATACAGAAAATGGTATACTAATGTGACAACAAAAATTGACTATATGCACTCAGGAGTTCTTGATTCAATAAATGGAGAACCACAAGGAATAAAAGAAAACAAAATTATTGTTCAAAAAGATAAAGTATTAGTATTACCATCAAAAGTAAAAGTAGTTTATTCTGATGGAGCATTAATTGAACAAGATGTAAAATGGGATAATGATTCAGTTGATACTTCTCAAGTTGGTACAATTCAAGTAACTGGAACAATAGAGGGTATGTCTTATAAGCCTACAATTAATGTACAAATAATTAAAGGTATTGTTACAGAAGTTAGTCCTATTGAAGTTAATCTAATAAAAGATAACATTGATAAAACTAACTTACCTAAAAACGCGTTTATTAAGTTGAAAATTAGTGATGATAATATAATAGATACAATATCAAATATTAAAGAATGGTCTGAAATTACTGTTAATCAAGATAATACATTTACAGCTACAGGAACATTACAAGATAAATTAGAGGATGATTCATTTGCAACAGTTCAAGCAACTGGAAAAATAATAGATAAGTCAAAAGGCATAATTTATAATCAAGAATATACTTCTCCTGAAGGGATTACATGGGATACTATAGTTGGAGCAGGTAGATACGATATAGATAAAACTAAAGGGGAACTTAATGTTATTAATAATGATAATAGTAATTATGTCATTATTGAAAATGAATCTCCAAGTTTAGCTAATGGAGAATTTAGTGCTACAATGACATCAGATGAAGCTGCTAATTATGGTATTATATTCAGAGCTGTAGATAGTATGCAATATGTTAATGTTGTTTATTTAGGTGGGACAAACTGGGCAATAAAAGATTCAAATAATATAAATAAATTCTTTACAGGTCCTTCAATAGACCAAAATGAAACAGTAACAATAAAAGGCAGATACTTAGGCAGTAGTGTAAAGATTATAATTAAAGATAAAGTATGCTTTAATGAAACAGTTGAAAATTTAACAGTAAAAAGAGGGAAAGTAGGCTATAGTAGTAGTGACAAATCAAAAACTTTAAAAGTTACACAACTTAGATGTGGAGAAATTGGAACTATTGTTAAAGATGCTATTCCACAAATAACAAAGGTAGAAAAAATAGAAGTAGAAACATATCCTAGAGTAATACCAAAGCTTAAATCAGAATTAGATATAGAATATTATGGTGGTATAAGAGGAACATCAGCAGTTAGTTGGGATTATATTTCTGTACAAGATATTAAAGCAAATAATATATTAAATATTGGAGGAATCGTAGATACAATTAGATTTGAAAATCTAGCTAAAATTAATGTTTTATCAAAAGAACCTCGTAGTTACACATTAGATTTTAATGATAAAGATACTGCTACACAAGGATGGCAAATTGGCAGTGGAACAGGAACAATTTCTGCAACTGAAGATGGTAGATTATTAATAAGTGGATTGAGAAATAAGGGCACTGCAATTTATAAAACAAATGATATACCAGCATTAAAAAACTTAATTTTTGAAGCAGATGTAGAGTTTGTTTTACCAAATGAAAATTCTGTTGTAAGAGGTGGTCCGTTAGTTAGATATATTGATGCTACTAATTGGGCATGTATTTCAAATGATTTATCAAATCTTGTATGGAAGAATGGACAAGGTTATGGTAAATTTCCAGGGACATTTACTCCAGAAAAAAATAAAATATATCATATGGTATTAAAAGCTCATAATGGTAATTTTTCTATTTCATACGACGGTAAGGAAATAGGGAAAAAAACACTTTCGTCTCTTCCAGATGTAAAAGGATATATTGGATTTCATAGTTGGGCAGGTCAATCCTTTATCATTGATAATGTAAAAGTAACGGAAATACCACCACTTGCTCCACCACAAATTGATGAAAAAACTACTATTATTTCCTCTGATATAATGGATGTAACAGTTGATTGTAATTTTCCAAGGGTATTAAAATATAAATGGAATAAAGATGGAACAATACTAAATGGTGAAGATGAGCAATTATTTATCATGGAACTTAATAGCGAAGAATACATACCAACAATAACATCAAGAGTTTTAGAGGATAAATCTTCTATAATATATACAATGAAGAATTTTGGCGACACAGGTATTGAATTAGAAGGTAAAATGACTGTAATTGGTAACAAACTTAGATTTGAAATAACGAATATTGTTGAATCAGAAGTAAAATTCAAAAGTTTAAATATACCTAAGCAGAGTTTGGCTTCTGTAAACACTTCAGAAAATGGAAAAGTTGCCTCTGTACTTACAACAGGAGATTGGAATAATATTATTGAAGAGTTTAAAACAGTTGAGGGTATGTCTGAAGGAGTAAAAGGGAAAACATATGCGTTTATCAGTAATAATAAATTTGCAGTTAGTGTAGATTCAAATGTAACTACAGGTGGTTCTAGAATATCTATTTCAACAGATAATAGAGTTGATATAAAGAAGACTGGTATTGGAGCAGGAGCTTGGACATATAGGGAAGAGTTAGGGAAAGCAGATACAGGAGCAGACTATTTTCAACAACATAAACCTTGGGTTCAAGTTGCAATCGCAAAAGATGAAAATAAAGATGGTAAAATAGATTGGCAAGATGCAGCAATATTATATAGAAAAGATATGAAAATACCTTTTGGAGCTGAAAGTATAAAAAATAATATTTCATATGTTTCAATGAATATTGGATATACACAAAACCCATTTTTAAAAGGTTTAGATATGATTAAAAACATATATAATTATACAGATGGGTTTGGACAAATAGTTTTAGAAAAAGGTTATCAAGCTGAAGGACATGATGATTCACATCCAGATTATGATCATTTTGGTATAAGACAAGGTGGAATCAAAGATTTTAATAAACTTATAGAAGCAGGAAAATCATATAATGCTAAAATTGGAATACATATAAATGCTACAGAATATCACCCAGATGCATTCCAATACCCCAAGAATATAGTAAATATAAATGCACCTGGATGGGGTTGGTTAGATAAAGCTTATTATGTAGATATGAGAAAAGATATTACTACGGGTGAACTTTTTAGAAGATTAGACTTACTAAAAGAAGCTGCTCCAGAACTTAATTTTGTATACGTAGATGTTTATACAGGTAATGATTGGAACGCATCACAATTAGGTGAAAAAGTTAATTCATTAGGATATATGCTGGGTACAGAAATGAACGGACCACTAGAACAATATGTAACATGGACACATTGGGGAGGAGACTCAGCTTATCCAAATAAGGGAAATAATTCTAACATTATGAGATTTATTAAATATAATACACAGGATACATTTGTAGGACACCCTCTATTAAAGGGAAATAAACATTTATTACCTGGGGGTTGGGGTAACCAACAAACAGTTATAGGTGAGATGGGAACAGGTATTTTTTATAATAATAATTTACTTACAAAGTATATGCAACATTTTGAAATAATGAAAATGACAACTAATAAAATTGAATGTTCTGAGGGCGTAAAAGTTCTCCGTGAAGGTGAAAATATTAATTATTACAAAAATGATAGATTAATAGCTACAACACCTGAAAATACATATAATGACATTTATATAGGAAAAACAAAGATATTTCTACCATGGAATCCTAATGCAGATGATGGAGATGAAATAACAAAAATTGATAAAATATATGCATGGACACCATTTGAGAAAGATGTAACACAATGGACTCTTCCATTAGAATGGAAAGATAAGAGTGTAGTTAAATTATATAGACTTGATGATTTAGGAAGACATTATGTTAAAGATATTTCTGTAGAAAATGGAAAAATAACGCTTTCACTTAATCAAAATACTCCGTATATAATAGTACAAGAAGACATTGAAGAAAAAAGATTAGATTCTTGGGGAGAAGGTCAATTAATAGTTGATCCTGGATTTAATGCTCAAGGTTTTATTAACGATAAAGCAATAGGAGCAGCATGGGAAAAAAAAGGTGAAAATGTATCAATAGTAAAAGAGATAGAAGGAGAACATGAAGGCAGCCCACGTGGAGGTAATGATATTGTTAAAATTACTGATGGGAAAGGAGGAATAAGTCAAGAAATACATGGACTTGAATCTGGAAAAACATATTCTATTTCTACATGGATTCAAAACAATGATAGTAGAGAAGTAACTCTAAACGTCCAATGTGGAGGTAAAGATTATTCAACAACTATTACAAGAAAAGGGAAAAAGAGAAGTGGTCAAGCTGTAAAATTCAAAGAAGATACTTTTCTAAGAGCAAAAGTAGAATTTACAGTTCCAAAAGAAGTTACTTCAGCAACAGTTTCAATAGACGTTTCAGATGGTAAAGGTATAGTTTATATAGATGACTTTAAATGTTGGGAAGCACCAGGAACAACAAGTAGAGAAGGATATGTATTCTATGAAGATTTTGAAAATGTAGATGAAGGTATTTCTCCATTTTTACTTTCTCCAGGAAGAAATAATTCAAATAGAAGTCATTTGGCAGAAAAAGATTTATATGGTCGTCAATATATGAATTGGGTTATAAATGGAAGATTTTCACTCAAATCAAATCAACAAGATGGTGAGACAGGTGAAATTCTTATAACTGAGGATGGTACATTTAAGCTTAAACCAAATACAACCTATGAACTTGGCTTAACATATGCATTAGCTCGTAAAGACTTAAATTACTCATTCAATATAAAACAGACTGAAAAGCAAGTTATTGCCAAAATACCTCTTAAAGTAACAGGTTCTTCTAATAATATAGAAGAAATCGATAGAGGAATAGCAAAAAAAGTAAAAACAACATTTACTACAGATGAAAATGTAGATGGTCTATATATGGCACTTGAAAAAAGTAATGGTAAAGAACAAATAATATTGGATGATATTTATATTAAAGAAATAAAAAATGAGAAAAATCCAACATTAGAGTTTGTGAATCTAAATACATCAGTAAATGAGATAAATAAGAAAATGAAGACTATACCATTTAATGTTAATTTATTATTAAGTGATGGTAATAATGTTGATATGAGTAAAGCAAAGATATTTTATGAAATCTCAGACCCTACAATATTAACTGTAGCTGATGGTAAGATTAAACCTATTAAAGAAGGAATCACTCAATTAAAAGCAAGTGTAACAGTTGGTGATAAAACAGTTAGTTCCAATCCAGTAACAATGATTGTAAATAGTTCTAAAGAGAACTTATTATTAATGGATTAAAATAATAATATAAAAAGACATGAGTACTAAACATAACTCATGTCTTTTATATAACTTCATGTACTAGATTAATATATTATAAAATAGTTATAGCGTATAGATAATTTTATAGATTTGTTAAAGGAGGTTTTTAAATGAAACCGAACATATTACTAATAGTTGTTGATCAAATGAGGAGAGATTGTCTTGGAATTATGGACCATCCTATAATTGAGACGCCTAATTTAGATATGCTGAAAAAACAAGGAGTTTTTTTTAGGAATGCTTATTCGGCTGTACCTACGTGTATAGCAGCAAGGGCAGCGCTAATGACAGGATTATCTCAAGAAAAACATGGAAGAGTAGGGTATGAAGATGGTGTGCCTTGGAGATATACCAATACTTTAGCAGGTGAGTTTAAGAAAGCCGGGTATCATACTCAGTGTGTGGGGAAAATGCATGTTTATCCTACGAGAAATAGACTTGGGTTTGATGATGTTAAATTACATAATGGATATCTACATCACGATAGAGTAAGTACTGTAGAATACAAAGAGTCGGGTTTTAATTGTGATGACTATTTACCTTGGCTAAAAAGAGAGTTAGGACATAATGCGGATATTATTGATACAGGATTAGATTGTAATTCTTGGGTGGCAAGACCTTGGCCATATCCTGAATATACACATCCAACCAATTGGGTAGTAGCAGAGGCAATTGATTTTCTAAGAAGAAAAGATCCAACATGCCCGTTCTTTTTAAAAACTTCTTTTGTAAGACCTCACTCACCTCTTGATCCACCACAAACATATTATGATATGTATATTAATGAAGATATACCTTTGCCATCTGTTGGTGATTGGGCTTGTAAAGATGATAACTTACAAAATGGGCTAAGCATTAACTGTATAGAAGGAAAGTTAAAAGATAAGACATTAAAACGATCATTAGCAGCTTATTATGGATGTATTACCCATATTGATCATCAAATAGGTAGACTTATGCAGGCTCTATTTGATAGTGGAGACTTGAATAATACAGTAATTCTTTTTGTTTCTGATCATGGAGATATGTTAGGAGAACATAACCTTTTTAGAAAGGCATACCCATATGAAGGGAGTGCAGGAATACCATTTATCCTAAGCGATCCTGGTAATATTATTGGGCTAGAACATAATAAAGTTAGAAATGAATTAGTAGAATTAAGGGATGTTATGCCTTCTTTACTTGATATTGCAGGTATTGAAATACCAGATGTTATTAATGGAAAAAGTGTTTTAGAATTAATTAATTCAGTAGATGTTAAATGGAGAGATTATATTCATGGAGAACATAGCTTTGGTGAGTATTCTAATCAATTTATTGTAACTAATAAAGATAAATATATATGGTATACTCAGACTGGAGAAGAGCAGTATTTTAACTTATTAGATGATCCTAATGAAATGCATAATAATATTAATAATCATGAATATAAAGATAGGATCAATGAGTTAAGGAATATTCTGATAAAAGAATTAGAAGAAAGAGAAGAAGGATATTCAGATGGAGAAAAGCTAATAGCAGGAAGAGTACCTAAAGCAATACTAAAACATATAAGTAAATAAAAAAAATTATTTGCATTATTATATGAATATATGGTATACTTTAAAAAATTAAATAGAAACCTTCAAGGCAGGGTGTAATTCCCGACCGGCGGTATAGTCCGCAAGCGAAAGCTGACTTGGTGAAATTCCAAGACCGACAGTAAAGTCTGGATGAGAGAAGGAAAATAACATAAAGAGTGTTATACTCTTGTTATTTATAGTCATTTGTTGACTAACTTATTAATGAAAAGATAACCTTGAAGAATATATATTTCTTCAAGGTTTTTTGAATTTCTTATAGTAAATTTTTAGATTGTATTTTCTTAATATTTACTTCTTACATCTATTTGCCCTTGTAGATTTCTATTATGTAAAACTGAAATAACTGGAGGTGCATAAATCAATGAAACAACCAATTTCCAATCAAACATACATTAATGATAAACACGATCACTCTTATTACATGAATAAAGCTATTGAATTATCCAAAAAAGGAATAGGTTTTGTTAATCCAAATCCTTTAGTTGGAGCTATAATCGTAAAAAAAGGGAAAATTATAGGTGAAGGGTATCATAAGAAATATGGACATAACCATGCAGAAATAAATGCTCTTAATAGCTGTAGGGAAAGTTTAAAAGGTGCAACTATGTATGTATCACTTGAACCATGTTGCCATTATGGTAAAACACCGCCATGTGTAGAAGCAATAATAGAAAGTGGTATAGAAGAAGTAGTTATTGGAATGAAAGATCCCAATCCTCTAGTAGCTGGAAAAGGGATAAACTATCTTATACAAAATGGTATAAAGGTTACTTATGGAATTCTTGAAGAAGATATAAAAAAATTAAACAAAATTTTTATAAAATATATTACAACAAATAAACCATATTGTATATTAAAAACGGCTATGACTTTAGATGGGAAAATAGCAACAGTATCTGGTGATTCTAAATGGATTTCCAATGAAAAATCAAGAGAATATGTTCATAAAATAAGGCATCAGGTATCTTCTATCATGGTAGGTATAGGTACAATTATTGCAGATAATCCTTCTTTAACCACCAGACTAAATAATAATGAGGGGGTTAATCCAACAAGAATAATTGTTGATACAAAATGTAGAATTCCATTAGATGCGAAAGTAATTAGTGAGAAAGGGAATACTATTATAGCTACGACAGACGACGCACCTCTTGAAAAAAGAAAAGAATTAGAACGAAAAGGTGTATGTATTCAGCTAATTAATAAAAAAGATGGTAAAGTTGACCTTGAGAAATTAGTTTGTAAATTAGGAGAAATGGGGATAGATAGTATTTTACTTGAAGGAGGAAGTGAACTAAATTATAGTGCTTTAAATACAGGAATTGTAGATGAAGTTATTGCTTTTATAGCACCAAAAATTATTGGAGGAAAAGAAGCTAAAACACCTATTGGTGGAGAGGGTATTTCAAAAATGAATAATGCCTTTTTATTAGATGACATTGAGTTTAAAAAAGTGGGGGAAGACTTAATGATAAAAGGTAAAGTTACAAAACATTAAGGTAGATGGAGGAATTAACATGTTTACAGGGTTAATTAATGAAATCGGAGAAGTTTTAAACATAACTAAAGGAATAGATTCAGCAAAGCTAACAATAAAAGCAAAAAAGATATTAAGTGATATAAATATAGGTGATAGTATTGCTGTAAATGGCGTTTGTTTGACTGTTATTAATTATGAAAAAAATAATTTTACTGTTGATGTAATGCCAGAAACTATGTTAATAACAAATATGAAAAATCTAAAGAAAAATAGTTTAGTTAATTTAGAATCTGCATTAAAAGTAGGAGATAGATTTGGTGGACATATAGTAACTGGACATATTGATGGAATAGGTTCAATTGGAAGTTTTAAAAAAGACGATAATGCAACAAGAGTAAAAATAAAAGTACCTAGTGAACTAACAAATTATATTATTTATAAAGGGTCTGTAACGGTTGATGGTGTTAGTTTAACAGTTTCTAATATTAATGAAAATGGTTTCGAGATATCGATTATACCTTTAACAAGTTTAGAAACGATAATTTTACGTAAAAAAATCGGAGAAATTGTTAATATTGAATGTGACATTATTGGAAAATATGTTGAAAGATTAATAAACAATAAGTGTGATAATAAATCCAAAATAACTAAAGATTATTTAAGATTAAATGGATTCATGTAATTACTATTTTATTAATAATAAAAAGAAAAGGTGATGTTATGATATTTAATACGATTGAAGAAGCAATTGAAGATATAAGAGAAGGGAAAATGGTAATTGTTGTAGATGATGAAAATAGAGAAAATGAAGGGGATTTAATAATAGCAGCCCAAAATGCAACATCTGAAAACATTAACTTTATGCTTAAAAATGCAAGAGGTATAGTTTGTGTACCTATGATGGAAGAAAGATTAAAACAATTAAATATATCTCCAATGGTACAAAATAATACAGATAGAAAACAAACTGCATTTACAGTATCAGTTGATTATTATGAAACTAGTACAGGGGTATCTGCTTATGAAAGAAGTGAGACAATAAATAAGTTAATAAATCCACAAGTTTCAGGTGACGAATTTTTAAGACCTGGTCATATTTATCCATTAATAGCTAAAAGGGGTGGTGTTTTAGAAAGACCTGGACATACTGAAGCGGCGGTAGATTTAGCAAAACTAGCTAATCTTTATCCTGCAGGAGTTATATGTGAGATATTGAATGAGGATGGAACTATGGCTAGGGTTCCACAGCTTATTGAGTATGCGAATAAATATAATCTGAAAATGATATCTATAGAAGATTTAATAGAGTATAGAAAAAAACATGAAAATATTATTGAAAGAAAAGCAAAAGCAATTTTACCAACAAAATATGGAGAATTTAATATATATGGATATAATAATGAAATAACTGGGGAAGAACATATTGCATTAGTAAAAGGTAATGTTAATGATAATGCACCTGTTCTTGTTAGAATTCATTCAGAATGTTTAACAGGAGATGTACTCGGGTCTACTAGATGTGATTGTGGAGAGCAACTTGCAGAAGCAATGAAACAAATTAGTAAAGAACAAAGAGGAGTAATTGTTTATATGAGACAAGAAGGTAGAGGAATAGGTCTTATAAACAAAATAAGAGCATATGAACTTCAAGATAGCGGTTTAGATACCGTAGATGCAAATTTAGCTCTTGGCTTTGAAGATGATCTAAGAGAATATAGTGTAAGTGCTCAAATATTAAAGGATTTAGGTATAAATGAAGTCAAGTTAATGACTAACAATCCTGATAAAATTGAAGGGTTAGAAAAATATAATATAAATGTTGTGGAGAGAGTTCCTATTGAGATTAAATATAATGAAAATAATTTAAACTATTTAAAAACCAAAAAAGATAAAATGAGACATATATTAGATTTATAATCAATAAATTAACAATAAATATTTACAATTACTATAATAAAATATATAAAAGGATGGATGAAAATGAATACATTTGAAGGTAAATTAATAGCAAAGGATCTTAGAGTTGGAATAATCGTTGGTAGATTTAATGAATTTATATCAAGCAAGTTATTAGAAGGAGCTATTGACGCATTAATAAGACATGGTGCAAATAGAGAAGATATATCTATTGCATGGTCACCTGGAGCATTTGAAATACCATTAGTAGCCAAGAAGATGGCGAAGACTAATAATTATGATAGTATTATATGCTTAGGAGCTGTCATAAGAGGAGCTACACCACACTTTGATTATGTATCTAATGAAGTATCAAAAGGAATTGCTAGTGTTTCATTGGATACTGAAATCCCAGTTATATTCGGAGTATTAACAACAGATTCTATTGAACAAGCTATAGAAAGAGCAGGAACAAAAGCTGGTAATAAAGGGTTTGAAGCAGGTATGGCAGCTATAGAAATGGCAAATCTACTTAAGAATTTCTAAAAAATATTATTATAAAAAAAGTGACATGTTTTTAGTAACTAAAAATATGTCACTTTTCTTTTGGTTTCTTTAATGAAACAATATCCCTTTGCAGGAATAATCAGTTGTAGCCTCATTGTTTTATGTATTATGTTCTTTGGTAGTTATAATTCAATGATTTAAATTCGATAGGGCTAGATAAAATAATAAGAGTCTCTGTACTACCATATTGTTGTATTTTTCCAATAAGATATTCAAGGTCAGATGTATCTTGACATAAAACTTTTATTGTCATGGAGTATTTTCCAGTCACATGATGACATTCAATTATTCGATTACTTTCTTTTACAAATGATAGAAATTCACTTCTTTTAGTAGATTTAATTGAAATATTAATAATTGCGTTTACTGTTTTTCCTAATTTAGTAGGATTTACAATAGCTCTATAACCCATTATGATGCCATTTTTTTCTAGTTTTCTTACCCTTTCAGCTACAGCGGGTGGAGTTAAGGAAACTTTTTCTGCCAATATTTTCATAGGCATTCTTCCGTCATCTTGCAAATATTTAATTATATCGTAGTCGGTTGAATCCATTTCATCCCTCCTATAAGGTATAATTTATTACTCAAACTTTATTTATAATTTTAAGTTAAGTAAAATAATGATTTAAGCTAGATGAAATTCTTATTTTAGTTGTTTTACATGCATTTTGAGTGGGAAGTTTGAGTTGAATAATTTAATAATGACCTTTTTTTATAAAATAATATTTATTTTACTTAACTATTATAACAGAAAAATAAAAAAAATAATATAATTATATTTTATTCAAAATAAAATTAATATTTAAATGTTATTATCATATAATTTATTAACTTTAGCTAGTCATAACAGAATACATAGAATAAATTAAATAAAGTTGAAAAATATTATAGTTAATTAAAATAGAATAATTAGTATAATATATTTATTATAGTAATATTTTTGCTAATTATATACACAAGAAATAAATATAGTGTTAATATAAAATTGAAGAATAGTTTAGTGAATAATAATTTTATTTATTCATAACATAGATTGAAATAACTTAACTTGAGTAATTAAAATAATTATAGGAATAATATATATTATATTATTATAAAAATAAAAAAATAAAGGGTTTAATATTGTTTTTAATATATAGTAATAAAGTATTAAAAATTTAAGTTAGGAGGAATATAATAGAATGTCAGAGAAGACGCTTAATCCTTTTAAGATTGCACAACAACAGCTAAAAGAAGCATGTGATGCATTAGGAGAAGAAGATGCAGTATATGAGTTGCTTAGTGAGCCTGAGAAAGTATTAGAGGTAACTATTCCAGTGAAGATGGACAATGGTACAACAAAACTTTTTACAGGATATCGTGTTCAACATAATGATGCATCTGGACCTACGAAAGGTGGTATTAGATTTCATCCTAAAGTAACAAAAGATGAAGTTAAAGCGTTAGCTACTTGGATGACCTTTAAATGTGGTGTTGTAGGATTGCCATATGGAGGAGCAAAAGGTGGAGTTATAGTAGATCCAACTAAATTATCCAAAAATGAATTAGAAAGATTATCTAGAGGTTATGTAAGAGCTATCGCTCCAATAATTGGGGAAAGAAGAGATATTCCAGCACCAGATGTTAATACTAATGGGCAGACTATGGCATGGATGGTTGATGAATATTCTAGTCTTAGAGGTGTTGGTCAGACATTACCAGCTTCTTTTACGGGGAAACCTGTTGAATTTGGTGGATGTTTGGCAAGAAAAGAGGCAACTGGTTATGGTGTTATGCTAATGATGAGAGAAGCAGCTAAGTACACTGGAATTGATATGAAAAATATGAAAATCGCTGTACAAGGGTTTGGAAATGTAGGAAGTTTTGCTGCTATTTATGCTCAGTCATTTGGAGCTAAAGTTGTAGCTGTATCTGATGTTTCATGTTGCTTATATAATGATAATGGATTAGATGTTAATGATATTTTAAATTATACAAAAGAAAATAAACTTCTAACAGGATATACTGGAGAATGTATAGAATTAGAAAGAGAAGAAATATTTGCATTACAATGTGATGGTTTTGCACCATGTGCACTCGAAAATGCAATTACTAGTAAAAATGCGAAAGATATAAAAGCTAAGATTATTTCCGAAGGTGCTAATGGTCCAACTACTCCAGAAGCAGAAAATTATTTATTAGATAAAGGAGTATTAATAGTACCTGATATTCTAGCTAATGCTGGTGGTGTAATTGTTTCATATTTTGAGTGGGTTCAGAACCTGCATAATTACTATTGGCGTTTTGATGAAGTTCAAGAAAAACAAGAAGTGAAAATGAAAGATGCGTTTGATAAAGTTACAAATGCTATGGAAGAAAGAAAAGTTGATATGCGAAAAGCTGCTTACTTAGTAGCTATTAAGAGTCTTGCAATGCCTATGAGGCTTAGAGGTTGGTTTTAAAGTACTAAGTAAGAATAACTAAGACCACTAAAAGAGTTGTTATTAGTGGTCTTAGTTTATTTTAACGAGTTTTATGAGTTTAAGGCATTATTTAATGCTTGAACAATTATTTCTTCGTTAAAATTGGTAATATATTGTTCATATACTTTTCCATCTTTTGTTATAACTGCAGCAGGAAACTCTTTTATATTTAAGCGATCAGCAATTCCTGTTGACTTATAAATATCAACTCTATTTACAGTAATTTTATGTCCGAAGAACTCTTCTATTTTTTCAATGTTTGATAAAAATTCTCTTGAAGATTCTTGAATGGCATTGTAAATATAAGTTAAACCTGGCTTTTCTTTTTGCATAATAACAGTATTAAATGTTTCATGTTCAGCTATATATTTTTCAGCTGCAAATCCAGCTATAGCTCCATCACCAACAGCAGTTGCAACTTGTTTTAACC
This sequence comes from Vallitalea sp., assembly GCA_025210235.1. GTDB lineage: Bacteria > Bacillota > Clostridia > Lachnospirales > Vallitaleaceae > Vallitalea. The sequence continues at coordinate 15,010 of JAOASG010000011.1, forward strand.
ATTTTTCTCGGACATCTCCACATGCAAAAACTCCTTCAATATTTGTTTGCATTTTATCGTTAGTTATAATATAACCTTGCTTAGTGAGATTAATTTGATCTTTGAATATTTCAGTATTTGGGATATAGCCAATGAATTCAAAACAAGTATCACATTTTACTGGTATTAATTCTTCTGTTTTAAGGTTTTTTAGTACAACGGTATCTAGATGTTCGTCACCTTCAAAAGAATCTGTTATAGTATTCCATATAAACTCCATTTTAGGGTTTTTAAGAGCTGCTTCTTTAGCAATCTCATTACAGTCCATAATACCTTCATCATGCATAACAGATACAATAACTTTATTAGCGAATTTAGTTAAAAAAGTTCCTTCTTCAATAGCCGCATCACCACTACCAATAACAACTACATCTTTACCAGTATTCGCGGCTGCATCACAAGTTGCACAGAAAGAAATACCTTTATCAAATAAATATTTTTCTTCGTTTTTTGCTTTAGTTACTCTTGGACGTCCACCTGTAGCAATAACAACACTTTTTGCTATGAATTTATTTCTAAATGTTTCTACAATCTTTTCATTTCCTTCAAGTGAAACACTCTTTACGTCAGTTAATTTGAATTTTACCCCTAATTTTTTTGCTTGTCGTTTCATTTCGTTTGTAATATCTTCACCTTTAGGGCTATCAGGAAAACCAGGGTAATTTTCTATTTCATTGGTATAGGTGGCAAGGCCTCCTACTAAAGCTTTCTCAATAAGAAGAGTATTTAGTCTAGCTCTAGCTGAATAAATGGCAGCAGTAAGTCCAGCTGCCCCACCTCCAATTACAACTACGTCATAATTTTCAATACGTTTTTCTCTTGGCATAACTAACCTCCATTTCGTTACAGTAGATATTATATATACAATAACATGAATTAAAACGTTTAAGCCGAATGGAAACAAACGTTTAAACATAAGTTCAAGTAATTGCATATAAAAATCTAAAACCACAGATATTTTATATACAATAACATGAACTAAATGTTTAAGCCGAATGGAAACAAACGTTTAAACATAAGTTCAAGTAATTGCATATAAAAATCTAAAGCCACAGATATTTTATATACAATAACATGAACTAAAATGTTTAAGCCGTTTGTTACATAAAGTATTTTATTAATAGTTTGCTGCCGGTTATTGCTCCGAAGAACATGGCTATTGCGAATACCCAGCCGGATAGAGATAAGGATGCTATTCCGCTAAATAATGCGCCTATGTTACATCCATAAGCTATTCTTGCTCCGTATCCCATAAGTAAGCCACCTATAATTGCAGCTAATACTTGTTTCTTTGATTTGATTTTTTTGAATTTAAATTGTGATGCAAGTAAAGTAGCAAGTAAAGCACCAAATATAATTCCAAGGTTTCTCATAGTACCTGGATCTTTTAAGAATCCATTATTAAGTGTAGCTTGTGCTCCGTCACTACTAAAGTAATACCATTTATCAACGCTACCGCCAAATGCCTCATATATCCATGCACCCCAATTAGCAAATACACCAGATACTCCCCATGGATTACCTGTTGAAGCTAAGGTTACAATTTGAAACAATGATAGCAGTATAGCACCGGTTAAATAAGGCCATGCATCTTTTAACCACTTTTTATAGAATTCATTTTTACTAACTTTATTAAAATATTCTTTAAAAGAACTCAAAATGACACCTCCTAAAATAATTTAGGTATTGTTTTAATAATTTATTAATGAGTTTTTTCTATAATAACTTCCCATTCACCGTCATCAACTTCTTCAACTTCAACGTTATGGCCATCTTTTCTAGCCCATTCTGGAACATTTTTCATAGCACAACTATGATCTATTTGAACAACAAGAACGTCACCAACAGCCATTTCTTTTAATTTATTTTGAGCCTTTACTAAAGGTACTGGACAAGCTTCTCCTAAACAATCTATAACTATTTCATTCATATTAAAATCCTCCTAGTTTATATTATTTTTTAAAAATTATAATTAATTATCTGTTTTTGCTTTTTCAAATTTAACTGCAGCTATGTATAAGAACAGGATAATTAATAATTGAATAATAACTGCACCAAACCAACCAAATACATCAGGGAGAAAAATAGCTTTCCCTTTGCTAATAACATTAAGTTTCCACCATCCAAAATGATATGCTCCAAGTAGCGATCCAATAATAAAGAATACTAAGGATAATAATTGCATCCAGAAACCTTCTCCTACACGCATTAATGTACCAGAAGCACAACCGCCTGCAATAACCATACCAATTCCAAAAAGAAACGCTCCTATTACAGTAGCAAAACTAATTGGAACAACATATCCCATACCTGGAATAGGAAGACCATTTTTGAAATAACCATATTTGATTGCTGTAAAACCAATAGTTGTAATAGCAAAAGCAATTAAAACAGCTCTTGTTAGAGAGGTACTACCAGTCAAATACGGGTCACGCATAGAGGCTGTAAAGCAGAATCTAGCTTTTTGCAAAATAAAACCAAATGATATTCCAGTTATCCAAAATAATAATGTATTATTTTGCCCATTGCTTAATATTACACCAATAACAGCAATGATCATGAAAACAAGAATACCAATGGGTATTTGATTTTTCTTAGGTTTTCTTCTTCTCGTACTTGCACGAGATGAACTTCTCCTAATAGTAGAAGCTGTTCCATTTTCACTCATGGTAAACACTCCTTATGTTTTTTTAAGTAATTGCAAAACTACTACATATTGTATGTAAAGAATTAAAACTATTAGTTTTACGATTACCTATTTGTTCTTTAATTAAAAGGAAGTAAATTAAATTGTGTGCTTTCCTTAATAAGTATAAAATAAGATTGTTGAGTTTTTAACAATTTCCTAGTATTATAATATCATAAAATTTAAAAAATGTAGTATACACTTTACTGATACTGTATTAATTATTTTGATAGCGCAATATTACCAAATAATTCAATATATGTTACAATGTGTCGAAAAATAAAATAGGATAGCTCTAATATCTTATTGATAACATTTAAAATTCTATTGCAATTTTATCCTATTTGATTTATAGTAATTCTTATAGAAGATAGTTAATTTGATAACGAAGTAAGTAAAGGGGTGATGCTATGCATATAGAATCTTTGAAGTATTTTAAAGAGGTCGCATCTGAAAAAAGCATTTCAAAGGTTGCAAAAAAATCACATATTTCTCAATCAGCACTAAGTCAGCTTATACAAAAGTTAGAAGAAGATTTTGGATATAAACTATTAAATAGAAGTAATAAAGGTGTAGAGCTTACTATAATGGGTGAAATTGTATTAAAATATTCAATAAACATTATAAGAAACTATGAAACAATGGTAGAAGAATTAGAAACAACAGTAAAACAATTTAACAAAATAAGGATAAATGGTAGTTGGACATTAGTTACTTATTCTTTGCCTTGTGTAATTTATAAAATAAAGAAAAAATATCCAAATCATCGTTATGAACTCATTGCTAGTTCTAGAGAAGAAACTATTACAGATGTACAAAATGATTTATGTGATTTAGGAATAATATACGGTAATATTAGTAAAGAATATAATCTGTTTTCATATCCAATAGGTAAAGAAAAAATAGTTCTAATTGCTCCAGCAAAATATAATATTCCTTCTAAAATAATATTAGAGGATTTAACAAAATATGATATGATTATGTGTAATAGTAATAATCATATAAGCAAAAATCTAACTAAAGAATTAAAAAATATTAATAGAAAACTTGATGAGCTAAACATAATATTTAATGTACCAACAGATGGAGCTGTTAAATTAGCTGTAAGTAATGGATATGGACTAGGTTTCGTTCCGTATGAATCTATAAAACACGAACTATATGAAAAAACGGTTAAAGTTATTGAAATAGAAAATATAAGTCTTGATAATGATATTTATTTAATAAGTAAAAAATTTAATGAACTATTAAAATCCCAAAAAGAATCAGTTGAATATTTTATAGAAATAGGACAAAATAGTTTTTGCTAGTTTTTAGTTACAATTATTTCCCACACACCATTTAAAACTTCTTCACAAACAAAACTACAAGAGGATTTATGAAAATATTCTTTAAGAGATTCAACTACGCAACTATGATCTGTAATTAACATGAAAGACTCTCCAGAATTTGTTTTTTGTAATTCATTTTTAGCTTTTAACAGTGGAATTGGGCAATAGTCTCCGAAACAATCTAATCTATTCATTAAAATACTCCTTTGCAAGTAATAAAGTAACGAAAAAACTCGTAATTAGTGTAGCTGGTTTTGTTAATATTATAACATATGAATAAAAAAACAAAAATATGTTGTTACCATATGCTAAAAAGTTACATTACAATAAATGTAAACTGTTAATCTAGTCACACAAGTATCTAGTAATTGAGGTGATACAATTGAATATACCTTTTAATAAACCTTACTTCTCAAGTAATTCAATAAAATATATAGAGCAAGTTATATATAGTGGTAAGACAGGAGGAGATGGGAAATTTACTAATAAATGCAAAAAACTACTAGAAAGAACATTAATAGCAAAAAATGTAATTATGACTACTTCTTGCACACATGCGCTAGAGTTAGCTATTCAATTAATTAATTTACAAGATATGGATGAGGTTATCATGCCCTCATATACCTTTCCATCAACAGCTAATAGTGTGCTTTTAAATGGTGGTAAAGTTGTATTTACAGAAATTAATAAAGATGATTTATGTATTAATGCTAATAAAATCGAAGAAAAAATAACTAATAAAACAAAAGCTATTGTTGTGGTGCATTATGGAGGAAATGCATGTGATATGGACAAAATAATGAATGTAGCTAATAAATATAATCTTTATGTTATTGAAGATGTAGCACAGGGATTTTTAAGTACTTATAAAGAGCGGCAACTTGGGACAATTGGACATTTTGGTTGTTTGAGTTTTCATGAAACAAAAAATGTATCTGCCGGTGAAGGTGGCGCAATTATTATAAATAGTAATAATGAAGAGTTAGTTAAAAGAGCTAAGTATATAAGACAAAAAGGAACAAATAGAATTGATTTTGAACTAGGAAATGTTGATTATTATCAATGGGTAGATGTAGGTTCTAGTTACTGCCCATCAGAAATACTGATGGCTTATCTATATTCACAGTTAGAAAATATAGAAGATATCCATATACAAAGACGGAAAATATTTAATAACTACGTTAGAATATTTAGAGATATAAATTCTGATAAAATTACTTTTTATTCTAAAGGAAATAAATTTGGAGATTTTAATGCTCATATTTTTTATATAATTTTTAAAGACCAAATTTATTCAAAAGCTTTTATCGAGAGATTAAAAAATAAAGGCATTGCTGTATACACACATCTTATTCCATTACATCTTAGTGAGATGGGGTTATCTATAGGATATAATAAAAGTGATTTTCCATATGAACAATTTTTATATAAAAGATTAATAAGGTTACCAATATATTATGATATTACTGATGAGGAGTTAGATAAAATAGAGGAAGCAATTAGAGAAACTATTCACTAAAGTTTCCGCGGAGATGGTATAGGGTAATATTCCGTCAGCAGATTAAACGTCCATGTTTAAACAGCTGAACTCGCCGTCCGTGGCTCGCTGCTCCATATTACCCTATACCATCTCCGCTAGGCTAATGATTGCAAATTATGAATGAGTAATTCATAGTTTCACATACCTAAAATCTTCATGAATGTTGAAAGGATATATATATGATCTCAATTATTATACCTGTTTATAATAGTGAAAAAAGCATAAAGGAATTATGTAAGAGAATCATCAAGACTATGGAAAGCCATGAGCTTAAATACGAAATTATCTTGGTGGATGATTATAGTAATGATAATAGTTATAGAATAATGGAAGAGTTATATAATGAAAATAAAAATATAGTATGTATAAAGCTAATAAAGAATTATGGACAACAAAATGCTCTATTGTGTGGACTACGACATGGAAAAGGGGATTACTATGTAACCATAGATGATGATCTACAAAATATACCAGAAGATATAATTAAGTTATTAGATAAAATAAAACAAGGTTATGACGTTGTTTATGGTGTTTGCTATAATAAAAATTACAATAGTTATAGAAACTTAGGTACAAAATTAAAAGAATATATATTTACTATATTTTTAGGTAAACCTAATAATATTAAACTTACTTCCTTTCGTGTTATGAATAAACATATTGTAAAAAAAGTTAATAAAGAAACTGTATCTCATATTTACTTATCTGCTACTATTTTAAAACATACAAAAAATATAGGAAATATCAATATTTCATATTATAGTAGGATGTATGGGAAATCTAATTATGATTTTAAGAAGTTATATAAGTTGTTCTTAGGTATTCTAAGATATTATACAAATATTCCTATTGTAAGTTATTATAAAAAAAATATTCCTCAGTATAGAATTGAAAAAGTATTAAGAAAGGAATAAATTGTAATATGAAATTAATGATTCTTGGTGCTTCAGGTGCACAACTAAATGCAATAAAAAGAGCAAAAGCAATGGGTTATAAAGTCTTAGTAACGGATTATTATACCAATTCTCCAGGAAAATTAATAGCGGATGAATGTGGAATGGCAAGTACATTTAGCTATAAGGAAACTATGGAAATTGCAAAGGATAAAATAATTAATGGTATAATGACGACGGGAACTGATCAACCAGTTTATGTAGTAAATAGGATTGCTAAAGATTTAAAATTACCTCATTTTCTATCTGTTGATACTGCTTATGAAGTGACTAATAAAAGAGCAATGAAACAAAAATTTAAACAACACCATATTCCAACGCCAGATTTTAAATTAATAAAAAAAGATTTTATAGACGAAGAATTAAAAGATTTGAAATTTCCTGTAGTAGTAAAGCCTCTCGATTCTCAAGGGCAAAGAGGTATATTTAAATTAAATTCAGTTAACCAAATAAGAGATCATTTTGATGATGTGATTAAGTATTCAAGAGAAGATACTATATTAGTGGAGACATATTATGAAAATGACGAAATTACTATTAGTGGCTGGGTAAAGGAAGGACAAGCAAAAATACTTACAATAACAGATAGAATAACGTTTAATAATGAAAAATACATTGGAATTTGTACATCGCATGAGTTTCCTTCAAGGCACTATGAAAAGTATAAAGATGAATTTGTTTTTTTAACAAATAAAATAGTAGAGGTATTTGGAATTAAAGAAGGGCCTATTTATTTTCAATTTTTTATAGGAAAAGAAGGTATAAAGGTTAATGAGATTGCATGTAGAATTGGTGGAGCTTATGAAGATGAATTTGTTCCATTAATTACAGGAGTTGATATACTTAAAATGGTTATTGAGAGGTCTATGGGAAAAGAAATTGATTATAAAGCTTTAAATGAATATGATATCTCTAGTAATCATCACTTTCTATCAGTGCAACTATTTTTCGCAAACCCTGGTAGGATAAAATATATAACACCTAAAGAGCAGATTATAGATCTTGATGGTGTTTATAATATGAACTACAATTATAAAAAAGAACAATACATTGAACCTATCCAAAATGCATCAGTACGTGCAGGTTACGTTATAATAAAAGGAACAAGTAAGAAAGAAGTAAAGAAGAAAGTTAGTAACTTATATGCAAAGATGTTAATGATGGATAATAGTGGGAAAAATATGATTATAAATAAAGATAGGTAATTGCAAAACTAAGGATTTTGACAAGCCGGAACCCAACATATTGTATTAAAGAATCAACTAAATGTAGTTTTGCAATTACTTAAATAAATAAAAAAATTGAAAGGTGATATAGAATGAAAAGTAAGTGCTTATTAATAATTTTAATGATAATGGTATTAACATCATCTTGTGGTAAAAAGACTGATAATACAGTTAAGATTGCTCAACAATACGGGCTTGCCTATGCGCCTATTCAATTAATGAAAGAAAAAGGTTTCTTAGAAGATTTATTACCTAATAAAAAAATTGAATGGGTAAAACTAGCTAATACAGCAGCTATTAGAGAAGCAGTTCTTGCAGATAATCTAGATGTGGGGTTTATGGGAATACCTCCTTTTTTAATTGCATTTGACAATGGAATGAAATGGAAAATGATGTCAGGTCTTTCTAGATGTCCATTAGGTCTTATTACATATGATGATAATATTAAATCACTTAAGGATTTTACAATAAAAGATAAAATAGCTTTACCTCAACCTGGAAGCATACAACATATTTTATTAGCAATGGCATGTGAAAAAGTATTTGGAAAAGCAGATGCTCTAGATAATCAATTAGTTTCAATGAAACATCCTGACGGATTTCAGGCATTGATGTCTAAGCAAGATATTAAAGCACATTTTACATCACCACCTTATATATTTGAAGAATTAGCTAATAAAGATTATCATATGGTTATAAGTGGAGAAGAAGCTATGGGTAGTGAATTTACATTCATTGTAGGTGCCTGTACAGAGAATTTTTATAATAATAACAAAGAGGAATATGTTGCGCTAAAGGATGCTATTAATAAAGCTATTGATTTTATAAACAATAATAAAGAAGAAAGTATTGATATATTATCTAAAGTATATCAAATGGATAAAGATAAATTAGAAAGTTACCTTTATTATGAGGGAATGAATTATTCTACAGATATTCTAGGAGTAGAGAAGTTTACTAAATTTATGTTAGATAATAACTATCTTAAAAAAACGTATGATAATAATGAACTAATGTGGGAGTAGATGAAAATGAAAAGAAAATATATACATAGACTTCTATGGATAGCTTTTTTTATTGTTTTATGGGAAGGAGTCTATTATTTCAACTTATATGATAGACAAATTTTCCCATCTATTCAACAGATAGTAATATCATTGAAAAATAGCTTGATTAAAGGAGATTTAATTATACAGGTAGGGTTTTCGTTTCTTATTATTTTTAAAGGTTTAATAATAAGTATCTTTTTAGCTTTTATTTTTAGTTTTTTAGATTATTTTTTTATACAATTTAATCATTTATTAGATACTGTAATTGGAATACTTCATCCGCTTCCTGGAGTTGCATTATTACCTTTAGTAATTCTTTGGTTTGGTATAGGAGAAGACGCAATTCTAGTTATAATTATACACTCAGTATTATGGCCAATGACAATTAACATGAAAACAGGGTTTAAATCCGTAGATAAAGAATATATAGAAGTAGCAAAAAATCTTGGAATGAATATGTTTCAAATATTTTATTATGTACTAATACCCCTAAGTTTAAGGCATATAGTATCAGGCCTAGAAATAGGATGGTCAAGATCATGGAGAGCACTAATTAGCTCGGAAATGATTTTTGGCGCCATTGGACCTTTTGGGGGACTTGGATGGTATATTTTTGAAAAACGTGTTTATATGGATACCCCAGGTATGTATGCAGGGTTAGTTGTTATTATTATAATTGGAATGGTCATGGAAGATTTTGTTTTTAGAAGAATTAAGAAGTTAAGTTAACTTTATAAATCTTAATAGACCAATTATAATCAAACATATATCGTGGAATTCTAACGCCATATAATGAATTTGTAAATTCATAAATAAATGTACAATTCTCCCTAATAAAATTATTCATATCTTCATAGTAAGTATCTTCTCCATATAGAATATTCCAAATAGGATTTCTGTGGATATAGTCTAATTCTTCAGTATAAATAATATATTCAATTTTATTTAATAATATATAATCACTAAAAGATAGATTGTTTTCTTTTAAGTAACTTAAATTTCTATAATCCAATAAACTTCCATTTTGAAAATGAAATTCCATATTAAGATTGCCAATTGTTTTTGCAGAAGGTTCAATTACTGATAATTCCTTTAAATACTTTTCATAGCTATAATTAGTATATGGCTTAATTTCTTTAAATGAGAAGTATGAAGTAATAAAAATCAGGAATATTATTAGTAGGTATGCAAAGCGTTTATAATATAGATTTATTTTGTTTATAAGTAAAAAAATTAATAAATAAAAAAAAGGAAAAATAAAAATAATATTTGTTTGATTATATCTTCCAATAATAATAAATCCTAAGTTAATTCCAACTATACATATTAATAAATTTAATAACATATATTGTGAAAAGGAAATATTATTTTTATATTTGTTGTAAGAAATAAAGTTTATAAATAGATATAAAATAGATATAATGAAAAATATTCCAAAGAATATAAGAAATATTTTTATTGATGGGATATAATAAGTACCACTAATCCCATAATATAGTTTTTTATAATATTCTGGAAGATTTACTATTTTATCTAACAAGGAAGATGTCACACCTAATGATTTTCCATAAGTAGTATAATGATTAATAAAATTAGAGTCTCCTATATAACTTAATAAAACAAATAATAAGCCCATTATGCCGGTTGTAGTAATAAGTATAATTAAGTTATTTAGTTTTTTCTGTTTTCTTAATATATCAGCTACATAAAGAAGACCAATCACAATAGCTATTATAAAACTATTAGGATGTATTCCAATAGATATCCCAATTAGAATCCCTAATATTATATGAGGTTTGAAACATAAATTTTTTGATTTGATAATATTATTGTTCATAGACAAATAATAAGAAAAACATAACATAAAGAAAAATACTATAATAATCTCTTGCCTTGCAAAGTGTGAAGCATAAATAAATTGTATATTAAGGCTAAATAAAATAGTTACTAGTAGTCCATAAGTATAATTTTTCAAAATAATTATACTTATTCTGTAAAAAAGAATTAAAGTCAATATACTAAAAATTAAAGATATAATTCTAACAGAAAAAATATTATATCCAAATATAAGGATAAAAGGCATTTGAATAAGATGAAATATAACTTTTATGCTATGAGGATACCTTGGGTATAGATTAAAAAATGCTTCTGTACAAAAAATAGATTTTGTCTCGAGCATGTTTCTTGTTAAGCCACTAAGCCAAGGTTCATCAGAATGAATAAAGGGAAAAATTTCTAAGTAATTTAAGTTAATTATAAAGTATAATAATAAATATAAAGCAATAAGATAATAACTACTTTTTTTACTAATATTCATACTTATTCCACCTAACTTTATATAGTAAATATATATATATAATATCATAAAATAGGCTAACAATTTTATTATATCATACTAATAGTATATACATAAAAAGTAACTATATTAAACTATTAAATGCTATATCAGTAATACTTATAACCATACTAAAATTAGATAGTGTATAATTAGATTTATAAGAATAATTGTTGTATTTAATAATTTCCTAATTTGTAGAATATTTAACAAATTCTACATGTGTATTAAATTTATGAACATTAGTTTGTAAGTACTAAATTGGTAAGAATTAATAGGAGGAGTAGACATGAAGTTCAAAACGAAACATGTAAGAGGTATATTTGTTCCTCTACTGATTATGTTTGTTTTGCTTATTACATCTTGTAACAATACTAGTTATAAGGGTAGTAATAATGTTGTAGAACCAAGTGAAGTGGTTAAGACAATGAATAATAGTAATGTTATTATTCTTGACGCTCGTTCCCAAGAAGATTATGCAAAAGGTCATTTAAAAGGAGCAATTTGTCTTAATCCAGGAGAACTCACTATAACAGAACCTGTTAAAGGAATGTTAGCTCCAAAAGAGCAAGTAGAAAAGGTTTTAAGTGCAAAAGGTATTTCTAATGATAGCACTATATATATCTATGATAATAATGGTGGGGTATATTCTAGCCGTTTATGGTGGGTATTAAAAGTTTATGGGCATGATAAAGTACAGGTTATTAATAACGGTCAGAAAGGATTAGAAAATGCTAATCTTACTATGTCTCTAGAGGTTCCAGAATTATCACCTACTAATTATATTGCAAAAGAAGCAAATAGTAGTATGATAGCTACAAAAAACGATATTAAAGTTATAGTAGAAAATAAAGATAGCAAAGAGAAAATAATAGATGTAAGAAGTACAGCAGAATATGATGAAGGTGCTATTCCAAAAGCTACTTTATACTCACATACAAAGAATTTGTATAATGATGGAACATTTAAGTCAGCTAGAGATATATACTTAAACTACAAAGATTTAGGACTTAATAAAGAAGATATAATTATTCTTTATTGTAAGTCATCATTCCGCGCTACTCAAACCGCTTTATTACTCAATGAAGCAGGGTTTGAAAATGTAAAAGTTTATGATGGAGCATGGTTAGAATGGTCTGCTGGTGATATGCCAACACAAAAACAGGAAAATAAACCACTAAGCTCTCAAGATGGTTCATAAATTATATCTCGTTAACTAATTGTTAAATTAATAACAATTAACTATTATAATTATTTAATGGAGGGAACATATAATGAAAAAACTTAATAAATTAATAACATTACTTTTATTGGTAGTTATGATAATAAGTGTTGTAGGTTGTGGGAAAAAAGATGATTCTAAGAATTCTATGAATTTAAGTAATTCTACAAGCGTTTCTATTGAAGAAGATATAAATAAATATTTTGCAAATAAACCAAACCATAATTATAAAATAAAACAAGACGAATTTATAGCTAAAGTAAAAGCTAATGAAGACATGATAATATTAGATATCCGTTCAGATAAGGATTATAAGAAAGGTCATGTAAAAGGAGCTATTAATGTACCTTGGGGACCAGCTATAGCAGAAAATCTTACTAAGATATCCCAAGACAAAGATGTGTATGTATATTGTTATTCAGGACAAACGGCAGGTCAAGCTGTAATGACACTGAATTTAGCAGGAATAAAAGCAAAAAGTGTTAATTTAGGTTTTAATTTTGGTATATCAAAAGTTGAAGGATATGAAGATGTAAAAGAAGAAACAGTTAATGAATTTGGAACTGATACATATGATGTACCAAGTGAAGTACAAACAGCGTTAACTAATTATTATAATGGTTTAGCAGATGTAAAGGATACAAAATTTAAAAACTATAAAGTATCAGAAGACAATTTAAAAGCAATGATTGATAGCAAAGAAGATTTCTATTTATTATCAATTAGAAGTGAAAAAGACTATAATGAAGGGCATATTGAAGGTGCTAATAATATACCTTGGGGAGCAGGAATGGAAACAAAATTTTCAACTCTACCAAAAGATAAAAAAGTTGTAGTTTACTGCTATACAGGTCAAACAGCAGGGCAAACTGTAGCTGCATTAAGATTATTAGGCTATGATGCAGTTTCTCTTAATGGTGGAATGGGCATGAGTGCTAATGCACCTCTAGGATGGTTAAATAAAGGTTTTGATGTAGTGAAATAGGTTAGTATTCATTTAATATATCTATTCACTGTATTAGATACCACAAAAAAACTGCTCATACTACTGTTGCAATAACGTATCCATGATATGGGTATATGGTATTAAAATAACGCAGACCCGCCTCTTCACAGGTCAAGGCAAGTTATTATAATATCATATACCCTTTACTATCTATGCGGAATAAAAATAAATTTCAAAATAATTATAATATTAATGGAATATTTTACAAATAAATAGTTGAAGCATCCATATAACATGTATATAATTAAATATATGTGGATATTCTAATTACATCTAGATTATTCACAAAAAGTAAGAATGGTTATATGGGAGGTAATTAAAATGAAGACTATTTTAGGTATTAAAGTAAGTAATCGATTAGAAGAAGTAGATAGGATGCAAGATATTCTAACAGAACAAGGTAGCATTATTAATACTAGATTAGGATTACATCAGCAACAAGGAAATAGTACAGAAGAAGGTATTATACTACTAGAAATTAATGAGGATACACAAGGTAAGTGTGATAAATTAGAGAAATCACTAAAGGCTATTGAAGGTATTGAAGTGAACAAAATGACATTTTCTTAAAAACTACTTATAAAGATTTTTATACGATAAAAGCGGTTATGTCGTATTATTCCTATCAAAAAAGAGTTGTCCAAATAATAATGGATTAACTCTTTTTTAGTTATTCTAATCATTTGTTGATATTAAATTTATTATAGAATATAATAATTCTATTAAAACATTAAATGGAGTGAGTATATGAGTAACAATATTATGTTTCAAGGAACGGCTTCTACAGTAGGGAAAAGCATATTAACGGCTGCATTATGTAGGATTTTAAATGATGAAGGAACAAGTGTAGCTCCATTTAAATCGCAAAATATGGCACTTAATTCTTTTGTAACAGAAGATGGAAAAGAAATGGGTAGAGCTCAAGTTGTACAAGCTGAAGCTGCTAGAATAAAACCGACAGTTGAAATGAACCCAATACTACTAAAACCAACTAGTGATGTTGGTAGTCAAGTTATACTTAATGGTAAAATTTATAAAAATATGCGTGCAAAAGATTATTTTAGTACTAAAGCCTCTTTTAAAAATCATATATTAAAAGCTTATAATAAATTAAAAGATCAGTATGATGTTATTGTATTAGAAGGAGCAGGAAGTCCTGCGGAAATTAATCTTAGAGAAAATGATATTGTAAATATGGGTATGGCTGAAATGGTAGATGCCCCAGTTGTTTTAATAGGCGATATTGATAAAGGAGGAGTATTTGCTTCTATTTATGGAACAGTTATGCTTCTTGAACCAGAAGAAAGAAAAAGGATCAAAGGTTATATTATTAATAAGTTTAGAGGAGATGTAAAAATTCTTCAACCAGGTATTGATATGTTTTATGAGAAATTGCAAATACCATGTTTAGGTGTTATTCCTTATAAACCATTAAATATCGATGATGAAGATAGCGTTACGGAGAGATTTGATAAACAAAAAGATGCAGATATTGTTATCGGTGTGTTAAAATTACCATATATGTCTAATTTCACAGATTTTACAGTTTTTGAATTAGAAGATAATGTTTCAGTTAGATATATAAAAGATTATAGAGATTTTATAGATATTGATTTACTTATTATTCCAGGAAGTAAAAATACAATTAAGGACATGGAATATATTCATAATTCATCATTAAAGAAAGGAATTTATACAGTTCATAGAGATAACATTCCAATAGTTGGTATATGTGGTGGATATCAAATGTTAGGAGAAGTAATAACTGATGAAAAAGGTGTGGAAACATCAATAAACAGTATTAATGGTTTGGGATTACTTGAAGTAAAGACTGAAATGGAAGAGACTAAGCAAACGACTCAAATTAAAGGAAATATTATTTCTGAAGTGTCTTTTGCAAAAGAAGCTTATAATCTAGTAGTAAGTGGATACGAAATCCATATGGGTACAACAAGATTAACTGGAGATTGTGAATCTCTAATTAAATTAGAAGATGGTAGATTAGATGGTGCAATAAATAATTCTAAAAACGTATTTGGTACGTATCTTCATGGTATATTTGATAATGATAAATTAAGAAAATCTGTTCTTACTAATATAAAGATTAAAAAAGGAATAGACTGCAAAAATGATATAGATTATGCTAAGTTAAAAGATAAAGAATATGATAAATTGGCAGAGTTAGTAAGAAATAATATAGATTTAGATAAAATTAAAGATATAATTTATAAAAGAAATTTAAATTCTTAGTTTTGCAATTACATACATAATTTATATAAAATAAAGAAAGATAAGGTGTGACTTTTGAAGACGATTATTATATTGTTCTTAGCTGTTTTATTAGATAGTATATTTGGAGATCCATTAAATGTGCCCCATCCAATTATTTATATAGGAAAACTAATAAGTAAGTTAGAAAAATTAATCAGAAAAAGTAAAATTAATTTGAAATTAGGAGGATTTATATTACTTATACTAACTGTTGGAATAACAATGGGTGTAATTTCAATAATATTATTTATAAGTAATCTAATACATCCTTACGTTAGAGATATAGTAACTATTTACTTTCTATATACTTCATTAGCAGCAAAATGTTTAAAGGATGAGGTACTAAAAGTTTGGAGTGCTATAGATAAAAATGATTTAGACTTATCAAGAAAACAACTTTCTTATTTAGTGGGTAGAGACACAACTAATTTAACGAAAGAAGAAGTAATAAGGGGAGCTATTGAAACAACTGCTGAAAATACTGTAGATGGAGTTTTAGCACCTCTTATATTTATAGGGATAGGTTTTATTGTAGATATGCCTGTTCAATTTGTTTTTGCGTATAAAGCGGTAAATACTCTTGATTCTATGGTTGGATATATTCATTGCCATTATAAAGAAATAGGGTTTGCTTCTGCTAAAACAGATGATATATTTAATTTTATACCAGCACGTATTGGTAGTTTATTTATGTTAATTGCAGGTGGAATTTTAGGTTATGATATTAAGAATGGTTGGAAAATACTTAAAAGAGATAGGAAAAATCATAAAAGTCCAAATTGTGGCTATCCAGAATCAGCAGTAGCTGGGTTATTGAATATTAGGATAGGTGGGACTAATACATATTTTGATGAAGTAGTCATTAAGCCAACAATAGGTGATAGTATTGAAAAACTAAATAAAGATCATATAATAAAATCCACTAAAATTATATATGTTTCTGAATTAATAACTATTTTTATGATTTGTCTGTGTAAAATACTTATCATAATAGAATAAACGAGTTATTGTAAAGCTAGGATTTGAATTTTGCCATATAATATGTAGAGATTAAGATATTTAAAAAGACTATTACTAGATATAATATTTACATTCGATATGTAGATTTTAAAAAGGAAATTAAACATACTGTATTAAATATTAACTGAATGTAGTTTTCCAATACTTTTAAGAAAATAGTATAGAAAAGGTTAGTATTTGGGGAGAAAAGGACTGATTAAATGAATAGACATGGTGGGTATCATGGTGATTTAAATGTTGTGGACTATAGTATTAATATTAATCCAATAGGCGTTACTAACAATATAAAGCAAATTATTAAGGAGAGCATTGATAATATATGCAGATATCCAGATATTGACGGGAAAACAGCAAAAGAAGCTATCAGTACAAAATATAATATAGATATGGATAATATAATGATGGGTAATGGTGCAAGTGAACTTATTTATTTATTTGCAAGAGCAATAAGACCTAAAAAAGTTCTTATTATAGAACCTACGTTTAATGAATATAGAAGGGCTTTTCAGCTAGTGGGAAGTAATATAGAAGATTATATACTTGATTATAAAGAAGATTTTCAATGTAACTTAGATAAATTTGAAAGGAAAATGTCATCTTTTAAGCCAGATGTTGTAGTTTTATGTAATCCTAATAATCCAACAGGGAAATTTATTGAACTAGATGAGATAAAGCAATTAATGGATATTATTAGCAATGAAAATAGCTTTTTGTTTATTGACGAATCTTTTATAGAGTTTACACGAAAGGAATCGATAATAAATAAATTAGAAAGTAATAATATATTTTCTCTTAGATCAATGACAAAGTATTATGCTATACCAGGTTTAAGGATAGGATATGGCATTTCTAATAAAAGAGTTATCGACAAAATGGAGAAATATAAAGAACCTTGGACAATGAATACTTTTGCTCTCAATATTGTACCCAAAATAATTAATGATACCTATTTTGATAATAAAGTAATTGATTGGGTTAAATGTGAAAGAGAGTACTTGTATAAGAATTTAATTAATATTAACAACTTAACAGTATATAATACTTACTCTAATTTTTTCTTATGTAAGTTAAATTATTTCTCGGGAAATATGTTGAATTTAAAGTTATTGAAGAAAAATATGTATGTTAGAGTATGTGATAATTTTAAGTCTTTAGATGAGAGTTTTATTAGAATAGCTATCAAAGATCATAGTGACAATGAAAAACTTATAAAAGGTTTAAATGATTTATTGTAATCAATTCAATGTAGTTTACAACTACTTAATACATTATATTTAAGGAGAAATAAAATGGGAATTACTATGGTAACAGGTGGTGCTCGTAGTGGAAAGAGTACTTACGCAGAACGACTAGCAAAACAAAGAGGGAAAAACATTGCATATATAGCAACAGCTATAGTAACTGATAAGGATATGGAAGATAGGATTAAAAAACATAAATTATCTAGACCAAATGAATGGCTAACAATAGAAGAATATAAGTCTTTTGATAAAATAGATAAAGAATTAATAGATAAAATAGATTTATTTTTACTAGATTGTGTGACAACTATGGTTACTAATTTAATGTTTGATAAAAAGATTGATTATGATACTTGCAGTAATAAAGATATTGATATAGCCGAGGAATATATATTTTGCGAAATCAAGAAGCTAATTGACTTAATGGAAGAAAATAATAAGCAGATTATTGTAGTCACTAATGAGGTAGGAATGGGATTGGTACCAGCATATAGATTAGGAAGTATTTTTAGAGATATAGCTGGAAGAGTTAATCAATATATAGCAAGTAGAGCTGATGAAGTTTATTTCATGGTATCATCTATACCAATGAAGATTAAGGGAGAAGATAATTAATGAAAGGTTTTATACTTATGTTAACTTTTTTGACAAGAATACCTATAAAGTATACTTTCTCATTTAATAGTGATGATTTTGTTAAAGGAATTAAATATATGCCATTTATTGGATTACTTATTGGAGGATGTTTATTTCCAGTAAGCTATTTTGGGGATAATATTGTTCCTAGTATCCTATCATTGTTAGTAATTATACTTTATTTGATTATTACGGGAGGATTACATCTAGATGGTTTAGCAGATGTTAGTGATGGTATTTTTAGTTATAGAGACAGAGACAAAATATTTGAAATTATGAAAGATAGTAGGATTGGGTCTTTTGGAGTTATTTCACTAATATTATACTTTATAAGTATGGTAACAATAATTGGATATAATGATCCAGTTACCATTTTATTATTTCCTTTAGTGGGTAGATGCTTTGCTTTACTAATATGTTCTATAAGTGAATATGCAAAGGAATCTGGTATGGGAAAAGAATTTGTTGAGAAAACTAAGTATAGTTATGTGTTTTTTGGATTTGTTTTATTGTTTAGTTTAATTATAGTATTTAATAAGCTATTATTGATAGGAGCAGTTTCTATAACGGGTATTATTATAGTGTTTGTAAATACATCTATTCGTAAAAAACTTGGTGGAATAACAGGTGACGTTATCGGAATGACAATTGAATTTTCTCAAGTTATTTTTTTATTAAGTGCATATTTACTTGGAATCGTTGCTTAAGTATAATTTGCCAAAAAAAGATTGAACATTAGGTGGTTAGTGTAATGAAATTTATTTTAATTAGACATGGGGAAACTTATGCTAATGTAGAACAACTTATTTATGGAACTACACATTCAGAGTTCACAAAAAAAGGTATAAAACAAATAGATTATATAATGAAATATGTTCAATCGGTGAACGTAGACTATGTATATTCTAGTCCTTTAGATAGGACGAAGGTTATTGCAGATAATATAGGAAGATTAATTAATAAAAAAGTTATACTAGTAGAGCAACTTAGTGAAATGAACTATGGTATTTTTGAAGGATTAACGCCTAGTATTGCTAAGAAAAGATATCCCAATGAGTATAATCAGTTTATGAATGATTATAAGGATTATATAATCCCAGAGGGAGAAAATATAATTGATTTTGATAATAGAGTAATTGAGTTTTTGGATGATGTTAAAGATATTAATGGTACTAGTGTTATTGTAACTCATGGTGGGGTAATTAGAACTTCAATTATGCACTTATTGAATTTAAGAAGTGAAGATAGGTGGCATTTTAAAATATTACCTGGGATGATTGTAGAGATTGAATATAAGAATGGATATGGTACTTTAGTTCATTGTTTTAAAGAATTAAAATCCTTAGTTTTGTAATTACATAAATAATGTTTAATGTAGAAAGGAAGATAAATGATTAAAAAATACAGAGATGTAACTTTATTAGAATTAGATGATAAAAATATATTAACGGTTGCTTGTGATTCTTGTGGAGGCATAGGTAATAAAGAGCATGATGTAATAAAAGCTGATCCTTATATTACAGGTTATTATACTGCATGTGTATGTTTAGCGGAAACTCTTGCAATAGGTGCTAAGCCAATAACGATTATTAATAATTTTTGTGTAGAAATGAATGATACAGGGAAAAAAATTCTAAAAGGTGTTTATAAAGTATTAGAGATGATAGGCTTAGATAAAGAAGATGTAGTTACAGGTAGTACAGAAGAAAATATTCCTGTTTCAGTTACAGGTATTGGGTTAACTGTAATAGGGAAAGTTGATACAAGTATTTGGGAGTTTCCCAAACCTAAAGCAGGCAATATAGCTGTTACAGTAGGTAATCCAAAAGTTGGTAATGAAGTATTAGAGGCAAAAAATGAAATTATTACAATAGATATTATAAAGAAAATTAAAAGCCTTGATTATATAGAAGATATTTTGCCAGTTGGTTCAAAGGGAATTGAATATGAAGCAGTACAAATGGCATTATCTAATAATCTTGAGTTTAGGAAATCTAAAAATATTAAAGTAGATATGAAAAAATCAGCAGGACCTGCAACTTGTGCAGTATTAGCTATGGATAAAGATTATTTAGAACAATTAAAAAAAATCATAGATATACCAATTAATGTTATTGGGGATTATATAAACGTGTGCATATAGCACACGTTTAATTATAGTGTTGGAGGATAAATGCCTACCATATCAGAATGATGAATATAGATGTAATCATCAGGTTGAGGCTCAATAATTACTAAATGAACCATACCATTTCTATTAATGCCTTTTACATAAACATTTACTCTACCATAACCAGGAATATATGTGTTAATTACTTTACCAATACTATCCTTAATGACTGGTGTAGGAATGTATTTTAGTGAAGGATCTTTTGGATCACCCTTGTCTGGTCGTTTCTGAGTAGGTCTTTTATAGTCTCTTGGCGTAGGTCTTAACCCAGGAAATACATTCCATGGATTATATTCATAATTATTTTCTTCTCTTTGTCTTGGTGGCTGATAATTATAATCAGGTTCTTTACTTGGTGGTTGTTGTCTTGGAGGAATGTTACTATAGTTATCGGGTTTAGATTTTTTTGGTGGCTTACTATCATTAGAATAATTAGGTCTAAATCCTTTGAAAATATTCCAAGGATCATATTGTTGTTGACTAAATTCATCATGATTAAAATATTTATTCTCATCTGTTTTTATATAAGGACTCACATAAATCACCTCCTATAATATAGTATGGAAGAGCTTCCTCAAATGGAAGTACTTATAAAAAAATATAATACTGCTATGTAATTTCAAAAAAATAAATTAAAAGTGCTAAACTTTGTAATAATGTTAAAAATAATGGTTATAATAATATCGTAATAGAAAGAGTTTTAATATTTTACAGGAGGAGTATTTATGCACAGAAAAAGTGATAATAAGAATCAAAATCAATCTACAAAAAATAAGGAAGTTATTCCTGACTATAGTTCAAAGTCAGAAAACAAAAAGGCACATCATCCAGATTCAAAAGAGGAATATAATGAGTTTGCAAAAGAATTAAATCCAGATGATTTTGAATAAGATTGATGAAATAAAAAATAGATAACCATTAAATTGGTTATCTAAAATTTAAATAAAGAAATTACTAGGATGTTTATTTAGGTTGGAAACTTGCACAATCTGTTATCGCTTGAGTTTTGGTTGCATTTGAAACTGATGAATTTACAACATTGATATGTTGTAACGAACAGTAATCATTATTTGTGTGAAATTTACATTCTTTTACTGTACATCCGATACTAGCATTATAATTTCCTATTTCCATTAAAAACACTCCTTTTTACTTATTATTAAGTTACATTTTTTTAGAGATTATTATGCAACATAATTCATAAGTTAAATCATATAACTTATAAAAATTATCTATATATTAATAAATTAATATGAATTAACTATAATATTTTTTCCGATAAAGGACTAAAATATTCATAAAAATGGAGTATTCATAATTAAATTAATTTAACTTATTTAAAAAGAAAATTGATAATGTACCAGGACCAGAATGAGCACCTATTGCACATCCAACATCTCTTATAACAAATTCTTTAATTCCAAATTTTGCTTCTAATTTAGATTTTACTGATAATGCAGTTTCTAAATCATCCGCGTGATTAATTGCTACAATCTGTTCACTAAGTCTGTCACTACGTTCTTCTACTATTTCAATCATTCTATTAATAGATTTTTTTCTGCCTCTTATTTTTTCAATAGGAATTAATTTTCCATCTTCTACATCAAGAATAGGTTTAATATTAAGGACAGAACCTAGAACTGCTGCTGTTTTGGATACACGACCACCCTTATAGAGATATTCTAAATCATTTACTGTAAAAATATGTTCCATATGTTGTTTATAAAATAATATTTTGTTTATTACTTCTTCTTTTGAATCACCATTTTGAGCTTCTAGAGCTGTAAGATATACTATTAATCCATATCCAAGAGAAGCTGCTTTTGAATCAATAACAGTTAAATCAAAATCTGGATATTTTTCTTTTATGTCTTGTGCTACTATTCTAGCTGTTTGATATGTACCTGATAACTCTGATGAAAAAGATATATATATGCAAGGTTTATTACATGTAAGATATTTTTTGAACATATTTTCTATGCTTTCATAAGGTGCTTGTGCCGTTTTGGGTACAGCACCTTCTAGCATACGTTTAAAAAGTTCTGATGGTTTAATATCTACGTTATCTTTATATTCTTTTCCATCTAGATTTACAATAAGCGGTAGAACATCTATATTGTATTTTTCAATGATATCATCAGGTAAATCACATGCGCTGTCAGCAATAATTTGTATATTCATAAAATCCCTCCTAATGTTATATTAATTGTCAACTTTCCCACCTATTAGTGATATTAACTTTAACAAGATTATTAAAAGTAATTGAGAAACTACATTCAGTTGATTCTTTAATACAATATGTTGAATTTCAGCATGTTATAAGAACTACATATTGTATGTAAAAAAGTAAAATTCTTAGTTTTACAATTACCTAGAAGAATATTATATAAACAGGAAAATTTAATTTATTATTTTATAATTGTTGAAATTATTACTTTAAATCCTTTTTCAGTAAGCATATTTTCTACTTCGGTAAAAGTTTCATTATATGCACCGTTATCCATTAAATTAATAGTGTTATTATTTGAATCTAATTTATTTAACTTTTCTTTGAATGTATCTATATTAATTAATTCATCATTCATAGTTATATTATTGTCTTTTATAACGACATTGACATACTTTGTTCCTTTATCTTTTTCTTTAGATGTAGTATTTGATTGAGTGGTATTAGTAGAATTATTTAAATTAATTTTAAAATTAAACCAATCAAATCCAAAGTTATCTGCTCCCAAAAATACAATTAAACCAAGAACTATAATTGTTACAAAAATACTTTTCCCTTTACTTTTTCTTCTGCGATTTCTTGACATATTAATTCATCCTTTCTTTAGCAATTTCAGAACCTAATAATAAATATAATATATAATTAATCAGGAAGAACATATTTTGTTTTAAATATTTTATCTGTACCATGTTTTTGTTGAATCTCTTTTATAGCATCCCAAACTACTGTAAATGCATAACGGTAAACATGATCTTCTTCCTTTAGAGTAATTAATACAAAAGTATAACCACCTTCTTTATTATCAATAACTTGCTCAATAATATCTTTAATTTGTTCTTTTTTATTTTTTCTTGATTCGGGTGATATTACTTCATCTAAAGATATAAAAGTGTTAGTATCTTCTCCATTAATAAATAATTTATTCTGTGTTGATTTTAATACTATATCAACAAAAAAATATTTTTTTGATATAGCCTCATATTTGTGTAATTGTTCTAGTATAGAGTCTTTATCAGCTAACTTTTCTATATTCTTATTAGTAGATATCTGGTTCAACATATCTTTGTTTGTATTAAACCATCTAGCTAAGTTAGTAGAGATATTTATTAATGACTCTTTCTCGTTGGAAATATCAAAAGACATTTCATCTATTTTTTTATTAAGAGTATCTATTTCTTCTTTCAAATTTGAGATTTCATTATCTTTACTTTTTATAGTATCTACTAATTTATTATTTAATTGTTGCTCATCATGAAGCATATTTTCTTTTTCGGTACTACCAGCATTAACATTAAGCATAAATGCAAAGAGAAGTATTAATACAATATCAAGTAGTGGCGTTAGATCAAAGAATATCTTTTGTTTCATAATTATCACCTTTACTTGTATATTGGTCAATTCTACTTAATAAAAGATTAAAACTATCTTCATTAAGAGCGATTTTGGGATAAATTGTACTATCAATTGATTTAAATAGTATAGCACATACTAACCCCCAAAAAGTTGATGTTAAAGCTGTAGTAAAATTAAACATAATCATATCATTTGAAAATGAAGTAAGACGAAGTAATGATATGATTGTACCAAGAATCCCCATAAGAGGAAAAATATTGGTTATAGAAGCAAAATGGTAGTAGCACTTTGTTTCCTTTTCTTTTAGTTTGCGTAATAAATGTAAATCTAATTCAGATTTATTAGATTGTTTTATTAATGTTATTATTTGTTCTATTGGAATATAAATAGTTGGTTGTAATGAATGTTCTAATTCATTAGTAGATTTTTTTAACTTAGGTAAAAAATAAAAGAAGTTTACTAAAGCTAAAATAATTATAATACCATCAAATCCAAGTAGATTTTTAAATATTATGATGAAAAACTCCATGGTTACCCCCTGATTATGATTTACTAGATTGTCAATATATACAGATTATACCATAAAAAGAGACTCTATTTAATATTTATTTTATTTATTTAATATATATTATACAAGAGGTAAAAAAAACTAAGATTCTATACAGTGCAAGGTAATTTGTTTTATAAACTTTAAGATGGTATATAAATATATAAAAGAAACTAGACAATATATAAAGAGTGTAGTAAAGTATCAATTAATAGGTTGTATATTAGAAAATCAACTAAATGTAAGTTTTCAGTTACTTTAATCGAAAGGAGATGGTAGTATGGACGCAGACCCTGGGAGTTGTATTTATAATATAATATATTTTTTTCTACCATCTCCAAGACGAAAGTAGAATTATTACTCTCTTTTGTGTTTTATACACAACAAGTGCGTATAATAACGCTTGTAATCTTGTTGTTTAGTGTTTGGGCGCTAAGGTAGAAAACACATAAAAGGAGGATTTAAATTGGATTTAAAAACACTTACAGAATTATTAAAGAATAAACAACTATCACAAATAAGAAATGAATTAGTAGAGATTCAAGAAGCTGATATTGCAGAGTTACTTGAAGAATTAAATATAAAAGAAGCTATATTAGTATTTAGAATGCTACCAAAAGAAATAGCAGCAGAAGTTTTTTCGTTTTTAGATGTTGAAAGGCAATCAGAACTTTCTTCCATAGTAAGCGATAAAGAATTAGCTGATATAATAAATGAATTAAACTTTGATGATAAAATTGATTTAATTGAAGAAGTACCTGCAAATTTAGTTAAAAGAATTTTACAACAGTCTACTGTTGTAGAACGTAGGCTAATTAATCAATTCTTAAATTATCCTGATGATTCTGCAGGAAGTCTTATGACAATTGAGTTTGTAGGGCTAAAAAAAGAAATGACCGTAAATGAAGCAATGGAAAAAATAAGAAGAACAGGTTTTAATAAAGAAACAATATACACAAGTTATGTTACTGGAACTAAAAGAACTCTAGAGGGTATTATATCTTTGAAAGATTTAGTATTAAGTGATAAACACACTATTATATCTGATATAATGGAGACAGATGTTATTTATGTGAATACTCATGATGATCAAGAATATATAGCAGAAGTTTTTAAAAAATATGATTTTCTTTCATTACCAGTAGTAGATAATGAAAATAGATTAGTAGGTATAATTACTATTGATGATATTGTTGATGTTATAGAAGAAGAGACTACAGAGGACTTTCAAAGAATGGCTGCTATTGAGCCTACGGAAATTGAATATTTAGATGCATCGGTTTTGATGTTAGCAAAAAAAAGATTGCCATGGCTTGTAATACTTATGTTTTCAGCATATTTGACAGAGATGGTAATGAATTTTAATAATCATCTAATAATGCAATTTGCTCTTGCGATTTATACACCTATGCTTATGTCTACAGGGGGTAATGCAGGAGCACAATCAGCAACTCTTGTTATTAGAAGTATTACACTAGGGGAAGTGAAATTTAAAGATGTATTTCGTGTTTTATGGAAAGAAATAAGAGTAGGGTTAATGGTTGGATGTACTCTTGGTGTATTAAATTGTATAAGGATTTATTTCACTGATGATGATCCATTTAAAGCTATGATGGTAGGATTAACATTAATATGTACTACTACTTTTGCAGCAATTATTGGAGGAACCCTACCAGTTGTTGCAAAAAAATTAAAACTTGACCCTGCAATAATGGCTAGTCCAATGATAACAACAATAGTAGATGTAACTACATTACTAATCTTTTTCAAAATAGCAACGTTAATTTTAGTATAGAATTATTTGCATTAACAGGTATATTTATGATACAATAACTTGAATGTTATTATATTATAAATATATCATATCAATTATATTTCATATAGCTTATCAATAAATTCTCCAATAATAGTGTATTTTAAAATATAAAATATAATGAGTATAATTTATTACTTTGCTGTTTTTAATGTAGAGATAATATTGTAGGACAAACTTTAATATTTATATAATTTATATTTACATAAATTAAAGGGAATATTTTTAATAATTACGAAAGGGGTGCTCATATGAGTACGGATTTCACTAAAGTTACATTAGCAGAACTTCGTAAAAAGGCTAAAGAACTTGGTATAAGAAGTATTACTAAATTTAAAAAAGCTGAGCTAATCCAAATCCTTAAAGAAGTTGAAACTAAAGTGGAAGATAATAAAGAAGACAAACTAGATAACGAAGAAACAGATAGAAACGCACAGAAATTACAACAAGATAATAACTACATACAAAAAGTAGATAAAAAATCACAAAATATAATAGAAGATAATACACAGAAAACCGTACAAAAACCATTGTTAGATAAAGAAAAACAAGACCTTCATAGCAAGAATGAAAAATATAAGAAAGATATAGAAAAAAAAGAAGAAGTTACAAAACAAGACAATTTGCAAAGTAAACAAATTAATAAAGAAGTAAGAAAAGATATTAAAAAAGAAGGAAATAGGGAAAGACCAAATAAAAAAGTTCCTTCAGATTTTCAAGATTTAAACAGTGGAGAAATAGCATATGGAGTACTCGAAGTATTACCAGATGGTTTTGGTTTTATTAGATGTGCTAATTATTTACCAGGAGAAGATGATGTATATGTATCACCTTCACAAATTAGAAGATTTAATTTGAAAACAGGAGACTTAATAATTGGTAACATAAGAGTTCCAAAAGATAATGAAAAATTTAGAGCATTATTATATGTCCAATCTGTAAATGGTGATTCGCCAGCTAATGCTGCAAGAAGACCAAATTTTGAAGATTTAACACCTATATTTCCAAATGAAAGAGTACATCTTGAGACTGTCTCTTCTGAATATTCTACAAGGCTTATTGATTTTGTTGCACCTATCGGTAAAGGACAAAGAGGTATGATTGTAGCACCACCAAAAGCTGGTAAGACAACTTTACTCAAAAAGATAGCTAATGCTATTACAAAAAATCATCCAAATTCCCATTTGATTGTATTATTAATAGATGAAAGACCAGAAGAGGTAACAGATATAAGACGTTCCATAAAAGGTGAAAATGTAGAAGTTATTTACTCTACATTTGATGAGCTGCCAGAACATCATAAAAGAGTTTCCGAAATGGTACTTGCTAGAGCAAAGAGAATGGTAGAACAGAAAAAAGACTTATATATTTTGCTCGATAGCATAACAAGGTTGGCTAGAGCTTATAATTTAACTATCCCACCAAGTGGTAGAACATTATCTGGAGGACTTGACCCAGCAGCTCTTCATATGCCAAAGAAGTTTTTTGGAGCAGCTAGAAATATTGAAGAAGGTGGAAGTCTTACAATACTTGCTACAGCGCTTGTGGAAACAGGAAGTAAGATGGATGAAGTTATTTTTGAAGAGTTTAAAGGAACGGGTAATATGGAATTAGTACTTGATAGAAAGCTATCAGAGAAGAGAATATTTCCAGCTATTGATATTGCAAAATCAGGGACAAGAAGAGATGATTTACTTTATACAAAAGATGAAATGGATGCTATATATCGACTTAGAAAAGCAAGTAGTAATATGAGATCAGATGAAGTAACTGAGAGTATGTTAAAAGTATTTGTAAAATCAAAAAATAATAAGGAATTTTTTAATACTATTAATAAAAGCTTAATTGATAAATATAAATAGAAAAGGTATTGCATCATAATATATTTCGTGATATAATATAAAAGCTGTTTACAAATATAAGTTCGACTTAATGTCGGCATATAATATTAAAGGCTAATATTTGAAAGAGGTGAAACGTGTGAGAGAAGGAATTCATCCAGAATATCATCAAGCTAAAGTAAAATGTAACTGTGGTAATGAATTTGTTACAGGTTCAACTGATGAAAATATTCACGTTGAAATTTGTTCAAAATGTCATCCTTTTTATACTGGAACACAAAAAGCAGTATCTGCTCGTGGACGTATAGATAAGTTCAACCGTAAATATGGCATTAATCAAGAAAATAATTAATTAATACTTTAGTTGAGGAATTTCCTCAACTTTTTTTTGTTTTATCATGCCTACTCTAGTAGGATATTCTTGTCTTATAGTCGCTTTTTCTTCAATTATTTATGCATAGACGTATATGTGGTTACATGGTATAATTTAATAAGTTTTAAAATATTATAATGTGGGTGGTAAATATGAAACCAGTAGATATAGGTGGTCAAGCTGTTATTGAAGGGGTTATGATGAAAAACAAAACTACCTATGCAGTTGCGATTAGAAAACCTGATAAAGAAATAGTTATTGATAAAAAAGAATATAAGAGTTTTTCTGAAAAAGTAAAACTTTTTAAGTTACCAATATTTAGAGGAATGCTTGGATTTGTGGAATCTTTAGTTATAGGTATGAAAATACTAACGTATTCAGCTGAATTTTTTGACTTAGAAGATGATAATAAAGATAAGCAACCAAGTAAAATGGATAAATTTTTAACGAAAATATTAGGTGATAAATTAGATAGTTTTGTAATAGGATTTTCTGTTGTTTTATCCATTTTGTTAGCTATGGGTTTGTTTGTGTTATTACCTCTTGGAATATCACAATTACTAAAAGATAAATTAGCACATCCTAAATTAATCAATTTGGTTGATGGTGTTGTACGTGTTATTATATTTTTATCATATTTAAAAATAATATCATTGATGAAAGATATACAAAGAGTTTTTCAATATCATGGTGCTGAGCATAAATCAATTAATTGTTTAGAACACGAAGAAGAATTAACTGTTGAGAATATAAAAAAACATTCAAGATTACACAAAAGATGCGGTACAAACTTTTTATTAATAGTAGTACTCATGAGTATAATTGTTCTAATGCTTATCGATGTTAGAACATTTTGGTTAAGATTTATTGTTAGAATATTATGTTTGCCCTTAATTGCGGGATTGTCTTATGAAATAATAAAATGGTTAGGTAGATCAGAATCAAAACTTGCAAAAATTATTTCTAAACCAGGATTATGGTTACAAAATTTAACAACAAGAGAACCTGATGATTCACAGATAGAAGTTGCAATAGCTTCATTAAAGGAGGTCTTAGCTATCGATGAAGAAGACCATAAGGAATGCATTGGATGATGGAATAAAATTATTAAGAGATAATAAAGTTATTGATGCTCAAATAGATGCAAACATGTTATTAGAACAAATACTTCAAATGGATAAAGTAAATATAATAATTAATGGGAATAAGGAAATAACGGAGCATAAATATATTTCTTATATGAGATTAATTAACATAAGAGCTAAGGGAAAGCCTCTTCAGTATATTACAGGCTATCAGGAATTCATGGGGCTACCTTTTAAAGTTAATAATAATGTTTTAATTCCTAGACAAGATACAGAGATTCTTGTATTAGAGGCCATAAAATGCATTAAAGAAAATAATATAACTAATATACTTGAAATTGGTTCAGGTAGCGGATGTATACCTATCAGTATATGTAATGAATGCGAGAATGTAAGAGCAACTAGTGTAGACATATCAATAGAAGCTATTAGTGTTGCAAAACAAAATGCAGTTACTAATAAAGTAGATGATAGAATTAGTTTTATACAAAGTAATTTATTTGAAAAAGTCGATAATATTAATAATTTTGAGCTTTTCATATCAAATCCACCTTATATAAAACGTAATGAAATAGTAAGTTTAATGCGTGAAGTAAAGGATTATGAACCTATTGGAGCTCTTGATGGAGGAGAAGATGGGTTATATTTTTATAAACAGATATCTAAAAAAGTAAAAGAATTAACAAATGAAAAGTCCTATATATTTTATGAGGTAGGACACGATCAAAGCGAAGAAGTAAAAGAAATATTAGAGTATTATGGATATACTAACATTAATATTAGTAAAGATTTAGCAGGAATTAATAGAGTTGTTAGTGGTACGATGTACAAATGATTTTATTTGTTATATTGATAAAATATAGAGAGGTGTAGTTATGTTTGGTAAGTTAGATGGTATTGTAAATAAATTTCAAGAGATATCAGAGATGATTAATGATGCTGATATAATTAGCAAACAGGATAAATGGCGTAAACTCATGAAAGAGCATAGCAATTTATTACCTATTGTAGAAAAATATCAAGAGTATAAAGATACAAAAATTAATATGGAAGATAGTTTAGCTATTTTAGAGGATGAAGATGATCCAGAAATGAAAGAGATGGCTAAAGAAGAGTTAAATGAAAGCAAAGAACGATTATTACAAATCGAAGAAGAACTGAAAATTTTACTACTGCCAAAAGACCCTAATGATGATAAAAATGTTTTTGTTGAAATTAGAGGTGGAGCTGGTGGAGATGAGGCAGCTTTATTCGCAGGAAGTCTTTTTCGTATGTATTGCAGATATGCAGAAAGAAATAGATGGAAAGTTCAAACTATTAGTATGAATGAAAACGGAGTAGGCGGATTTAAAGAAGTTGTTTTTATGATTCAAGGTAACGGTGCTTTTTCTAAATTAAAATATGAAAGAGGAGTTCATCGTGTTCAAAGAGTTCCAGTTACTGAGTCTGGTGGAAGAATTCATACTTCAACTGTAACAGTAGCTGTATTGCCAGAAGTAGAAGATGTAGATGTAGAAATAAATATGAATGATATTAGAGTTGATGTATTTCGAGCTTCTGGAAATGGTGGACAATGTGTTAATACGACAGATTCAGCAGTAAGAATTACACATATACCTACAGGTCTTGTAGTAAGTTGTCAAGATGAAAAATCACAGCTTAAAAATAAAGATAAAGCATTAAAGGTATTAAGATCAAGACTATATGATATTGAGCAAGAAAAACAACAAAAAGAACAAGCAGAAATTAGAAAAAGTCAGGTTGGTACGGGAGATCGTAGTGAAAAAATACGTACCTATAACTTCCCACAAGGAAGAGTAACTGACCATCGAATAAAATTAACATTACATCAATTAGACAGCATTCTTGATGGAGACATTGAAGAAATTGTTGATAGTTTAATTACTGCTGATCAAGCAGAAAAATTAAAAAATATTCAAAGTGAATAAAATAAATATAATTAAATTAACATAACATGAAAAGAGTATAAATTAACAATTTATACTCTTTTCATGTTATTGATATTTAATTTTTTTTACCTAGGGTAAATTATCCTAGTTGTTTATTATTACATATTATATTTAATAAAATTATTATATTGTAAAATTTATTTGGTTAGTATTAATAAAAATGAATGAATAATATAGATATATTCAACATTATTACCATTGAATATTAAACATAATAGGAGTAAAATTTTATTTGTGCTATTTTAAAACTATATTTAGGGGGCATAAAAATGAATTTTACATCAATGATGCAACATGCAGAAGAGTATCATTTTTTATTACAATTAGCAATATTATTAATAGCAGCTTCAGCTGGCGGATGGTTGGCGGCAAAGGTATCTATGCCACCAGTTCTTGGACAAATATTAGTAGGAATTATAATAGGACCTACAATATTTAATTTAGTAGATGGTAACGATCATCTTATTCGTTCAATTTCACAAATTGGTGTCGTATTTTTAATGTTTTTAGCTGGGCTAGAAACTGATTTAAAAGAACTCAAAGCTTCAGGAAAAGGTGCTTCAATTATTGCAATAGGTGGAGTGGTTTTTCCTTTAGCTTTGGGTACAATTATTCCTTTGTTTTTCTTTGATAGATTTTTACCAGCTGGAGATGCACATCATAAATTTATGTTTGCTTTATATATTGGTACAATATTGACTGCTACTTCAGTTAGTATATCAGTATCAGTTCTTAGAGATATGAAGCAATTAGGAAGTAAGCAAGGTATATCAATTTTAGGCGGAGCTATTATTGATGATGTATTAGGTATTATTTTATTAGCAGTAGTATCAGGTATGGTTAACCCTTCCGCGGATTCAAGTATTAAAGATTTAATGATAAAGATTGTTTCTTTCTTTATAATATCTATATTGGTTGGAATATTAGTTTCAAAAGGAATAACAAGATTTGCTCAAGGGTCTGTATGGAGAGATAGGATAGTTACCTTTGCTATTATATTATGTTTTATGTTTGCATTTGTAGCAGAAATGTTCAGTGTAGCTGCAATTACTGGTGCATATTTTGCAGGAGTAGCTTTAGCCGCTACACCATATCGACATCGTGTTGTAAGTAAGATACAATCTTTTGCTTATGCACTATTTACACCAATATTTTTTGTAAGTATTGGATTAAGTGCTGTTATTACTAAAGATATAGTAAACTATATCGGTTATGCGTTAGTAATTGTACTTATTGCTGTGTTAGGTAAAATAATTGGTTGTGGATTAGGAGCAAAAGTATCAGGATTTTCTAATAAGCACTCTATGCAAATTGGTATTGGTATGATTGCAAGAGCTGAGGTAGCTCTAATTGTTGCAAATCAAGGATTAAAAAGTAATTTAATAACAAATCAAACTTTTACTAGTGTTGTATTATTAGTAGTTATTTCTACAATAGTAACACCTCCTCTTTTAAAAATATTATTTAAAGGAGAAAAACCTGTTGAAGTCTGTGATGGTGAATAGTATAATATTTTTTAAACAGTATATTATATAGTAACAGATGATTAACGCGACATAGTCGAGTTAAAGTGGATGTATAGTTATAGACTTTAGTATAAACAAAAATAATAAGTAATTGAGATAATTGCATATTAAAGAATTGAATTCTTTACATACAATATATAGATTGTATATGCAGTAGAATTACTTAAATAAACAAAAACAAAGGAGTGATAGAGGTGTATGTATTGTTTATTGTTTTAAATGAACCAGAATATTTACCAGAAGTTTTATTTAAAATGAAGCAATTAGGTATTAGAGGAGCAACTGTTATTGACAGTATGGGAGCAACTGCTATTAATAAAGATTTATATAATATACCAGTTTTTGGTGGTTTAATGAAAACAATTGATGGTGATACTCATTACAACAAAACAGTATTTTCAGTTATTGAACGTGAAGAACAAGTTGATAGTGTTATGAATCATATAGAAAAGGTAATAGGTGGTGATATGACAAAACCAAATAAAGGTATAATGTTTGTATTACCAGTAACACATATGAGAGGCGGAGAACTACAACGTCATATTGAAAGTAGAGAAAATAAAAAAGTTATGGCAAAAGAATTTGAAAGTGAGTATTATTAGGGAGTATTAAACTCTATAAGAAATGAGGTTTATATATGGTAAAATGCAATTATATGCTTTTTATTGTAATAAATGATATAAAAAAAACAAAACATATAAAGAAAAAACTTAAGGAACTAGATATATCTAGATATACCGTTGTTGATACTTTTGGTATAAATGCATTTAATAATAAGATGTCTTCTATGATGATGGGTTCAATAAGCAATGTAGATTTAAAAAAATATAGTAAGACAATATTTTTAGCCATGCCATCTGAAGAAGCTACGATTAAATTAATGGATGAAATTTCTAAAGTATTAGAATTAGATAGTAAACTAGGAAAAGGAATTATGTTTACAGTTCCAATATATAAAAGCCTTGGTATAAGAAAATAGAATAATATATAAATAATTCCTAATAATATATTTATAAATATATTTAAAAGGAGTGTTTATATGAAAGCAAAAGAAATAATGACTTCAGATATAGTTTCTGTTTGTGATGACTCATCTATTAAAGAAGCTGCTAAGAAAATGAGAGATGCGGATATTGGTTCTATACCTGTAGAAGAAGATCATAAATTAGTAGGTATCTTAACAGATAGAGACATTGTATTAAAAGGTGTGGCTGAAGATTTGAATTCTAATGAAGCAAAATGTAAAGATATTATGTCTAAAGATGTTATTACAGCAACTCCAGATATGGATGTAAATGATGTTGCTAATTTAATGTCACATAATCAAGTAAAAAGAATACCTGTTGTAGATAATAAGAATGTTATAGGAATAATATCTTTAAAGGATTTATCTCAGGCTAGAACATTTGAAGATGAAGCAGGAGAAGTCTTAAATGATATAACAGAAGATGATTATAATACATTTAGATAAGTTGTTTAATCCCTAAAATAATATGTTTTAGGGATTTTTCATAATATAAAAAAATAACATAAGGGTTTAAATTGTTTTAAATCTAGATCCTTATGTTAATTTAATTAGTTCATACTATTTTATTATTTCATCAAAGCTTTTTGCATTCATAATACTTTTAATTATATCTTCATAATCTATTTTACTATCATAGGTAAAGGAAGATAAAATATAGGTTATATTATTTTCAGTCCAATAATATCTAATAGATTTTTGAGGTTGTTTTTGGTCTCTTAATAACGTATATGTATTAATAACTTTTAAAACTTGGCTACTATCTATAAATTCCCAATTACCATCTGTTTTTTCAATAATATTCTTATTGCAATCATGTATCTCTATTATTCCATGTTCATCAAATTGAGTATATTCATAAAAAGAGGTTATTGGTTCGTTTAGTTGAAGTAATACAACGTCATTTGCAAAATGAAATCTTAAAGTCGATTCATCAACTGATATTTCTTTATACTTACTATCTAAAGGTAACTTGAAATTAAGATTACAAAAATCTCTTGCTCTTTTCATATCTTCCATATCATAAACACTAAAATTAGTATTAATATCATATATACTTTTATTAATAGACTCAGGTTCTTTAAAAGACTTAATTATCTTTGAAACTTCTGATTCTGGTAAACTATCAGTATAATATTTATTTTTTTTAAGATATTTTATGGTATAATAAACATCATTTTTTTTATAAATAAAATATTTTGTTGATATAGAATTATTATTGGTAATTAATATTTCACCATTTAAATCATCTATAGTATGGGGATATAAGTTGGATGTACTTTCATTGTAATTTAAAGAATTACCAGGATGTTTTTTAGTTATTATAATATCAAAATAATGATATTGCTTATGTTTGCCTCCATTAACAAAGTTTAATGTGGCTTTATTATTTTTGGGAGACCAACTTAGTCTATCTAGCTGATAATTCTTAGGTATATAACTTGGGAGTAGGAAATCAAATTGTATAGCATCTATAAAACTGTTTATATTATCGCAACAATCACGTTCTCCAACAAGTAGTCTTTCTATCATATCCTTACTGGAATTAGATGAAATTTCTAAATTGTCCAAAGAGGTTTTTATATGGATATGTTTTTGTTGTGCATTAATGGGATTGGTAAGCACAACACAGCTAATTAGTAATGCAGCTACTAAATATATTGCTGTAAATTTATATGTATTATTTTTATATTTATTAATCATTATAATTCTCCTCTCTAATTGTTTTTTATTACTAAAATAACAAGCTAGTCCTATTTGATTACGTTCAGATAAAGATAAACGTGTAACGGCTAATATACTATTTCCATAAGACTTCGCTTTATTCTCGCCTAATTTATTAAGTACATATGTATCACAGGCTAAATCAATATCTGATTTAATTATTGAAGTTATTTTCCAGATAATAGGATTAAACCAATGAATACACATAGCTAAAATACTAAATATATTATAAAGTATATCTTTTCTTTTATAATGAGCTAATTCATGGAGTATAACATGTTCAAAATGAGCTTGATCCAAATTAATCAGCTGTTCTGATATGTAAATACTAGGTTTTAATAAGCCTATTATAAATGGACTTTTAAAACTATTACCGATATATATATTTATATTTCTTTTAATTCCTAATGTTCTTTTGCATTTGCCTATTATAATTAGTAAATCACTATCATCAATTTTTTTACATAATTTTAATTTGTGAGTGAAATATATTTGTAGTATAATGGTTCCAATTAAAATTATTAATAGACCAGTTATCCATATTAGTGTTAGTATGTTAATAATAATATTTTTTTTCTTAATGTGTGTTGTATTGTTATTAGATAAATTTATAGGTTTATTTATACTTTTAGGATTTTTGGTATTATTAACATTCATTATTTCTTCAATACTATTGCTTGGAGTTTTCATTTTTTCTATACTAGGAATAGTTGACAAACTTTCTGATATAGTATTTTCTGCTTTGTATTGTGGTAAAAAATTTAGTATGCTTATAGAACTTTCAGGAACTATAAGCATACAGAATCGTAATAGAATTATACTTAATAAAATCTGATTAAGTCTAACACTAATTTTTGTTTTAAATAGATATCTTACTAAGAGTATTATTATTGCTATTATACTTGATGTGAATGAAACTGATAATATATTGACAAAAATCATATTAAGAACATTCATGGTTATTACCCCTCAAAAATACTTGTTTCTAGGTGATGAATTTGTATTTCTTTAATTAAAGATAGTTAATAATATTATTATTTTATTATTTCATCAAAGCTTTTGGCATTCATAATACTTTTAATTATATCTTCATAATCTATTTTACTATCATAATAATAACAAGGAAGTATATAGGTTAAATCATTTTCAGACCAATAATAGATAACCTCTTTATCTGGTTGTGTTTGGTTTCCTATTAATTTTCTTGTATAAGTTTCTTTAAAAACCCGTTTATTGTTTATGTTTTCCCATTTTACTTCTACCTTATCATATATTTTTTTATGGAAATCAGAAATCTCAATTTTTTCATTTTTAAGAGCTTTACCATAATAATTACA
This sequence comes from Vallitalea sp., assembly GCA_025210235.1. Classification (GTDB taxonomy): domain Bacteria; phylum Bacillota; class Clostridia; order Lachnospirales; family Vallitaleaceae; genus Vallitalea. Next base: position 52,556 of record JAOASG010000011.1, read on the forward strand.
AGAAGGTAAATTTGTTTGCCATAACATAGTTTCTGCAAAATAAAAGCTAATAATGTTTTTGTTAACTAAAGATATGTTTGTATACTTAATGTCTAAAGGTAACTTAAAATCAAAACCAACTATTTCTCTCGCTTTTTTCATATCTTCCATATTAAAAATACTAGAGCCATCATTGATTTCATAAATACTCTTATTAACAAGCTCAGGATTTTTTAAAGATTTAATTATTTTTGCAACTTCTGATTCTCTTAAACTATCAATAGTACTAGTATTTTCTTTATAATATGAGATTGTATAATATACATTATCTTTTTTGTAAATGAAATATTTTATTAACCTAGTATTATTAGTAATTAGTATTTCACCTTTAATATCATCTATAGTATGAGAAGATAACTTTGATGTGGTTTCTTTTTCGTTTATATACTCAACGGGATGTTTTTGGGTTATTTTTATAGAAAAATGACTATGATCCTCAAATTCTTCTGTATTATTAAAGTTTATTGTAGCGATATTATCTTGTGGAGTAAAACTTAGTGAATTTATTTTATAATTCTTTGGGATATAATTTGGAACCATAAAGTTAAATTGAACGGCATCTATAAAACTGTTTAAATTATTGTAACTAGTAGGTTCGTCAACAAATAGCTTCTCTATAATATCCTTATTGTTCTCAATCTCTATATTTTCTAAAGAAGTTTTTAATTGTTTATTTTTTTGTTTTGCATTAATAGGATTAGTAAGTGCAACACATCCAATTAATAATGCAGCTACTAAATATATTGCTGTAAATTTATATGTATTATTTTTGAATTTATTTATCATTATAATTCTCCTCTCTAATTGTTTCTTATTACTAAAATAACAAGCTAATCTTATTTGATTACGTTGTGATATAAATAAACGGGTAACGACTAATATACTATTTCCATAGGATTTCGCCTTATCTTCTCCTAATTTATTAAGTATATATGTGTCACAGGCTAAATCAATATCTGCTTTAATAATGGAAGTTACTTTCCAGATAATAGGATTAAACCAATGAATAGAGATCGCTAAAATGCTAAATATATTATAAAGTATATCTTTTCTTTTATAATGAGCTAACTCATGAAGTATAACATGTTCAAAATGCGCTTGATCCATATTTATCAGCTGTTCTGATATATAAATACGAGGTTTTAATAAGCCTATTATAAATGGGCTTTTAAAACTATCGCCAATATATATATTTATATTTCTTTTAATTCCTAATGTTCTTTTGCATTTGTCTATTATAATTAGTAAATCACTATCATCAATTCTTTTACATAATTTTAATTTGTGAGTGAAATATATTTGTAGTATAATGGTTCCAATTAAAATTATTAATAGGCCAGTTATCCATATTATTGATATTATGTTAATAATAATAAATTTTTTCTTATAATGTGTCGTATTGTTATTAGGTAAATTAATATGTTCACTTGTACTTATGGTATTATTTACTTGTATTATTGTTTCCATACTATGTTTTGAAGAAGTTTGTCTTATTTCTATATTGGCAGGTATAGCTGACAAACTTTCTGACATAGTATTTTCTGTTTCATTTTGTGGTAATAAGTTTAATACACTTATAGAACTTTCAGGTACTATTAACATACAGAATCGTAATAGAATTATACTTAATAGTATCTGATTGAATTTAATGCTAACTTTTGTTTTAAATAAGTATCTTATTAAGAGTATTATTAATGCTATTATAGTTGAAGTGAATGAAACTGATAATATACTGACAAAAATCATATTAAGAACATTCATAGCTATTACTCCTTTTGTAATTACTTGTTTCTAGGTGTGCTTTTCTTCTTTGAATCTAATATCTTTTGAAGTTTTTCAATATCTTCTTCAGTTAAATCTTCTTGTTCAATAAAGTTATAAACTAGTTTATCTACTGCCCCATCATAAATTTTTTTAAGAAAAGTTCTATTCTCAGCTTTAATATATTCATTTTGTGTTACAATAGGATAATATAAATAGTTACGTCCTGATCTGTTATACGATATAGCACCCTTCTTAGCAAGTCTAGTTATAAAAGTCTTGATAGTTTGTGGATTCCAACTCATTTTTTCAGATAATATGTTTATTATTTCATCAGAAGTAATAGGGTTTTTCTTCCATATTAACTTCATAACTTCTAATTCTGAATTAGAGATACTAGGAATATTCTTTTTCATAATAGCTCCTCCTGTTTTTTAATCTACACGTGTAAATCTATCTTAAAGTTTACACGTGTAGATTAAAATTGTCAAGTACTTTTTCAGAAATTAAATAAAATAAAATTGTTAATAAATTATTTGACTTAGCTTTAAATATATGGTATTATTTATAAAAATGTTATAAAGTTAATTCGACAGTACGCAAGTCGACCTTTAAATTGGTACAGAGAGACCAGCAAGGGAGGAAATTATGATGCGAGACATCCATGCGTTCTTTTATTATACAAATAAATATATTGATCTTATTATGATGGATGGTGTAATGACACAAAAATGCGCACTTCTATCTTCATTTGTAATTGAAAAAAATAATAGAAATAACAGGGAATATACAGGGTAATTTATTATCTTGGGTATTCCCTTTTTTAATATATTATTTTAGTAGAGTTAAGGAAACTTGCCTAAGAAATATATGTTGATGGGCATAATGTAGAATAGGAGGTTATTTATGACAATTTTAATTAAAAATGGAACTGTGATTAATCCTAAAACAGACTTAATGGAAAGACTTGATGTACTTATAAAAGATGACTTAATAGAGAAAATAGATAAGAATATTGATTGTGAAGCAGATGAAGTTATTAATGCTAAGGGGTATTGGATAACACCAGGACTTATAGATGTACATGTTCACTTAAGAGAGCCAGGATTTGAACATAAAGAAACAATCGAAACTGGTAGTAAAAGTGCAGCAGCAGGTGGGTTTACAACAATATGTGCAATGCCCAATACAAAACCTGCTATTGATACAGCAAAGTTAGTTAATAATATTAAAGAAAAGGCTAAAAAAGAAGCAATAGTTAATGTTCTTCCAATAGGAGCTATAACATTAGAACAAAAAGGGGAACAATTAGTAGATATCATAGCTATGAGCAAGGCAGGAGTTTGTGCACTAAGTGAAGATGGAAAATCAGTAATGAATGCAAAACTTTTAAGAGATGCAATGAAGATTGCAAAACAAGAAAATATTCCAATATTATCTCATTGTGAAGATGCTAATCTGGCAGGAAAAGGTATTATGAATGAAGGAATTGCTAAAGAGTTAGGAGCCATAGGCATTACATCAGAATCAGAAGATGTAATAGTTTCTAGAGATATCATATTAGCAAAAAAGACAGGATCTAGACTTCATATTTGTCATATTAGTACAAAGGGAAGTATAGAATTATTAAGACATGCGAAAGATAGTGGCATAGATGTTAGTGCTGAAGTTTGTCCACATCATTTTACTTTAACAGAAGAGGATGTAACACTGGATAATACTAATACTAAAATGAATCCTCCTCTTAGAAGTAAAGAAGATGTGAATTCTATAAAAAAAGCCTTAAAAGATGGAGTTATTGAAATAATAGCTACTGACCATGCACCTCATCACATAGATGAAAAAAATATGAGTTACGAAGAAGCACCTAATGGAATTGTTGGACTAGAAACTGCTGTAGCATTAGGAATTACAGAATTGGTAGAAAAAGATATTTTATCACCAATAGAATTAATAAGAAAGATGAGTGTTAATCCAGCAAAATTGTTAGGAATTGATAAGGGTAGCTTAGAAGTTGGAAAAACAGCAGATATAACAATTATTAATCCTAATGAGAAGTACATTATAGATGTTAATAAATTTTATTCTAAAAGTAAAAATAGTCCTTTTCATGGAAAGCATGTTAAAGGAAAAGTAAAAAGAACAATTGTAGCTGGAAAAATAGTTTTTTCAAACTAAATTAGAGATATATTTAACTAAGAAACTCTCGCTGACAAAAAAACAAAGTAATTAACTTACTTTGAATCAAATAGGAGGACTTTATAATGATAGATCAATTGATAAAAAAAATAAAAGAAATGGATAATGCAACTGTAGTAGGACTAGACCCTAGATTGAATTTTATACCAAGTTTTATAAAAGATGCTTCATATGCTAAATATGGAAAAACTCTCCAAGGAGCAGCAAATGCTTTTTATGAGTTTAATAAAGAAATAATAGATAATATTTATGACTTAGTCCCTGCTGTAAAACCACAAATTGCGATGTATGAACAATATGGTATTCATGGTCTAAATGCTTATCTTCAAACAATAAATTATGCTAAAGAAAAAGGACTTATCGTAATTGGTGATATTAAACGAAGTGATATAGCTTCAACGGCATTAGCTTATTCTAATGGACATATTGGTAGAGTAAAGATTGAAGATGAATTAATTGAAGTATATAAAGAAGATTTTATAACACTGAATCCATACTTAGGATATGATTCAATTGAGCCATATATAGGAAATTGTAATGCTTATGATAAAGGATTATTTGTTCTAGTAAAGACATCTAATCCGAATAGTGGAGAGATTCAAGACCTTGAAGTAGATGGAGAAAAAATCTATGAGAAAGTTGGAAAACTTGTAGCTAATTGGGGTGAAAAAGCTATGGGTGAACTTGGATATAGTAGAGTTGGAGCAGTTGTTGGAGCAACTTATCCAAAACAAAGTAAAGATCTTAGAAAAATAATGCCAAAAACATTTTTCTTAGTACCAGGTTATGGTGCCCAAGGTGCTACAGCAGAGGATTTATCAGGATGTTTTAGTAAGGATGGGCTAGGAGCAATTGTAAATTCTTCTAGAGGAATTATTGCTGCATATACGAAAGAAGATTATAGTAAGATGTTTAAAGCTGAAGAATTTGGAAAAGCAGCTAGACAAGCTGTTATTAATATGAGAGATGATTTAAATCGAGTGAGATAAGCATAGATAATAAGTATAAAAGATAGGTAAAACTAAGGATTAAATAATTGGTGACTAAGAAGAGGAGTTAATAATATGAAAGCGAGATTGATTCTTGAAGATGGAACTGTTTTTCATGGAAGGGCTTTTGGGTATCTTAAAGAGACAGTTGGAGAGGTTGTTTTTAATACTGGAATGACAGGTTATCAGGAGGTATTGACCGATCCATCTTATTATGGACAGATTGTTACGATGACTTATCCTTTAATAGGAAATTATGGAATAAATCTTGATGATATGCAATCAAAGAAAGCAAAAGTTAAGGGATTTATTGTTAGAGAGAAGTGTAATAATCCTAGTAATTGGAGATGCGAATTTGAATTAGATACGTATTTAAAAGAGAATAGAATATTAGGACTTGAGGGAATAGATACTAGAGCCTTAACTAAGATTATAAGAAATTCTGGTACGATGAAAGGGATTATAACAGTTAGAGAATTAACAGATAGTCAAATAAAATTAAAATTAGATGGATTTAATAATAAAACTGCAGTAAAAGAAGTAACTAGTAGTGACGTCCATGTAGTCGATGGCGAAGGGTTACATATAGCAGTAATAGATTATGGTATAAAACAAAATATTATTGATTCTTTTAATGATAGGGGATGTAAGTTAACTATTTTCCCAGCAAATGCAAAAGCAGAAGATATTCTATCAGTAAATCCTGATGGGATATTCCTATCAAATGGACCTGGTGATCCAAAAGATATACCAGATTCCATAGAAGAAATTAGAAAATTAATTGGTAAAAAGCCTATTACAGGGATATGTTTAGGACATCAGTTATTAGCTTTAGCACTTAATGGTAATACAGAAAAACTTAAGTTTGGACATAGAGGAGCTAATCATCCAGTAAAAGACATGAGTACAGGTAAAATTATGATTACATCTCAAAATCATGGTTATGTTGTAACAAATGATGGATTACCCGAGGATGTAGAAATAACACATATAAATATGAATGATAATACTATAGAAGGAATGAAACACAAAGCATATAAAATTTATAGCATTCAGTTTCATCCAGAAGCTTGTCCAGGTCCATATGATACAGATGGTATATTTGACGAATTTATAGAAATTATGAATAACAAAGGAGGAAATGTAAATGCCTAAAGACATGAGTATTAAAAAAGTATTAGTAATAGGTTCAGGTCCTATTGTTATTGGACAGGCGGCAGAGTTTGATTATTCAGGTACTCAAGCTTGTCAAGCTCTTAGAGAAGAAGGAATAGAAACGGTTTTAGTAAATAGTAATCCAGCTACTATTATGACAGATAAAGAGGTAGCAGATAAAGTATATATTGAACCTTTAACTATAGAATATTTAGAAAAAGTAATAGCTATAGAAAGGCCAGATAGTTTAATAGCTGGAATGGGAGGGCAAACAGGACTTAACATAGCAGTCGAGTTATATGATAGTGGAATACTTGATAAGTATAATGTTCGTGTAATAGGAACATCGATAGAGGCTATTAAAGAAGGAGAAGATAGAGAAGATTTTAAAAAGTTGATGGAAAGAATTGGACAACCAGTAATTGAAAGTAAAATTGTTACAAGTATGGAAGAGGGAGTAGAATTTGCTTCTAAAATAGGTTATCCAGTGGTAGTAAGACCTGCTTATACTCTTGGTGGAAGTGGTGGAGGAATAGCAGAAGATAGAGAAGAATTGAAACAAATATTAGCTACAGGACTTCAACTAAGTAGAGTTGGACAGGTGTTACTAGAAAAGTCAATAAAAGGTTGGAAAGAAATAGAATATGAGGTAATGAGAGATTCATTTGGGAACTGTATAACTGTTTGTAACATGGAAAACATTGATCCTGTTGGAGTGCATACAGGAGATAGTATAGTTGTTGCACCATCTCAAACATTATCTGATGTTGAATATCAAATGTTAAGAAAGGCCTCTATTGATATAATAAATGAAATAGGAATTGAAGGAGGCTGTAATGTACAGTTAGCACTTCACCCAGAGAGTTTTGAATATGCTGTTATTGAGATTAACCCAAGGGTTAGCCGTTCATCAGCTTTAGCATCAAAAGCTACAGGATATCCAATTGCTAAGGTAAGTGCAAAGATAGCTTTAGGATATGGATTAGATGAAATTAGTAATGCTGTTACAAAGAAAACAAAAGCTTGCTTTGAACCTACATTGGATTACTGCGTAATTAAAATACCAAAGTGGCCTTTTGATAAATTTAGAAGAGCTAAAAAAACATTAGGTACTAAAATGATGGCAACAGGAGAAGTTATGGCAATAGGAAATAACTTTGAATCAGCCTTATTAAAAGCAATTCGATCGCTTGAAATAGGACAGTACTCTCTATACCATAAAAAAGCTGCTACAAGAAGCTTAGAAGAATTAAAGAGAAGAGTACAAATTCCAGATGATGAAAGATTATTTGACTTAGCTGAATTACTTAGAAGAAATTATAGAATTGATAAAGTATGTAAGATAACTGGAATGGATGAATTTTTTGTAGATAAAGTAAAAGGTATAGTTGATGAAGAAGAGAAACTAAGGACAAGAACAATTGACGATATTGATAGAGACTGGATGTTATATCTTAAGAAAAAAGGATTTTCTGATAAGGCCATAGCTGATTTTGTGGGATGTGAACCAGTGGAGGTTTATAATCTTAGAAAAGCTTATCACATAAAAGCAGTCTTTAAAATGGTAGATACATGCGGTGGAGAATTCGAAGCCCTTTCACCTTATTACTACTCTACATATGATGAATATGATGAAGTTGAAGTATCAGATAAGAAAAAGGTAATGGTTATAGGTTCTGGACCTATAAGAATAGGGCAAGGAATAGAATTTGATTATTGTAGTGTACACAGTATAATAGCTCTAAAAAAAGCAGGAATAGAAACAATAATTGCAAATAATAATCCTGAAACAGTTAGTACAGATTTTGACATTGCAGATAAATTATACTTTGAACCTTTAACTGAAGAAGATGTACTTAACATCATTGAAAAAGAAAATCCAGATGGGGTCATCCTTCAATTTGGAGGTCAAACAGCAATAAAATTAGCAGGTTTTCTTGATGAAATGAATGTAAATGTATTAGGAACGAAACCAGAACAGATAGATGAAGCCGAAGATAGAGAAAAATTTGATGAGTTAATGGAATCACTAGGGATAGAAAGACCAAAAGGTAAAGCAGTATGGAATTTAGAAGAAGGTTTAGAAGAAGCCAAACAGCTAGGTTATCCCGTACTTGTAAGACCATCCTATGTATTAGGTGGACAAGGTATGGAAATTACTTATGATCAAAATGAGTTAGAAAGATACTTAGTACAGGCGTTTGAAAGAGATAGTAAAAATCCAGTACTTATTGATAGGTACCTTATTGGAAAAGAAATAGAAGTAGACGCTATATGTGATGGGAAGGATATCTTAATACCAGGAATAATGGAACATCTTGAGAGAGCAGGTGTTCATTCTGGAGATAGTATCTCTATCTATCCATCCAAAAATATTAGTATGGAAATAAAAGAAAAGATTCTACACCATACTAGACAAATTGCTATAGCACTGAAAGTTGTGGGTATGATTAATATTCAATACATTGAATATAAAAATGAATTATATATAATAGAAGTAAACCCTAGGTCATCAAGGACTGTTCCTTATATTAGTAAAGTAACAGGAGTTCCTATGATAGATTTAGCAACAAAAGTAATGTTAGGACAACGATTAGAAGATTTAGGATTTGGTACAGGCTTATATAAAGAATCTGATACTATAGCTATAAAAGTACCAGTATTTTCAACACAGAAATTACCGGATGTAGAAGTTAGTTTAGGACCAGAAATGAGATCAACGGGAGAGGTATTAGGGGTTGGTAAAACTTTTGAAGAAGCATTGTTAAAAGGATTTATCGGGTCAGGTATGCATTTACCAAAAGCAGGAGGTACAATTCTTGCTACAATTAAACCCTATGACCAAGAAGAATTTATACCAATCGCAAAAGGCTTCTCTGATAAAGGATATAGATTTGTTGCTACAGAAGGGACTGCTAAAATTCTTAAAAAACATAACATAGATGTTAGCGAAGTAAAGAAAATTAGTGAAGGAGTACCTAATATTCTTGATTTAGTAAGAAGCGGTATGTTAGACTTAGTTATCAATACACCTACGAAAGCAAATGATTCAACAAGAGATGGATTTAGAATAAGAAGAGCTGCAATTGAAGCGTCTGTCCCAGTTCTCACTTCTCTTGATACAGCGAAAGGGTTACTAGATATCTTAAGTACAGATTTAAAACACGAAGATACAGAAGTATATAATTTAGGAATCTAATATAGTAATAAAAGTTTTATAAATTAAATAAGTAATTATATTAAAGAATCAACTGAATGTAGTTTTGCAATTACTTACTTAAATAACAAGATAAAAAGGAGATATTATGTGCCAAGACAATATAAAGAAGAAGCAATCTGCAGTAATCGTATCTAATGAAAAAATAGCTCATAATGTTTATAAAATGGTAATAAATCAAAAGCAAATAGCTCTAGATGCTATACCTGGTCAATTTATTAATATATATTGTAAAGCGGATAGTAGAATATTACCTAGACCAATAAGTATATGTGAGATAGATAAACAAAAAGAATTAATAACCATTGTTTATATGATTGTAGGAATGGGTACAAAAGAATTCTCATGTCTTACAGTTGGGGATAAAGTTGAAGTACTCGGACCATTAGGAAATGGTTTTAATATAAAAGATAGTAATGAAAGTATTATTGTAGGTGGAGGAGTTGGAGCTCCGCCACTTCTTGAACTAGTGAAGAATATACCAGGTAAGAAAAAAGTATTTCTTGGATTTAGATCAGGTTCATTTTTAATCGAGGAATTTAAAAAATATGCTGATGTATATGTAGCTACAGATGATGGATCTGTAGGGAAAAAAGGTACTGTCATTGATTTAATGGAAGATATGAATGTTAGTGGAGATATTATTTACTCATGTGGACCAAAGCCTATGTTAGCGGCTGTGAAAAATTATGCACAAAAAGAACAAATAGATGCCCAAATTTCTCTAGAAGAAAGGATGGGATGTGGAATAGGAGCTTGTGTTGGATGTATTTGTAAAATAAAGGCTGATACAGAACTTGGATATACTTACAAAAAAGTCTGTAAAGATGGACCTATCTTTGACGCTAAGGAGGTTATGTTTGAATGAAAACTTCAGTAAATATTGCAGGAGTTGAATTTAATAATCCAGTAATGACTGCTTCGGGTACTTTTGGTTCAGGAAAAGAATATTCTGAGTATATTGATATAAATAGACTTGGAGGAGTGGTTGTTAAAGGAGTAGCAAGTAATGAGTGGTTAGGCAATAAGGCACCAAGAATCGCAGAGACTTATGGAGGAATGCTTAATTCAGTTGGTCTTCAAAATCCAGGAGTAGATGTTTTTATTAAAGAAGATATTCCTTTTTTAAGACAATATAATACAAAAATTATTGTTAATATTGCAGGTAAGACTGTTGATGAATATGTTGAAGTAACAAAGAAACTTCAAGATGCTGATATAGATATGATAGAGCTTAATATATCATGTCCTAATGTAAAAGAAGGTGGAGTTGCATTTGGAACAGACCCTAAAATGGCTGAGTATGTAACCAGAGAAGTTAAAAAATATGCTAAGCAACCTTTAGTGGTAAAATTAAGTCCTAATGTTACAGATATTACAGAAATTGCAAAAGCTGTTGAAGCAGGTGGAGCAGATGCTGTTTCATTAATTAATACTTTATTAGGAATGAAGATAGATATATATAAAAGAAAACCAGTTCTTGCTAATAGAGTTGGAGGATTTTCAGGACCTGCAATTAAACCAGTGGCAGTTAGAATGGTAAATCAAGTTTATAATAGTGTTAAATTACCTATTATTGGACTTGGAGGTATTTGTACTGGAGAGGATGCTATAGAATTTATTTTAGCTGGAGCTACGGGGGTGGCTGTCGGAACAGCTAATTTTATGAATCCTAGAGCGACTATAGATGTTATCGAGGGTATCGAAGAGTATATGAAAACTGTTGGTGTAAAAGATATTAATGAATTAGTTGGAGCCGTACTTTAAGTAACTGAAGAAAATACTATTTAATAGTTATAGGGTATATAAAATAATGATTAGAAATAATAGGAGGTAATTTTGATGGAACAATATAAAAAAGATTTTATTGAATTTATGGTGGAGTGTGGAGTATTAACATTTGGAGATTTTACAACTAAAAGTGGTAGAAAAACACCTTTTTTTGTAAATGCAGGGAATTATAAAACGGGTAGTCAGTTAAGTAAACTTAGTAAATTTTATGCAAAGGCAATAATGGATAATTTTGATGATGATTTTAATATATTATTTGGTCCTGCGTATAAGGGGATTCCTCTTAGTGTTACGACAGCAGTGGCATTTACCAATGATTATGGGAAAGAGGTATCTTATTGTTCTAATAGAAAAGAAATAAAAGACCATGGAGATAAGGGGATATTACTTGGAAGTAAGTTAAAAGATGGGGATAAAGTAATTATTATTGAAGATGTTACAACAGCGGGAACTTCCATTTATGAAACAATGCCTATAATTAAGCAAAATGGTGATGTAGAAGTGAAAGGATTAATAATATCTGTAGATAGAATGGAAAAGGGTCAAGGAGAAGTAAGCGCTCTAAACGAATTGGAAGAAAAATTTAGTATGAAAACTTGTGCTATTGTTACAATGGATGAAGTAGTGGAACATCTTTATAATAAAGAAATTAATGGTAAAGTATTAATTGATGATGAGATGAAGGACAGAATTAATGAATATTATAGTATTTATAGAGCAAAATAATATTTTCATGAAGCATTAATTTATTTGAGAAATTTATGTTGTATCTTAGATATTTATAGAATCAAAGTTACTTCAGCCAATGGGGTATCTAGTTCAATTATAAATAAAACTTATATTAATAAATACCCATTGGCTAGACTAATTACTCACAATAACAATATAACTTAGTATAAAAAAATAATTAACTATATATAAACGGTCTACTCAATATACTCATCTAATAAATATAAAACTTGGTTATTGTTTTGCTTGAGAGCTAGTTTTGAAATAGATTTAGTAATTTTGGCCCCATTCTTAAGAAGTATTTCAGTTATATGATATTCATTTTTTTCTATTGCATACCATAAAGCTGTTTTACCATATGAATCTTCAATATTAATAGATGCTTCATTTTCTAGAAGTAGAGTAACTACTTCTTTTCGCCCATTAATGGAAGCAAACATTAATGGCGTTATGCCTTCATTATTTGATAAATTAATATCTGAGCCATATTCTAATAGAATATTAACATTGTCCATAAATCCTCCAATACATGAATATATTAAAGGGGTGTGACTATCAGGTGATTCTACATTAATATTTGCTTTATGATTTAGTAGTAATTCTATGATTGCGCTATTTTTATCCTGTAAACTAGCAGTAATAAGTGGTAATCCATTAGTATGATTTACATCCATTCCAATATTTATAAAGTGTTTAGCCATCTTTTCATCTCGATTACTTATTACTTCTAAAAATGCTTCTTTTGTATATGGTATTTTATTTCTTGATAATACTTGTTTACTATAATAAGAAGAGCGTTGAAAAATAAAAGTCATTGCTACTATAGTAAACATAATAAGGACTAAAAAAATATATTTCTTTTGTTTTCTCATACAATTCATTTCTTTCTTTTAATGTTTTTAAATAAGGTTAACTTTGTTAAGGTATATATATCACGTCATAATATCATTTTATTACATGAATACCGTGATGTAAATAAAATTAATCAAAAATATTAAAATTTACTTGAACAAAAGTCTAATAACCGTGGCTAGTGATTTTGAAGAATTTAAGCTAACTCAGCTAATCTTGTTACAGCTACAAATATATCTGATATTTTATACCAAGTTGGATAGTCTACAATTCCTGTTATAGGTAGAAGGAATGCTTTTTGAAATTCTTCTACAGCATCTTTTGTTTTTGAACCATATACTCCATCAACTCTTAATTTTGGTATAGCAGGATAGTTATTTGATATAGCATTAAGTTGACGCTGAATAGTTCTAACTGGTGCGCCTGTTGAACCAACAGTTAAGTTATAACCAGGAAAAGATTCTGGTATTCCAGTAACTTTTTCAGCAGTATTTATAAACATATCTTCTCCATAAAAATATCTTAGAATTTCAATAGGATTCTCTCCTAGGTCTCCTCTATATTTACTTCCCCACTGAGTCATCCAATTAGGACATGTAACCTGAACGCCATCACAATACTGAGTAAGTATTGGTTGAATTATTCCTGGTCTTGATAAGTAGTTGACGAAGATTTGATCTACAATATTAGATATATTTTTATAAATATTTCTGCCAAATATAAATTTATGGTCATAAGCAGTAGATGATGTAATATTAAAATTTTTTCCTTTTCCTCGATACCATTCGGTATAGATTCTATTGAGTGTAAAAGAAAGTATTGCCAAAATATTTGCTTGTATTGTACTTTCAGGCCAAGTAGAATATATTTCTGATGAAGCAACATTTTTTATATAGCTGGTAAATGGAACAAAGAAGTTAGGTGCAGTAGTATCATCTGGTGTACCATCATGAACTATTATTATACTCGGAACTACAGGTTTTTCTAACACTATAAAACTGTTTTCTACATCTTCTTTTACTTCACTTTCAGGAATTTTTGGAGGATATTCTCCATATAATGTATGTGGACCAATAACTAGGACTTCTTGTTGCTGATTTTTTATTTTTATAGAAGAAGTCTCAACTAGAGGAATCATTCCTACGTCTTGTAAAGCCAATTCATTAGGTAAAATCTGACTTCCTGCTATTTTAACAGGTTCAAAGTTTTCTGCAGATATTTCTATATTATATTCAGAATAGGGTTTTGGATTATTTGGTTCAAGACTATATTCAAGGGGTGGTGTTTCTAAGTCTATTGTTACTGTTCTACCAAGTTGATTGGTAGTTAATATATCAACAGTTTCATTACCAGGAGTAGCTTTTTTTATAGTTACTTTGGCATCTGTAATAGGTTTATAACCTAGCTGAGTAACTGTATTAACTGATAATTGGCCAAAAGATTGAGTTGATGTTTCAGCAGGATAAATGTTTTTTCGATTCATAATTCTCCTCACTATTCGCATTTATATTACTTACTTTTATTATATGAGAAGGTTGGGTAAAGGAATGAAAAAAATATATAGTTATTTTGCCCTATAAAAAAACAGAATACTACTTACGTAGTATTCTATGTGGGGGAGAACATATTGTAAACAGGGATACGTAGTAACCTATTACAACCATTTTATATAACTAGCCTTTATATAAAGACCAGAAATTTAAGGTTGATATGATCCATATATAAAGGCTAATTTATTATTCATAAAAAACTTTCATAAATGAATCGTTATTTGGTATCCCTGTAATAATAAGTATATCCAAATATTTTTTTTATATTCAAAAATAAATATTTTTTTAAAAATTTTTTAACTTCCGCGGATATGGTATAGGGTAATATTCTATCAGCGGATTAAATGTCCATATATGTAGGCTATATAAATAAGAGTTATATGAATCTGTAGGTTATTAATTGACTATTATAATATATAAGGTTAAACTATAGTTATATTGATATTTTGGATATTTTGAGGAGGTAGAATGATGGATTTAGCTAGTTATATAGATCATACATTGCTTAAAGCAGAGGCTACTAAGGATCAAATAGTTAAGATTTGTGAGGAAGCAAAAAAATATAAGTTTGCTTCTGTGTGTGTCAATGCTTATAGGACAAAACTTGTTAAAGAGGAGTTAGAAGGTTCTAATGTAAAAGTATGTACAGTTGTAGGATTTCCCTTAGGAGCAGTTCCAAAAGAAGTAAAAGTTTTTGAAACTAAGTTTGCAGTTAAGCAAGGAGCTAATGAAATTGATATGGTAATAAATATAGGAGCATTAAAAGATAAACATTATGATTATGTTTATGATGATATTAAGAGTATTGTAGAAGCTTGTGATGATAAAGCAATAGTAAAGGTTATATTAGAAACTTGTTTATTAACAAATGAAGAAAAAATAAAAGCTTGTGAATTAGCTGTAAAAGCAGGGGCAGAATTTGTTAAAACATCCACAGGATGTAGTAAGAGTGGAGCAACAGTTGAAGACATACAATTAATGAAAAAAACAGTTAATAATAATGCTAAAGTTAAAGCTTCTGGTGGAATAAGAAATTATAATAAAGCTATGGAGATTATTAAAGCCGGTGCAGATAGAATAGGTGCCAGTGCTGGTATTGCAATTGTAGAAGGAAAAGAAGAAACTTTCCTACGAAAATAATTTTGAGTTTCCTCGGATATGGTATATGGTAATATTGCTCCATATACCATATCCGATTGGCTTATTATTTTAACTAAAATAACTTTTTATACATAGCATTTAATTTAACAAATTAGAAAGTTCATTAATTAGTAAATTATTTTGTTCTGATTTCATAAAGCAGAAACGGAAAAATTGAGAATTAAGAAATGGGAATGTAGAAGCATCTCTAATCATTATGTTTTTCTTAATTAGTTTTTCAAAGAGTTCATGTGAATGTATATTATCTTTTAAAATTTTTATTAAAACAAAATTAGCAGTTGGATAATATATTTTAATATTGTCCCATTGTAATAATTCGTTATATATTTTACTTCTTTCTTTAGAAATTAATTTTTTAGTTTCTTCTATATAATCCTTATCATTAAACATAACTTCACCTGCGAAACTAGCTAGTGAGTTAATTGTCCAAGGATTTTTTAAACTATTAATTTTATTAACTATTTCTTTATTTCCACATATTCCATAACCTAACCTTAGACCTGGTGATGCGAAAAATTTAGAAACACCTCTTATAATAAATAAATTATTATAATAATTAGTAAGTCCTACAGAGGTTATTTTATCCATTTCTTTAGTAAACTCTATATATGTTTCATCAATCATTACATAAATATCTTTTTCCTTACAAAAATCTAATATATGTTGGATATCATCTGCATAGATAGAAGTTGAAGTAGGATTATTAGGATTACAAATAACAATCATATCTGTATCATCTGTTATATTTTCTTTGAAATCATTTATCTCTATCTTAAAATCAAGTTCTTCTTTTAAACGATAATAGTGAGATGATCCACCAACTAGGAATATTTCTCGTTCATATTCCGAATAGGTTGGCCCAATAATTAATGCTTTTTTAGGCTTTATAATATTTATAAATATAGAAATAAGTTCGGTAGAGCCATTTCCAACAATTATACTACTATATTCAGTATTTGTATAACTAGAGATTTGCTCTCTTAAGGTAGTATATTCTCTATCAGGATATTCACCTATTACATTAACATTTTTTGAAAGTAGATTTAATAAATTATTAGATACTCCAAGTGGATTTACGTTGCCACTATAATTAATAATATTTTCCTTTTTTATATTATATATAGATTCTATCTTTTCTAAATCACTGCCATGAAAATTACTTTTATTGTTATGCATTATATCACTTCCTTTTATAATCATTATAACTATTAACATTAAAAATGCAAGTATGTTGAGTTTAAAAAATCAGTATCATTAAAGAGTGTTAAGAAATTAAAAAAGAAGAAAGTTGACACTTATTTCTTGTAACAATATAATAAACATATGTGAATTGATAATTTAAAAATAATTTTTGAGGAATGAAAGAGGTAACTAAGGATGAGACTAATAAACAAGTTAAAGAATCTATTCATTAAAAATATAGTTGTTAATGTTGAGGAGAAGGAATATTTAGGAGTTGATATTAACAATGTTTATAATAATGTTGAAAATACTTATGAGTTATGTAATAAGCTTTCTTGTGCCTATAAAGAAAATGAAAAATTAATTACAGAATATGATAATATCACAAATATTTATACATCCATTCAACAAATTGATGAATTAAATAAAAAGCAGTTAATAGAGTTTGAAAATTATGCAGACACTTACGTTGAGACTAAAGCAGATAAAAGTGAGTTTATAGATAAAATAAAAAGTACTAGAAATGATTTTGAGTATTTAGATGAATATAAGGAAAATATAGATGAAATAATAAGTAATATTAAAAATGTTGAGGAAAAACAAAGAATTGTAAAAAATGATATTAACTATCTTGAAGGAGAAAAAGGGGATTTATTATACAATAAAGAACGATTAAAAAAAGCAAAGAAAATGGTAACGATATTAATGATTTCTTTGTTAATAATATTTAGTATATCAGCCCTTATATTAGGTATAATATTTATTAAAAAGGATATAGACATTTTTATACCTTCAGTTATTATGATAGTAATTATTGCTTTTTTTGGTTTATGGATTTATATTTTTAGAAGATATGTTATCCATGAAATTAAAAAAAATAATATTCTTTCACAAAGAGCAGTTGAACTTTTAAATAAAATTAAAATAAAATACGTTAATAATAAACAATTTTTAGATTATGAATATAAAAAATACAAAGTGAAAAGTGGAGATATGTTACAAGATAGGTGGAATATGTATAAACAAAATAAAGAACATAAACATAGAATACATAAAATGTCAAGTAACATAATTATATTAGAACAAGACATTGAAAGATTATTACTAAAGAATAATATTAATACAAGTAATTATATATTAGATAATATAAATATTTTTGCTACAAAAAAAGCTAGATTAGAGTATAAGGAACAAACAAAACACGATAAAGATATTATCAAAAAATCAATAGATGACTCTAATAATCAAATTAAATTAATTATTAAAATTTTAATTGATGTCAGAGATAATGATACTACGAATAATAAAATAATTACTAAAATGATTAATGAATTAATTCCTAATATATAATACTATATTAATTGTTTTCATTACTTTTTTTAGGAGTTTTAAATAAACTAAGTATAGTTAATATTAAAGGAAGAACCAATAAAATAAATAATCCTAAATAACTAATATAAACAAGTATTTGTTTGAAAAGATCTATGGGTAAAGGTAATAATGATAGAATATAAGTAATAATGCAAGTAATGGATATAATATTATTTCTTTTTACTTTTACAAGCATTTTATTAACTAAAAAAATAGACATATATAGGGTTAGAATGATAGTTGCATAAGTAGTTAATATCCATGCAATTATAAAAAATAAATCTAACCTTTTTAAAAATTGTAAAAAATCTATTTCAAATCTTCTAATAGTTGCAAATATCGCATCCTCATAATGGATAACACTTTCTACACCCATTACTGATATGCATGATTCTATAGCACCAATATAAAGAAGACCAATTAAAACAATAGTTAAAGTTAAATATTTAAATATTCCTTTGTTTTTATTTTTTATATCCATTGGAATAACAGCTAATATTTCAATTCCAATAAAAGAAAATAAAACACTAGGCAAAGTTTTAATTAAATTGTCCATATCAAAATAAAAAAAGGGTTTTAGATTAACTAGTTTACCTTGACTAAATGTTGCTATAGTAAGTATTGTGGAGAATACTAAAATAAGTATAGTAAGTATCTCAAATATTCTAGCTAAGACATTAATTTCGTTATTAAGTGCATAAAATATTACAAATATCATTAGTAAAGATAATGCCCAAACGGGAGTATTGATTAAAAAAGAAAGTTTTATTACTTCGCAAGTTAATCTTGTTACTAAAGATGCTGATGATATTGAATAGATACATATAATGCATATAATTATAGTTGATATAAATTTATTAGTAAGAATTCTACTGTATTCAAAAATAGTTTTATTATTGAAAGTTTTTGCTAAATAAATAAATAAAAAGGCAGAAAAAAGTATAACAATAGTGCCGATAACTGCCACAATCCATCCACCTGTACCAAGATTTTTTGCAGCATTTTTAGGTAAAGAGATTATTCCATATCCTGTAATAAATGGGAAAATAATTGAAGCTATTTGTTTATTAGTTAGGTTTTGATTCAAATAATATCACCTCTTTTTACCCTTTTATTGCCTTGTATTATCTTTAGGATTTAAATAAGATGGTCTTTTTTTAGATAATCTGGAATCACTCAAAAATAAGTTTTTCAAAGACTTATAATTAAATGGAGATAGTGGAGAAACATAAGAAACTCCAAAACTATCAATAGAACACAGATTAATAGTTATTAAAATAACTCCCATTGTAAATCCAAACAAACCATATATACTTGTTATAATAAGCATAATAAATTTTAAAACTCTAAATGTATTTGTTATTGTATAATCAGCTGTGGCAAATGATCCCATTAATGATAAAGATACAATAATTACTAATAATGGACTAATTAGACCTGCGGCAACTGAAGCTTGCCCAATAACAATAGTACCTACTATTCCGATAGCTGGACCTATTTGTGTAGGAAGTCTTATGCTTGCTTCTCTAAGAATTTCTGCTACTAATTCCATTAAAAAAGCTTCTAAGAATCCATTAAAAGGAACTGTTGCTCTTGAAGTAGCTAAAGTTATAATGTATTGGGTTGGTAAAATATCAGGATGAAAGCTTACTACGGCGACATATAATGAACTCAAAAATAAAGAGATAATAATACATAATATTCTAATACATTTAGAAAAAATACTAATAAATACATTATCATAATGATCATCACTAGCATCAATAAATTCAATAAAAGTTTTAGGGATAACTAAAGCTAGATTTCCTCCTTCAACAAGAATTATTACTTTACCATCTAACAAATTAGCACTTGCAATATCTGAACGTTCAACAATACCAGCTTGAGGGAAAAAATTATAAGGATTATTTAATATATACTTCTGAATATACCCAGATTCTAATATCCCATCAGTATTTATTTTAGTAATTTTATTCTTAGCTGAATTGACTATATTTTCATCAGCAATATCTTTAATATATATTATTGCAACAGTTGTTAAGGTTCTTTTTCCAACTTCAAATTCATCAATACGCAAGTTAGGATCTTTTAGACGATATCTAATTAAAGAAATATTATCATCATAATTTTCAGTAAAAGCATCTCTTGCACCTTTTATTGTACTTTCAACATTAGGATCTTGAACTTGTCGTTTTTCAACTTTTAATGTGTTTGCTATAATGTATTTTTCTTCAGTAGGAATTATAATAACTGATTGACCTTTTAGAACGTAATCTATTAATTTTGTTTCATCTGAATCTGTAGTTATATCATCAAAATAAATTATAGAGCTAATTACATCACTAATCCTTAGATTTTTTTTAGTTTCTAATATTAATGGTTTTATTATACCTTCCATTAAATTTGTTCTATTAGTGAGTTGTTCAATAAAAAGAATAACAACTTTAGTATTACTTATGTTCAGATATCTTGATGTAATACCTAAATCATTTAAATATTTATTATTAATGTATTTGGTGTATTTATTTATTTCCATTTTTATCACCTCGATTTTGAAAATATCTTGAGTTATTTAATATAAATAGATAATTATTTATTATAAGTACTTTTTTTCCTTAGTAAAGTAAGGGAAAATACTAACAAAGGTAATCCCAAGTTAATACCAATACCGATGTATCCAATGCTATCTAATATTGACTTAGCCTTAAGAAGGCTTGATGGAGCAAGACATATAAATATAGAAAATATTAATACAATAAGTACCATAATTTTTTTGTTTTTGAATTTAAATAATTTAGTAAAAAGATAAACAGTAATATATCCTTCAAATAAAACAGTACAATATAAGCTAAGTAGCCATACTATTAAGAAGACACCATCTAGTCTTTTTAAAAATTGTAAATCTATAATTTCTATCCTTCTTATTGTTGCAAACAAAGTTTCATCATAATGAATAATACTGTCAACGCCCATAACAGATATACAACATTCAACAATTAATATATACATAAAACCAATAATAAGCTGAATGAAAATAACATTTTTAGATATTTCTTTTTTATTAGATGTCATTGGTATGACTGGTAATATCTCAAGTCCAGTCAACGAGAAGCCAATGACTAATAAAGTGCCAAAAAAATCTATCTCACTAAATTCAAATAATGGTTTAATATTTATAATTTCTCCTTGTGTAAAAATAGTTATAAAAATAAGGATACCGAATACAATAACTATCATACCAAATATTTCTGCAATTCTAGCTAGTGTTTGGAGACTTTTAGTCATAGAATAAAAAGAAATAATTAATAACGGTAGAGATAATGCCCAAATAGGTGTATTTATTAGCATAGTTATTTTTATAGTTTCACAAGTCAATCTAGTTATTAAAGCACATACTAAAAGTGTATATATTGCAAAAGGAATTAATATTACATAAGTAATTATTTTCCCAGTAAGAAGTGGCATATATTCATCTATTGTTTTATTGGGAAAAGTAGTGCCTACATAAACAAACATATACCCAAATATAATAGTAATTAAAATACCAACAACAATTACTATCCAGCCGCCAGTTCCTCCTTTGTCAGCAACGTTTTTTGGTATTGATATAACAGCATATCCCATAGTGATTACAAAAAGAAAATAAGATATTTGTCTGCTTGTTAGGGGGCTTTTCAATTATTATCCTCCTTTTTGTCAGCACTTTTTAGATTTTTATTTATTATTTCTGTTTTTACATTAACATTTATTGCAGCAGTTAAAAATGCATCTTCCCAATTTATCTTATTATATTCCTCAAGATGTTGAGATTTAAATATTTGTCCAAATGTAAAGATATCACATTCAAATTTTTTTTGAGCTCGTGCAATCATTTCTTGAATAGAATCTGTTATTTTTACTGTTAATTGATTTTCTAGATCTTTTAGCATTTTATCATCTAATTTTTTTATATAGTATTGATAACGTAACTCTGCATCTAAATCTAAATTTACATCTATAACAATATTATTATTTATATAAGAGGTATTAATAGTTCGTTTATCAATTTTAACGCTAAAAGAATATTTATTTTCATCATTTAAAGGATTTGGTATTACCTCTATTATCTTTGGATTATTTCCTAATAGATATAATATTGGTTTCGTATCTTTTATATCTATAATATCAACTAATTTTGAATCTTTAAATACACATAATCCTATATACTTTATATCATTTAATTCTTTACCGATATAGGGTATTAAAAATCCTTCTTGACCAAAAGCAATGACAGATAGTAAATCACCAATATTGGGACAAATAGATGCATCAGTTTCTTTTAAATGTGTTAATATATCATCTATTAAGAAACCAATAGCTATATCTTTATTTGTTTCTATTTCGAAAATTTCTTTTGGGGGCTCACGACTTACTACAGGTAATAAAGTTTTCCTGTAATCATATAAACTATCAATTCTATTCACATAAGGTTCTATCCCTTCTTTGGCATAATTTTCTCCAAATACAGTAACTCTAGTTGCTCCAAGGAAAGTGGGATAGGGATTGTTTGAATTATAATTAACTCTAGCTTCTTCAAAGGTTCTACCATATGATAACAATGTATATACCCCAGAAGATTTTGCTTGCTCTTCAGATTCTTTTGTCTTTGTTAGTTTTACAATTTCTCCTGAAAATTCAATAAGACTATCAACTCTATCAACACCAAGTGAAATTACAATACATTTTTCATTTATATCTCTTGAATCCCAGCATCCAGTAGTTAATATTATTGGTAAACATAATAAAATATAGAGTAATTTTTTATACATAAAAGAACCTTCTTTTTATCTATTATCTAAGATTGTTTTCAAAAAAGTAAGAGAATAACTAAAGGACTTTTTAAGTGACCTTTTATAATTATAAATTGAATATATTAAAATTAGTATTACCATAAATAGAAATAATAAACAAAAAGATATTCATTTTAAAACCTTTATTCCTCGTAATGCATAAAATAATAATATCTATAAAAGTCTTTATGTGGTATAATTTATTACTAGACATATACTATGCTTGGGAGGATTATCAAAATGGTTAATGTTAATAATGAGATGAACCATAAAGGATTAGAAGATATTGATTTTATGGCAGCTAAAAATAGATTAAAAGGGATTATAAAAGAGACAAAGCTTATTTATAGTGACATATTTAGTAAAGAAAGTTGTAATGAGGTATATATAAAGCCAGAAAATTTGCAAGTTACAGGTGCATTTAAAATAAGAGGAGCTTATAATAAAATAAGCAAATTATCGAAAGAAGAAAGAGAAAAGGGAGTTATTGCATCATCAGCAGGTAATCATGCTCAAGGTCTTGCTTTAGCGGCTAAAAAACTAGGGGTTAAGGCAACTATTGTTATGCCTAAATCTACTCCATTAATTAAAGTGGAAGCAACTAAGAGTTATGGTGCAGAGGTTATCTTACATGGGGATTGTTATGATGAGGCTTATAAAGAAGCAGTTCGTTTAGAAAAGGAAAAGGGATACATATTTATTCATCCATTTAATGATATGGACGTAATTGAAGGACAAGGAACTATAAGTATTGAGATTCTAGAAGAAATACAGGATATTGATTGTATTTTAGTTCCTGTTGGAGGTGGAGGATTAATAAGCGGTATAGCAATAGCGGCAAAATTAATTAACCCTAACATCAAAGTCATAGGGGTAGAGCCTGAGGGAGCTATGGCTATGAAAATGTCTCTTGACAGTAATAAAATTGTTAACTTAAATAAAGTAAATACTATTGCAGATGGAGTAGCTGTTAAAACGCCTGGAGATTTAACATTTTCTATTATTAAAGATTATGTGGACTATATTGTTACAGTAAGTGATTTTGAGATTATGGAAGCTTGCTTGTTATTACTAGAAAAACATAAACTAGTTGGAGAGAATGCAGGAGTCTTATCATTAGCAGGATTAAGGAAAATTAAAGAGAAAAATAAAAAAGTAGTAAGTGTTGTTAGTGGGGGTAATATTGATGTTTTAACAATATCATCAATGATTAATAAAGGTCTTATATCTCGTGGACGTACACTTTGCTTTACGGTTGATTTAACAGATAAACCTGGAGAGCTTCTGAAAATCTCTGAAATATTAGCAAATGTTAATGCCAATGTTATCAAACTAGAACACAATCAGTTAAAAGAAGTGGATAGATTTATGGAAGTAGAACTAGAAGTTACAGTCGAAACAAACGGACATGAACATATTAAACATATACTAAGTGTATTTAAAGAAAAAGGTTATGATATAAAAGTAAAATAGAGCCTTGACAAATAAAAAAGATTACTATACCATATAATAAAATCATATAGATTTAAATGCAGTGATAAAGAGGAGTATGTTTGTACAGCTTACAGAGAGGAAAATAAATGTGACAACAGTTACAATGCTGAAAGTTTTCTATGAAATGACAAACAGAAGGTAGCTTTTTAGCAATTCATCTGAACATCATTAGTAGTAGGATGAGTCGGTTGACTCCGTTAAAAGTTTCTAAGTGCTTATATGACAAAATCTATCATATAAGAATTAAGGTGGTACCACGGTCTTATCGTCCTTATTTGGATGAGAGGGCTTTTTTTATTTATAGTATTACTAATATTTATTCTAAAAAAAGTGATGTAGATTGAGAGGTGTATTATGAAAACAATAGGTATTATATTAGTTGTAGTGGGAGCAATTGTTTTTTATGGTACTAAGTTAATGTATTTAAAAAATAAAAAGAAACTAAAGTATAATCCTAATAGATCAGATAATGAAGAGTTTTTGGCATTACTAAATAATGGTGCTATTGTAACTAAAGTTATAGGTGCATTGTTAGTTATAGTTGGTGCTATTATAATATTATTATTTTAATACACCAATACTATAAGAGTCACTAAATTAATCTAATTCAAATTAATATAATTAATTTCAATGTTTAATATTATAGGAGGTAAAACGATGGCAAAGAATTTAGAAAAAACTTATGATCCTTCAATAGTTGAAGAGAGATTATATCAAAAATGGATGGACAAAAAATATTTTCATGGAGAAGTGGATAAAACTAAAGACCCATTTTGTATTGTAATTCCACCACCAAATATTACTGGGCAATTACATATGGGACATGCTCTTGACAATACTATGCAAGATATTTTGATTAGATATAAAAGAATGCAAGGGTATAGTACATTATGGCAACCAGGTACAGACCATGCTAGTATAGCTACAGAAGTTAAAATTGTTAAAAAAATGGCTGAAGAAGGTATTAGAAAAGAAGATATTGGTAGAGAAAAGTTTTTAGAAAGAGCTTGGGATTGGAAAGAAGAATATGGTGGAATAATTACTGACCAGCTTAAGAAACTAGGTTCTTCTTGTGACTGGGATAGAGAAAGATTTACACTTGATGATGGTTTATCAAAAGCAGTAGAAGAGGTTTTTATTAAATATTATAAAAAAGGTTATATATATAAAGGCTCTAAATTGGTAAATTGGTGTCCAGTATGTCAAACTACTATATCAGAGGCAGAAGTAGAACATGAAGAAAAAAATGGGCATTTTTGGCATATTAATTACAAGGTAGTTGGTACTGATGAATTTATTGAAATTGCTACTACTAGACCGGAGACTATGCTCGGTGATACTGCAGTAGCAGTTCATCCAGACGATGATAGATATAAACATCTTGTAGGAAAAATGGTATTACTTCCTTTAGTTGAAAAGGAAATTCCAATAATAGCTGATAAATATGTAGATAAAGAATTTGGAACAGGTATTGTTAAAATAACCCCAGCACATGACCCTAACGATTTTGAGGTTGGAGTTAGACATAATTTACCGCAAATAAATGTAATGAATGATGATGGTACTATAAATGAAAATGGTGGAAAGTATGAAGGTCTTGATAGATATGATGCAAGAAAACAAATAGTTAAAGACCTAGATGAACAAGGGTTACTAGTAAAAGTAAAAGAACATACTCATAATGTTGGAACTCATGATAGATGTAATAGTGTTATTGAGCCATTAATTAAGCAACAATGGTTTGTAAAAATGGAAGAATTAGCAAAGCCTGCTATTAGAGTAATAAAATCAGGAGAGCTGAAATTTGTACCTGAAAGATATGGTAAAATATATCTTCATTGGTTAGAAAATATTAGAGACTGGTGTATATCAAGACAATTATGGTGGGGACATCGAATACCTGCATATTATTGTGAAGATTGTGGTGAAATTATAGTAGCTAAAGAAGCACCAGAAAAATGTAGTAAATGTGAATGTACTAACTTCCATCAAGATGAAGATACACTAGATACGTGGTTTAGTTCAGCATTATGGCCTTTCTCTACACTTGGATGGCCTGAAAACACTGATGAACTAAATTACTTCTTCCCAACAAATGTACTTGTTACAGGATATGATATTATTTTATTCTGGGTAATAAGAATGGTGTTTTCATCAATGGAATTTATGGGTAGAGTACCATTTGACACTGTACTTATTCATGGTCTAGTTAGAGACTCACAAGGTAGAAAAATGAGTAAGTCATTAGGAAATGGTGTTAATCCTTTAGAAGTAATTAGTAAATATGGTGCAGATGCTCTTAGATTAACGTTAATGACAGGTAATGCGCCTGGAAATGATATGCGTTATTATGAGGAAAGAGTTGAAGCTAGTCGTAATTTCTCTAATAAAATTTGGAATGCTTCTAGATTTATCCTTATGAATCTTGAAAATATCGAAGAACGAGAAGTGGCTATGGATGAATTAATACCAGCTGATAGATGGATTTTATCTAAAGTTAATACTCTTGTAAAAGATGTTACAGATAATATTGAGAAATATGAGTTAGGTATTGTAGTTACTAAATTATATGATTTTATATGGGAAGAATTCTGTGATTGGTATATTGAAATGGTAAAACCAAGATTATATAATGATGAAGATGATACAAAAGCAGCTGCTTTATGGACACTTAAAAATGTTCTAATTACATCACTTAAATTATTACATCCATATATGCCATTTATTACTGAAGAAATTTTTACAACTATACAAGATAGAGAAGAATCAATAATGGTTTCTTTATGGCCAGAATTCAAAGAAGAATGGAACTTTGAAACTGAAGAATCAGAAATTGAATTAATTAAACAAGCTGTAAGAAATATTAGAAATGTTAGAGCACAAATGAATGTTCCACCATCAAAGAAAGCAAAAGTATTTGTTGTATCAGAAAAAGAAGATGTAAGAAATATATTTGAAAAAGGGAAAGTGTTCTTTGCAACTCTAGGTTATGCAAATGAGGTTATTATTCAAGATAATAAAGAAGGTATAGATGATGATGCAGTATCAACAGTTATAGAAAACGCAACAATCTTCATGCCATTTGCTGAACTTGTAGATATTGAAAAAGAGATTGAAAGATTAAAGGCAGAGGAAAAGAAACTTGAAGGTGAATTAGATCGTGTTAATAAAAAGTTAAGTAATGAAAGATTTATTAGCAAAGCACCTGAAAAAGTTGTATCGGAAGAAAAAGCTAAGCTTGAAAAGTATTCTAGTATGATGGAACAGGTTAAGGAAAGATTAAGTAGTTTAATGAATAAATAGATATATATGGTCAATAAAATAATAAAGGGCGAGAGCCCTTTATTGTTATAAATACTATAAGTCCTGATTTGTACAGGATGGTTTAAAACTTGGAGGTAATCTTTTGAATTATAAAGAAGCAGTAGAATATATACTTAATATACCAAAATTTGGAGTAAAATCAGGTCTTGATAATATAAAAACACTTCTACAATTATTAGGAAATCCAGAAAAAGATTTGAAGATAATACATGTAGCAGGAACAAACGGTAAAGGTTCTGTTTGTACTATGCTTTCTTATATATTATGTGAACATGGATATAAAACAGGTCTATTCACCTCTCCACACTTAGTTAAAATAAATGAAAGAATTAAGATTAATAATAGTGATATAAGCGATGATGACTTAGTCGAAATATTAAATATTGTAAAAGAAAAAATTAATTATATGGTTGAAAATGGTCATAATCACCCAACTTTTTTTGAAATTCTTGTAGCTATGACTTTTATTTATTTTAAAAAAGAAAAAGTGGATTTTGTTGTTTTGGAAACAGGACTTGGTGGAAGGTTAGATAGTACAAATATAATTAAAAATCCTATAGTTTCTGTAATAACGTCTATTGGATATGATCATGTCAATGTTCTAGGAAATACTCTTGAAGAAATTGCAAAAGAAAAAGCGGGTATAGTTAAAAATGGTAGACCCACGGTCTTATACTATGAACAACAAGTAATTTTTGATACGTTTAAAGCAGAATGTTATAACAAAAAGTCCGAATTATATAGTTATAATAATTTTGAGTATAATATTTTAAAAAGAACCAAGAAAAACATTGATTTTTCTATAAATAACAAGTATTATAAATATAAAGAGGTTTATTTGAATTCTATTGCAAATTACCAGATTATCAATAGTTCTATTGTACTCACTACTGTAGAAGTATTAAAAAAAGAAGGAATAAATCTTACGGAACATAAGGTGTTAAATGGTCTTAGAAAATTTGAATGGCCTGGGAGAATGGAATATTTAAATGATAATTTGTTAATAGATGGAGCTCATAACGTTGAAGCTATTAAGATGTTTGTAAAAGATATGAATACAATATATAAAGATACAGAAATAAATATTTTATTTGCGAGTCTAAAAGATAAACCTTACGAAGAAATGATTAATGAGTTAAATAAATGTAATAATATAAATAATATAATTTTAACACAAGTAAGTAGTGAAAGAGCAGTCAATGTACATTTACTTGAAGAAATTTGTAGAAAAACAGGATTTCATAATATTTATTCAGAAGATAATATTGATGAAGCTTTAAAATATGCGTTAAAATTAAATTCAAAAGGCGAACTTGTTTGCTGTGTTGGATCACTTTATCTAGTAGGCTATGTTAAAAGCAAAATAAATGAGGAGGATTTATATGATTAATTTTGAAGAAGAAATTAAAAGATTTAAACCATGCCTAGAAATAGAGGATACTGAAGAATCAATATATTCTTATGACTCAAAAGATGTTTCAGATATTTTACAAGAAATGATAAAAGAGATTAGAAATGATAATAAGTAAAGTGGTGAATTATAATGAGTAAATTATGTATAAAATGTGGTAATCAATTAGATGAAGATTATTTTTGTACTAATTGTGATATGAAAATTGATATATATGAGAAGATACAAAACACATCTAAGTTACTATATAATCAGGGATTACAAAAAGCTAAACTTAGAGATTTAAGTGGAGCTATTAGTGTATTAAAAAGAAGCTTGAAGTTAGACAAGAAAAATATAGATGCTAGAAATTTATTAGGTCTTGTTTATTTTGAAGTCGGAGAAGTAGTTCCTGCGTTACAACAATGGGTTATTAGTAAACATATACAAGAAGAAAATAATATTGCAGAATATTATCTTGAAAAAATACATCGTAATCAACATAAGTTAGATACTCTAAATACCGCTATAAAAAAATATAATTTATCTATTGGATATATCCAACAAAATAGTACAGATCTAGCTATAATACAGCTTAAAAAAGTTATTAGTCTGAATCCAAAATTTATTAAAGCTTATTGTTTATTAGCACTTTGTTACATAAATGAAAATAATATAGCAAGGGCAAAAAAAATTCTACTAAAGGTACTTTCTATTGATAAAAATAACTATATTGCTTTAAAATATTATGAAGATATTACTACTGACAATGAAGAAGAAGAAAATATTCATATAATCGATAAACAAGAAGAAGTATACTCAGGTAATTCGGTAGTAAAAGAAAACAGAATCAGTCCATCAATATTACAATTTGCTTATGTAATATTTGGTATAATTATTGGTCTTTTAGTTGCAGTTTTTCTAGTTGTACCAGGGAAAGTCAAAGGTAAAACCAAAGAAGCTGATGATCTAAAGAAACAAATATTAGTTATGCAAGACGAATATGAAAGTAAAGAAAAAACTTTAAACGCTCAAATTAGCCAATTAAAATTAGAATTAGATAATAAAGATAAAATAGTTAATGATTATAAAGATAAAGAAGCTAATTATGAAGCTATGAGTAATCTTCAAGAGGCTCTTTCATTTAGTATTAATGATGATGAACTATCAGCAGCTAATAAATTATTTGATACAAAAAAAGATAATTTGTTAACAGCTACATCAATAGAATTATATAATAAATTACGTAGTGAAATATATCCAAAAGTATCATCAAAAGCTTTTAATAATGGTAAGAGTTTATATAATAGAGGTAAGAACTCTAAAAATAAAGACACATTAAATACTGCTATTTCTCAATTTCAGTTATCATCAAAATTTGCTATTGGAGATGAACATTATTTAGATGATTTACTTTATTATGAAGCTAGGTGTAATCAATTATTAAATAGAAAAGAAGAAGCGATTTCATTATTTGAAAAATTGCTTTCTAGATATCCTAAATCAACTTTTAAAGGTTGGACACAGTCACATCTAAATAGTTTAAAAAAATAATATAATTTCATATAACATTAAAAAACAGATTATTATTAAGGACTTTATGATTCTTTAATATATAATCTGTTTTTAATTTATAGGAAACCTATTAAATACATACACAAGGTATGACGAAAGAGTGTTATATTACATTAAATTTAGTCTTTAATTATGTTAATTTTATTGTAAATGTGTAATAACCTAAAAAAATAATTATAATTTATATAATAAAAAAAGGAAAATGGAAATTAATGGAGAATTTATAAAAATATGTAAACTAATTAAAGGAGGAATTAAAGTGAGTATGCAATGTAAAATTATTAATAGAAACTTGGTTGTAAATGTTTCTGAAGAGCTTGATCATCATAATGCTGAAATAATTAGAGATAAAATTGACAAATTAATAGTAAAAAATAATATAAAATGTGTTATTTTTGACTTTTCAAATACTAATTTCATGGATAGCTCTGGTATAGGAGTTATTATGGGAAGATATAAAAATATAAAAAATATGGGAGGTAATGTTGTTGTTACCAACATAAATAAAAGGATGGATAGAATATTTAAGATATCAGGTTTATATAGGATTATTAAGAATTATGATAATGTAGATTTAGCATTAAAAGATATATCTAATATTGGGTAATTAAATTTTTAGAATAAATTGGTATTAAACCATATGATAAATTAAGGGGGATAATCATGAAATATGAAAATGAAATCAATATTGAATTTAGTAGTAAATCACAAAATGAATCTTTTGCAAGAGTTGTAATTGCAGCATTTGTAGCTCAGCTTGATCCAACTCTTGAAGAATTATCTGACATAAAAACAGCAGTTTCAGAAGCTGTAACTAATTCAATAATACATGGTTATGAAGAATATACTGGTAAAGTTCATATGTATTGTAAAATTATAGATAATAAGATTCTTATAGAAATTAAAGATTTTGGTAAAGGAATTAAAGATGTAAATAAAGCTCGGGAACCATTATTTACATCTAAGCCTGAATTAGAACGTTCTGGTATGGGTTTTACAGTTATGGAAACATTTATGGATGAAGTTGAAGTAGAAACAAAAATAGGAGTTGGAACTAAAATAACTCTTAGGAAAAAGCTTGATAGCTTAGAAAAGGTTTGAGAAGGTGTTAAATATGGATAAAACACTAGAACTTATAAAAGAATCTCAAAATGGAAATCAATTAGCAAGAGAACAAATTGTTGAGAATAATATAGGGTTAATATGGAGTATAGTAAAAAGATTTTCTAATCGAGGATATGAGCTAGATGATTTATTTCAGATAGGAAGTATAGGATTAATTAAAGCAATAGATAAATTTGATTTATCTTATAATGTTAGGTTTTCTACTTATGCGGTTCCAATGATAATGGGAGAAATAAAAAGGCATATAAGAGATGACGGAATGATAAAAGTAAGTAGATCATTAAAAGAAATTGCTAATAAAGTTCGTGTTAATAAAGAGATTTTAAATAAAAAATTAGGTAGAGAGCCGACTATAGAAGAAATATCAAAAGAAATTAAGATACCTATAGAAGAAATTATTATGGCATTAGAATCAAATGCTGAAGTTGAGTCTTTATATAAAACAATTCATCAAGGAGATGGACATCCTATATTTCTTATAGATAAATTAGATAATAGCACAGAGGATAATAATTTAATGATTGATAAAATTGCTCTTCGTCAAATTATACAACAATTATCACCAAAAGAAATGGAATTAATTATTCTTAGATATTATAAAGATAAAACTCAAACAGAAATAGCTGAAAAAATTGGAATATCTCAAGTTCAAGTATCACGATTAGAAAAAAAAATTCTAAAACAGTTAAAAGAAAAACTATCATAATTTTAAATCTATGTTTAATTAGGTTAGAGATAACTTTAATTAATCATAGATTTTTTATTTTATTTTTTTGAACTAATTACCAGAATAGTAAAGTAATATATTTCAAAAAATATTACTAGAAATATATAATATAATTTTAAGCAGGTGATTAAATGAAACATAAAAAAATTTTTTTAATAGCTGTTATACTTTCTTTAGTACTTATATCTATAATGACATATTTATATGTTAATAAAGAAACAGATATAACTTATCAAGGAACGTTTCTTATTTTATAGCGATCAGCGCAAAATCAATTTATATAACACATTAAGTTTTTGGAGGGAAAGTATAATAGTAAAGGATGAGTATATGAGTATTGTTTATATAAAGGCTAGTAAAAAAGTGGATATTATTGGAAATAAAGAAGTATTCATTAAAGATATTGCAGAGATTGAAGGAGATAAAGATATTACTGATGGTATAAAAAAAATAAGAGTCTTTAAAATAAAAAATGATAAGAAGAAAAATTATCTTTTATCCATCATACAAATAATTACTAAAATACAAGAAAAATTTAAAGATACAGTTATTCATAATGTAGGTGAAGAAGATATTATTGTATCTTATAGTCCTACAAAAAATAAATCAAAATATGAAAAAATAATTAATGTATTTAAAGTTTTCTTTGTTAGTATGATTATGTTTACTGGAGGAGGTATTGCTATTATGACATTCCATACAGATGCAGCTGTGCCAGATGTTTTTGTTAGATTATATAGTTTGTTTTTAGGAAAAGAGAATTTAAATCCACTAATTATAGAAATTCCATATTCAATTGGTATTGCAGTAGGTATTATTGTGTTCTTTAACCATTTTTCAACAAAGAGATTAACGGATGATCCTACTCCAATCGAAGTAGAAATGAGACTATATGAAAGAGACGTTGAAGATTGTATTATTGAAAATTTAGTTGATGAAAGGAATAATTAAATATGTACCTTCAGTATCTTCTATTAATTATTATAGGGTTTAGCGGTGGGGTAATTATTTCAGGAGGGGTTTTTGCTTTTATTGCAATTATTGGTGTTGTTCCTAGACTAGCTCAGAAAACTAAAACTCAAAAACATATTTGTGTTTATGAAGATGCTATTATGCTTGGTGGAATCTTTGGTTCATTAGTAATGATTTTAGATTTTAAATTAATAATAGGAGGAATTGGTGGAGCAATATATGGTTTTTTTTCAGGAATATTTATAGGATCACTAGCAGTATCTTTAGCAGAAATATTAGATGTATTACCTATATTATCACGTAGGTTAAGTCTAAAGGTAGGTATGGCATATTTTATTGTTTCACTAGCAGTGGGTAAATTATTAGGTTCTCTATTATATTTTATTATTCCTGGATTTTACTCATTAAAGTAAAGAATAGTAATTGTAAAAACAAGAACTAAATTCTTTACTACAATATATAGATTTTATATTCAATGACAGGCATATTATTATAAATAATTGTTTTGCAAATAAATAAATAAAAGGAGCAAAATATGGCAAATTTTAATCAACAAAAAAAAGAATTTCAAAAATTGGTAGATGAATCATCTCCTAAAGCAAGTTTATTAAAAAATTGCATTTGGGCTTTTGTAGTTGGTGGAATTATATGTTGCATTGGTCAAGGAATAACTGATATTTTGATATATGTTGTAGGTCTTACTAAAGATACGGCAGCTACTTTTACTAGTATTATTTTAGTGTTTATTGGTGCATTACTTACAGGACTAGATGTTTATGACAGTATAGGTAAAAAAGCAGGAGCAGGTTCTATAGTTCCCATAACTGGGTTTGCTAACTCAATTGTATCTCCTGCAATTGAATATAAAAAAGAAGGTTATGTTTTTGGAGTTGGGACAAAGATATTTACTATTGCAGGACCAGTAATATTATATGGCATAATTTCTTCAGTAATTGTTGGTTTAATTTATTATATGATAGGTGTTAGTTGATGCGCTAAAAAATCAAC
This sequence comes from Vallitalea sp., assembly GCA_025210235.1. Taxonomy (GTDB): domain Bacteria; phylum Bacillota; class Clostridia; order Lachnospirales; family Vallitaleaceae; genus Vallitalea. The sequence continues at coordinate 86,996 of JAOASG010000011.1, forward strand.
TAATGTAGTTTTGGGAAAGGACGAGATAGCATGGGAAATCCAATAGGTGAACAAACAATAGCTTTTGGTAATCCACCAATTATAGTTGGATTTGGAAATATAGTTGGACCTAAAGAGGGAGAAGGATTATTAAAAGAATATTATGATGAGATATTAGAAGATTCATTGTGGGGAGAAGAAACTTGGGAAAAAGCGGAAAGTAAAATCTTAAATACAGCAATCAATTCAGCAATTGATAATGCTGAAATAGTAAAAAATGATATTAGATATATTTTTGCAGGAGATTTATTAAATCAATTGATAGCTAGTACATTTGCTATTAGGGATTTAGAAAAACCTTTTTTTGGATTATATGGAGCTTGTTCTACAATGGGTGAATCACTCATATTAGCTTCTATGGCTGTAGAGGGAGGTTTTGCAGACTATTGTGTTGCTGCAACGTCAAGTCATTTTTGTGGAGCAGAAAAACAATTTAGATATCCTTTAGAATTTGGAAATCAAAGACCTTTAACTGCAACTTGGACAGTAACTGGTAGTGGAGCTGTTGTTGTAGGTAATAAAGGTAATGGACCGAAAATTACCCATGTAACACCTGGAAAAATAGTTGATTTAGGTATAAAAGATACTATGAATATGGGAGCGGCAATGGCACCTGCAGCAGTTGATACATTAGTTACTCACTTTAAGGATACTGGTAGAAATCCTGATGATTATGATTTAATTGCAACTGGAGATTTGGGAATGGTTGGAAAAGAACTTGTTGTTGAACTAGTAGCTAAAGAAGGATATAATTTAGGTGCTAATTATACTGATTGCGGAGTTGAGATATTTGATAGTAAGAAACAAGATACTCACGCTGGAGGAAGTGGTTGTGGTTGTTCTGCGGTTACACTCACAGGATATATTTTAAAAGAAATGGCAAAAGGAACTTTTAATAGAATACTATTTGTACCAACAGGAGCGTTATTAAGTCCTAGTAGTAGTTTTCAAGGGGAAAGTATACCTGGAATTGCTCATGCAGTAGTTATAGAAAATATTTAATGGAGAAGTGATATAATGGTTGAATATATTAAAGTTTTTATTACTGGGGGTATTATATGTGTAATTGCACAAATTCTAATGGATAAAACTAAGTTAATGCCAGCTAGAATATTAGTATTATATGTATCACTTGGAACTTTTTTAACTGGATTAGGACTATATCAACACATAGTAGATTTTGGTGGTTCAGGTGCGACAGTTCCTTTAATAGGTTTTGGATATTCATTAGGTAAAGGTGTTATAAAAGAAGTTGAAAAATCAGGATTTTTAGGAGTGTTTACTGGAGGATTGATGGCTACTTCTGGAGGTATAACCGCAGCTTTGTTATTTGGTTATTTAGCAGCTATATTATTTAAACCAAAAGATACAAAATAACAACAGTAACTTTTCTATAAATTACTTTGAGGTTTCCGCGGATATGGTATATGGTAATATAACGTCAGCAGATTAAACGTCCGTGTTTAATAAGGTCACTGAAAAACATCTTTTAGTTGATTCTTTAATACAATATGTTTACCATATACCATATCCGCTAGGCTATTTCATGTAAGATATTTCATAAAAAATGATATAAACGTTTCCTATAGAGAGAATCTATATTATTCATGATATTTAAAAGGTGGTGGTGAATAGTCATCATTATTAAAATACGGTTCTTTGCTAGATTCTTCACTGAGCTTTTCTTCGGGAGTAAGAAATTCTGAGTCATCATCATTTAAGAGCTCTTTTATAAAATCTATAGGCAGTTTTATTTTGAGTTTATTATTATTAGGACCATGTATATTACAATATTCGCCGATCATGTTATAAGGTATTTCATACTTCCTATCTTGTATTCTTGGAGGATTTTTTACATCCCATGTTGATGGTATAAGAGGAATAGGTCTTTTAATAAAAACTCGTTCGGTTTTACAACTATCTGGGCAATATTCATTAGCTATTAAACCAGATTCTGAGCAAATTGTATATTTAACATGTACGTCACAAGTTTTTGTCGGAACTGTACCTTCTTCAAAAAATTCAGTAATTATTGTTGAACCGCCGGGGTGTTTATCACAAATACCATGTTTAGGTAGTTTTCCTGATTTTTTACATATCTTAGCTGTTACTATTCCTGGAGGTCTTTTGAACTCTTTTCTTGGTAGCCCTCTATGAATTTCTTCCATAATTTTACGCCACATGATTTTATGATAACTTCTTGAATAAACTTGTTTTTTAGGAGTATCATATCCTTGCCATATGCTTGCTACATAATATGGAGTATATCCTGTAAAAAGAAGATCTTTTTTATTTGAAGATGTTCCGGTTTTGCCAGCTATAGGCATGCTAACATTTTTGAATTTTACAATTTTTGCAGTACCTTGTTTGATAACATCAGTCATTGCATCAGTCAATAAAAACGAAGTAGTTTCTTTCATAACTCTTGATGGTTGGTGTTGTTCATTATCTAATAAAAGTTTACCGTTATGATCTAATACTTTTGTATAAAAAATAGGTTTAATATAATTTCCATTATTAGCGATAGCTCCGTAGGCAGCAGTTAATTCTAATAAACTTACTCCTTCTGTAATACCACCAAGAGCTAAAGGATAATTTTTATCAGTATATATCTTGCCTTTAATACTTGTTGAATCATATATTGTAGTAAAACCTAATTTTAATAAATAATCAAAAGCTGTATCAATTCCTACATCTACTAATGTTTTTACTGCATGTATATTTATTGAATCAGTAATAGCATCTCTCACGGTACATAAACCTTTATAATTATATTTATATTTACTATCATTATACCAATTATGTACCTCCCAAATGTCACCATTACTTAATCGAATTGAAAAAGGAACATCATCCTTTACAGTTGCTAGTGTATATTTAGCTGTATCTATAGCAGGGAGATATGCTGCAAGTATTTTAAATGTTGAACCAGGTGGACGTTTTGTTTGTGTAGCTCTATTTAATAATTGGTTTCCAATTTTTTTTCCTCTACCACCGGCAATAGCTTTAACATGACCTGTATGATAATCAATTATTACCATGGATGCTTGAGGTTGAGGGACTAGTATAAGATTTTCAGATATAATTTTTTCACTATCGCATACCCATAGTTCTTTTAATTCTTGTACATATGCATTAGCTTCTTTATCTGTTTTAAATTCCTTTTCTTTATAATAATGTTTAACTTCAGATTCTTTTTTTTCTACAGACAAACTATACATTACCTTCACTGAATAATCTTCAGTTTTAGATGGATAATTTGATTCATCTAAAAATTCTTTATCAACAATGTTTTGTATATTAATATCTTGAGTAAGATATATGCTTAAACCACCTGAGTATATTAAATCGTATGCTTGTTTTTCTGTATATCCTTTTTTTACAATCAAATCATCTTTTACTCGAAGTATAACTTCATCAACAAAGTAAGATTGATTTGAACTTTTTTTCTTAACTTGATTAGAATTTTTGATTTTAGAATAAACATCTTCATCTATAGCCTTTTCATACTCATCTTCAGTAATCATACCTTGGTCTAACATTTTTTTTATAACAATTTTTTGACGAGAATGATTTAAATCGGGATGGGTTATTGGATCATATTTAGTTGGATATCTTGTAATACTGGCTAAAACCGCTGATTCTGCTATAGTAAGTTCTGATACGTCTTTGTTAAAATATTTATTTGAAGCGGCTTGAACCCCATTAGTACCACGTCCAAGAGCTACTGTATTTAGATAACTCTCAAGTATTGTATATTTATCAACTCGTTTTTCTAATTCAATAGCAAGATATTGTTCTTGTATTTTTCTTTCAAAAGTCCTAGTAGCAGATAGAACATTATTTTTAATTATTTGTTGAGTAATGGTACTAGCACCTTGACCTGTTAAATCTTTTTCCTTTATATTATTAATAATTGCTCTTAATATTCCTTTAAAATCAATTCCTTTATGTTTATAAAAACGTTCATCTTCAATAGAAATAAAAGCATCTTGGAGATGTGTTGGTATTTGATCAAGTGATGCATATATTCTGTTTGAATCACTTGAATGTAATGTAGATATTATATTCTCTCTTTGATCATAAATAAAAGTTGTATAACCTTTTGGCATAATATCTTCATAGAAATTAATTTTAGGTGATGAATCTATAATTCCTTTAGTAACTCCGATGCCTGCACATACTCCAAGTCCTAATATTGTTATAATAGTAAATAGAATTATACGAATAAAAGATGTACTAATTTTCTTTTGGATTTTTGTTGATTTAGATTCTATTTTTTGTTCTTTTTTATTATTAGAGTCTTTACTATAATTCATAAAATAGCTCCTTGTAATGATTATTTAATAAAGTAATTGCAAAACTACATTCAGTTGATTCTTTAATACAATATGTTGGGTTCCCACTCCTAATAAAAACTACATATTGTATGTAAAGAATTATAATTCCTAGTTTTGCAATTACCTAATTATTTAATTATATGTGAATTCATCATATTGTATTAAAAAATCAACTTATGTAGTTTTGTAACTACTTAAATAAATGTTTATAATAAAAGGATTACAATTTTATGAGTCTATTATTCAAAAAAGAGTGAAATAAATAAAAAGAAAACCCCGTATAGGGGTTTCCTCGGTAATAGGTAATAAAGTTAGTACTTTATGGATTAGTACTGTTATTGTCATTTGGATTAAATGGGTTAAATGGCTGAGGTTCAGTAGTACTATCTGTATCATTAGTATTATCAGTGTTATCAGTTTCCTCGTCAATAAAATCCGTTGGCAAATTAACTTCTGGTTCTTCTACTACTGGACCATGAATATTACAATATTCACCAATCATTGAAGGTGGTATCTCATATTGACGGTCCAATATATTTGGTGGTCTTCTTGGATCCCAATCTTCTGGTACTAAAGGTACCAATCGTTGGATATACACTTTTTCCTCTTTGCTTTCTTCTGGACAATATTCAGTAGCAAATAATCCTGAATCTTTACATATTGTTGCTTTAATATGTACATCACATGGTTCAGTAGGTTCAGTTCCTTTTACAAAATATTCTGTTCTAACAGTTGAACCTCGTTGATCATGGTCACATAATCCTTCTACAGCTAGTTTGCCTGATTCGGTACAAATCTTACGAGTTACTATTCCAGATGGCCTATCAAAAGTCTTTCCTGGAAGATCTTTATGAATATTATCCATTACATTTCTCCATATTTTTTTATGAAAACTAAGATATCTTTGCTCAGTTTTTGTATCATAACCTTTCCATACAACGGCAGTATAATATGGAGTGTATCCTGCAAATACTAAATCATTATCACCAGAAGATGTACCTGTTTTCCCTGCAATTGCCATATCTTTTCTAAAATCAACATATACTCCTGTACCACCTCTTGATTTTACAACATCTATCATAGCACTTGTTAATAAAAACGCAGTTGTATCTTTCATAACAGTTCTTGTAGCAGGTTCTTTTTGCAAAAGAACTGTTCCATCGTGATCTAGTACTTTGGTATAAAATGTAGGCTCTATGTAGACTCCATTATTAGCTATTGCTGCATATGCACCGGTTAATTCTACCATAGTAACACCATAAGTTAAACCACCAAGAGCAAGAGATAATCCTTTATCATTACGAGATTCGCCATTAATTATTACTGGTTTATCTACAAGTGTTGTGAAACCTAAATTTAATAAATAATCAAAGCCTGTTTGAACACCTATATCATGGAGCGTTTTAACAGTTATAATATTCATTGAATATTTTATACCTTCTCTTACTGTAGAAAGACCTTTATAATTAGGATAATAATTCTTTGGCCAATTTTTTGGTTTGTTAGGGAATGTAGTTGGTACATCATCAAGTACAGTAGCTAGTGTATAGCCTGCTGTATCAATAGCAGGTAAATAAGCAGCTAGTACTTTGAAAGTTGAACCAGGATGACGTTTTGCTCTTGTAGCACGATTAAATACTTGATTTCCAACTTTTTTACCTCTACCACCTACAATAGCTTTAACTTTACCAGTATGTTGATCCATAACTACCATAGCTGACTGTGGTTGTGGAACAAAAACCTTTGCTTCATTTACAATTTTATCACCATTACCTACTAGTTCTTTTTTTGTATTTTCTATATAATCTAAAGCTTCTTGGTCAGTATCAAATAATTTTTCTTTGTTGTATACTTTATTTTTACCATCTTTTTTTACTGTAAGACTATAATATAGTTTAACAGCGTAATCAACATTTTTCTTAGGGAAGAATTCTTCTTCATTTGAATATGTATCATCTACAATTTTTTGTATTTTGGCATCTTGGTTAATATATATACTAAGTCCTCCACGATAAAGTAGATTATATGCTTGAGTTTCAGTATAACCTTTTTTAACCATTAAGTCATTTATTACTCTTAATATAACTTCGTCAACATAGTAAGAGTAGCTAGAAGCATTAGCAAATTTCTTACTTACTATTTGGATGTTATTATATACATCTTCTTTAATTGCTTCGTCATATTGAGCTTGAGAAATTTTCTTTTGTTCTAGTAGTTTCTTTAGTATTCTTGTTTGCCTTTTTTTATTGTTATTAGGTCTAATTACTGGATCATATAGGCTTGGATTTTGTGTAATAGAAGCTATAACCGCTGATTCGGCAATTGTTAATTCACTTACGTCTTTGTTGAAATATTTATTTGAAGCAGCTTGTACACCATTAGTTCCTCTACCTAATGCAACAGTATTTAAATAATTTTCTAATATTGTTTCTTTATCAGATTTTTTTTCTAATTGCATTGCTAAATATTGTTCTTGAACTTTTCTTCTAATATCTCGTTTAGGAGATAAAACATTATTTTTTATAAGTTGCTGAGTAATTGTACTAGCCCCTTGACCTGTTAGATCTTTTTCCTTTATATTACTAATAACTGCTCTTAAAATACCTTTTATATCAATTCCATTATGTGTCCAAAAACGTTCATCTTCAATAGCAACGAAAGCGTCACTAAGATGTTTTGGGATTTCATCAAGTTCTACATAGATTCTATTAGCATTTGCCCCATGTAATTTAACAATTTCATTTCCATTTTCGTCATATATAAAAGATGTATACCCTTTTGGAACAATATCTTCTACATTAATTTCAGGAGCAGCGTCTATAATAGATTTTACAAATCCTAAACCAGCACAAATACCCACAATAATAAGTAACAAAAATGCAAAAACAATAATTTTTATAAAAGATGTACTCACACTTTTGGTTGCTTTGGTTGATTTGGATTCAAGATTTTTTTTCTTTTTTTTATTTGATTCCTTACTAAAATTCATAATTATCCTCCTTCATACAGAAGATATTATACCAAATATATAAAGATATAGAAAGTGAAATTATATGTTTTACCATAAATTTAATAATTATTAACATATTATTCATATCTGATTAATCCATAAAAATGTAATTTTGTATTGAACTTATATACAGACATTATAATTAATACTTCATGAATTATTTTTTTGTATAATAAATTTTTATAAAACTTATATAGAAGACATACACTAAAAATAATAAAGAATCATACATTTAATATAAGGACTTTTCTATTATCGTATCAATTATCTATATAACTTACACTTTGCACTTAGGATGTATGTTCAGTAATAAATGCGTTGGTACTATCATTCTAATCTATCACTTATAGGATAGGAGGTAAAATGAGACGGAATATTAAAGGTAGGAAACCACGAAAGAAAAAGAAGAAAAAATCTTTTATGACTTATATAGTTATATTATTAGTATTATCAAGTTTAAGTTTTGTTTTTACATATACATATTTAGATAAACAAATTTTACCTATAGTATTAGCAATGTCACAATTAAAGATTAAAACGATGGCAACACAGTCTATTAATGATGCTGTTAAAAAAACAATAGAAGAAAAAAAAATAAATACAGATGAGTTAGTTACATATGCTTATAATAATAAAGGTGAGATAATATCTTGTGGTGTAGATACTATTGCAATTAATGAAATTTGTGCAGAAGTAATTAATAAGATATCAAAGGAAGTGGATAAATATTCAGATGAAACTATTCCTATTCCATCTGGAAATTTAATAGGGTCTCATATTTTTGCGAATTCTGGACCTAGTATTGAAGTGCGAATTCTTCCATTTGGTACTGCTACTATTAATTATGATAGAGAATTTAAATCAACAGGAATAAATCAAATTAATCATAGAGTATGGTTAAATATAGAAACGACTATGCAAGTGGTAGTTCCTCTTGCATCTGAGAAAGTTGTTGTATCTCAACAAGTCACTTTAGTTGATAGAATTATAAGTGGAACTGTACCACCTAATTATGTTAATGTTCCTGACAAAAATATATTGGATGTAGCTCCTGGGGAATTTGATAACTAAAATAATGTATATTGTACAAGACGGTAGTAGTCAAATGGATATTAAAATAATATCCATTTGATTACTAGGCTAGTATAAGGCTATCAGCGAAACTTAGAAAATTTTCATGCGTTTGCCCTAGTAAGTATTGTTTTATATGTTGCAACAAAGATAAATTTTAGTTATAATAAAATAGTATTTGTAATTAGAACTACTATATAAAAAGTGAGGTGTTTAGGTGAAGTTTACTAAAATGCATGGTTGTGGTAATGACTATATTTATATTAATGGTTTTGAAGTTAAAGTTGATAATCCAGCAGAATTATCTATTAAAATGAGTAATAGAAATTTTGGGGTAGGATCTGATGGTATTGTTTTAATTCTTCCATCGGATAAAGCTGATTTTCGAATGAGGATGTTTAATGCAGATGGATCAGAAGCAGAAATGTGTGGAAATGCTATAAGATGTGTAGGAAAATATGTTTATGACAATAAAATGACGGACAAGTCAATGGTTAGTATAGAAACCCTTGCCGGTATTAAAATACTTGATATGACAGTAGTTGACAAAAAAGTTACATATGCAAAAGTTGATATGGGAGAGCCTATATTAAAAGCTGAAGATATTCCTGTAATAAGTGATAAGTATCCAGTTATAAAGGAAAAGATAGATATTCTAGATAAAACATATGAATTTACTTGTGTATCTATGGGTAATCCTCATGCTATAACATTTGTCAATGATACGGATAATTATCCTATAGAAGAAATTGGTAAACTAGTTGAGATACATGAGAAGTTCCCTAAAAAAGTAAATGTGGAATTTGTTGAAATAATAGATAGTACGACGATTAAAATGCGTGTTTGGGAGAGAGGTTCTGGAGAAACTTTAGCATGTGGAACTGGAGCTTGTGCTACTTTAGTTGCGTCAGTACTTAATAATTTAGTAGAAAGAAAAGCTGTTGTAAAATTAATTGGTGGAGATTTATTAATAGAGTGGGACAAAGAGAGTAATCATATCTATATGTCAGGAGAAGCTGTTACATCTTTTGAAGGAGAATGGCTTTTATAATTACAATTCTAAGGAGGAAATTAATGGAAACATATATTCAAGAATTAATTGCAGATCGAATTGGTGGAAATCAGTTTGGTAAGAGTACAGTAATCTACAAGTTTGAAAAAATTAAGAGAGCAAAGGCTGCTGCTATAAAAGAACATCCAGATATGGAGATTATTGATATGGGTGTTGGAGAACCTGATTCAATGGCTAATGAAGGTGTTGTAAGAACATTAGCAGAAGAGGCAGCTAAATGGGAAAATAGGAATTATGCAGATAATGGTATTCCTGAATTTAAATCAGCAGCTGCGAAATATTTGGAAGATGTTTATGGAGTTAAGGGAATTAATGGTGATACTGAAGTAAATCATGCTATTGGTTCTAAACCAGCGCTTGCTATGATGGCTCAAGCATTTATTAACCCAGGTGATGTTACACTTATGACAGTACCAGGATATCCTATAATGGGTACAATGACAAAATGGCTTGGTGGAGAAGTATATAATTTAAGTTTGCTTGAAGAAAATAATTTTCTACCAGACATTAAATCTATACCAAGTGATATTTTGAAAAGAGCCAAGTTATTATATTTAAATTATCCAAATAATCCTACGGGAGCAGTAGCTACAAAAGAATTTTTTGAAGAAGTTGTTAAATTTGCAAAGGAAAATGATTTAGTTGTTATTCATGATGCGGCATATGCAGCATTAACTTTTGATGGATATAAACCTTTTAGCTTCTTAAGCATTGATGGTGCAAAAGAAGTTGGAGTAGAAATCCATTCTTTATCAAAAGCTTATAATATGACAGGGTGGAGACTCGCTTTTGTTGTAGGTAATGAGAAAGTAGTTAGTGCTTTTGCAGCTGTAAAAGATAATAATGATTCTGGGCAGTTTAAAGCAATTCAAAAAGCGGGAGTATACGCATTAGAGCATACAGATATTACGGAAAATACTGCTGCTAAGTATTCAAGAAGACATAATATGTTAGTAGAAGTGTTAAATAAAGTAGGTTTTGAAGCAAAGAAACCTAAGGGGTCATTTTACCTATATGTTAAGATTCCAAAAGGAATTAAAGGTGGAATGGAATTCCAGACAGCAGAAGATTTTTCACAATATTTAATTAGAGAGAAATTAATTTCTACAGTACCTTGGGATGATGCAGGAGCATTTGTAAGATTTTCTGTTACATTTTTAGCTAATTCTGAAGAGGAAGAGAAAAAGGTTATAGATGAAATATATAATAGATTGTCTGCTGTAGAATTTGTGTTCTAATATAGTAAGTACAAATATATATTGTACAAGACGGTCGTAGGTGTATAGATATTAAAAATACGTTCAGTTAAATTATCCTAAGAAAAACTAAGTTCATTCCAGAATATCTATACACCTACTTGGCTAGTCTAGGGCTAGTGGCGATATTAATGAGTACTAATAAATAAAAATAGCTACAAAAGGAGTAAAAGCCATCTCTTTAATATTTTACGGAACTATAAAGGTAAGATGCTATAGGTGTTGCGGAAAGCGTGCTAGGACGGCTAAGCGCCTTTCCTTTAAACAGGACGTTTAACGGAAAGGAAAAGCAACACCTATAGCATCTTACCAAAACCAAGAGCCATAAAAAAATATTAAAGAGATGGCTTTTACGGTAGATTGCTTATAATATATTTTTGTTTATTTTCTAGATAGTTTTCTAAAAGTACATATTGTTAATAAATTCTTTATTAAATGTATCATCAGTGGATAATTCAATATAATTACACATAGTTTTTATTTGATCAAAGTTATTTGAGTTATTGTCGTTAAGGAGATATTTAATACATCCACCTAGGGAGCTATTGTCTAATATCTCAACTTTTCCTTCTAGTTCTTTATTAATTAAACCAATTGTTATTGCATTAGATATATTTAAATTACTACCAAATCCACCTGCTAGATAAACTTTAGTTATGTTATTATAAGTAATATTAGCTTTATTTAGTAATGTGCTTATTCCAGCAGATATTGCAGATTTTGCTAGTTGTAATTGCCTTATATCTTCTTGATATAAAGATATTTCTGATTGATTATCTTTATATAAAACAACTTTATTATCTATATTATCTATTAGTTTTCCTGTTGAATCCAAGTTATTGTGTTTTAATAGTTCAGCTACTATATCTACAAGTCCTGATCCACAAATACCTTTTGGAGTAGTATTATTGATCACGTCATATTTTAATATATTATTAATATATCTAATATTATAAATAGCTCCGTAGGAACATCCCATACCACATTTAATATTACCACCTTCAAAAGCAGGTCCTGCGGCTGTTGAAGTACATATTATTTCTTTTGTTGTTTTTAAAGCAATCTCTCCATTAGTACCGATATCTATGAATAGGACATTTTCTTCTTGATTAATAAAGTCGCAATAATATAATCCAGAGACTATATCAGAACCAATAAAGGCAGATATACCAGGTAAAAGAGTAACGTTACAATCTAGCAAATTATCGTTAAATAGCCTACTATAAGAGAGTTCTTTAAGAGATAAATCTATTGTTTTAAAAGGACTAACTGATAATTTATAAGGATTTATTCCTAATAATAGGTACTGCATTGTTGTGTTTCCGCTTATAACTACATCAACGATATCCTTTGAGTCCATATGGTGATTTTTTAATAAAGCATGAATGCCAGTGATTAATTCATTACAGAGCAAGTTAGTTTGAATTTGTTTTTTATCTTTGATTGCAAAAGTAATTCTACTTATCACATCAGCTCCATATATATTTTGAGGATTATTATTCTTATAGATTCCGATTTCTTTCTTATTAATTAAATCAATAAGACTAATAACAATTGTAGTAGTACCAATGTCAATACCTATTCCATATGCTTTTATTTTTTTACTATTAATCCTAAGAATATTATTATTGTTTTGTGATAGTAAGTAAATTTTTTCTTCTAAGTAATTAATGTTAGATAATTGCCTTATAGCATGTAATGAATATTTATAATCTACTTGTAACTTTTTATTGATTATCTCTGTAATACTCATGTTATTATTTTCGTTCATTTCATTGATAGTAATCAAGTTATATTTCGGGTTTTTAGGGCTGCTAATAATATAGTCAGTTTGAATATTATGATTTGTTTGGTTTGCAATTAGCTCAATAGTTATATCTTGAGTTATCCTATGAAAACATGCCAGAATAATACCATCATTAATTTCTTCCTTAGTAAGAAATTGCTTTTCTTCGTCGGATAATTCTAATGAACCTTGTATAAGTTTTACTTTACATTTTCCACATGTTTTATTACCGCCACAATATGCAGGTACAGTGTATCTATTATTTTGAAGAATTTCTAATAAGTTTGTTCCTTTATTTACTTGAATTTGTTGGTAGTTATCAGCTTGTTTAATAATTAGGTTAACTTTTCTATATAAACAATTTATGCTACTACATGTACTGCAATCATGGTTCACTAGAGAAGCTTCTATATTAGGTGAAGCACCATAATAGTAAGATAGAGTTTTTGTAGGAGAAAACATATACCCAGATGTTATTTGTATATTAGTAGTTTCTTCTTGATTAACAATCTGTAGTATTTTTTTTTGAAATGTTAAGTTAAATTTTCCACATCCAGGGTCTATTCTTTGCGTTAAATTAATACCTTGAGAACTATAGTCTTTATGAATTAATTTATAAAGAGATGAACTAATGTCAAATAACATTAGATCACCAATAGTATTTAAAATCATACCTTTTAGTATGGCATTATTATCAAAATAATCTTTAATTTGATTATCTATATATTTACCTAATGTTACTATACAAAAAATTACTTTTTCACATATACTATCAATGTAGTTATCGTTGTCTTTAACAGTATAATATCCAATAGGAGTAATATTCTCTATACATTCTTCTATTACTTCATCATATATTTTACAATAACTGGCATAATTAGGACTATCTTCATAACATTGAAGAGTGTCTAAAACCTTTTTTTTGTCAGATCTCTTACCAAATTTTATCTTCATTTTATCACCTATTTGTACTATATTAATGAATAGATATAGTATTAATAAAATATTATTTTATAATACATTAAGTTTACTATATAGATATTACTAATATATATTTTACATCATTTTTTGGTAAATGTCTTTATATCCTTATATATAATTTTGCTAGATTTAGATTTATTCTATCATTAAGGGATAGCAAGGAGACAACTCTCTTATTTTAACTTTTTTATAAAAATAAATAGTTATACAAAGACATAGGAACTCAGAAAGAGGTGTTGTTAACCAAACTCCTTTTAATCCCATAAGGTAAGGAAGAACATATTTTTATTTAAGAATTAACTAAATAACTTTTTAAGTAACCTCTGGTAGAATAAAAAAGTTGTTGCCATAATAAATTATTTATAATATACTTTAAAAATAATAATATTATAAATATTAATGGATTTTAAACTTTATTTATACAATTCAAACTAGTGTTAGTTTTTATAGGTATTTTCAGAGATGATTTAAAAGAAAGCAAATTAAATATTAAAAAAGAGCGTTAACTTAAATGTTGAAAAGTATCCGAGTGCTTTATTAAGAAAAGGAGGTATTGTTATGTTATTAGATAGCAAATATACAAAAGAAGATATAATTAGAATAACAAGGGAAGAGGATATTAAGTTTATAAGACTACAATTTGTTGATATTCTAGGAACTTTAAAGAATGTTGCTATTACAGATGAGCAACTTGAAAAAGCTTTGAATAACGAAATATTAATTGATGGTTCATCTATTGAGGGGTTTGTAAGAATGGAAGAATCTGATATGTATCTCAAGCCAGATATAAATACTTTTGAAATATTTCCTTGGAGACCTCATCAAGGTAAAGTTGCAAGGATGATATGTGATATCTATAATTTAGACGGTACTCCTTTTAAAGGTGATCCTAGATATGTATTAAAAAAAGTTATACAAGAAGCAGAAGGTATGGGATATGATTTTAATGTAGGTCCAGAATTTGAATTCTTTTTATTTCAAATAGATGAAAATGGATATCCTACAACAACAACACATGATAATGCAGGATATTTTGATCTTGGTCCTATTGATTTGGGAGAAAATGTAAGAAGAGATATAGTTCTTACTCTTGAAGAGATGGGGTTTAATATACAAACTTCACATCATGAAGTGGCTCCAGGTCAACATGAAATTGATTTTAAATATAGTGATGCTCTGAGTTCTGCTGATAATATAGTTACATTTAAACTAGTTGTAAAAGTTATTGCAAGAAAACATGGATTACATGCTACATTTATGCCTAAACCAATATTTGGGGTTAGTGGTTCAGGAATGCACTGTAATTTACTTATGTATAATGAAAATGATAAGAATATTTTCTATGATGGAGATGATGAACTTAACTTATCAAAAGAAGCATATTATTTTATGGGTGGTTTGATTAAACATGCAAAGGCATTAAGTGCTATTACTAATCCTACAGTTAATTCTTATAAACGATTAGTTTCAGGATTTGAAGCTCCTGTAAGAATTGGATGGTCTACAATTAATGCAAGTCCATTTATTAGAATACCTAGTGGGAGAAATAAAAATTCTTTTATTGAACTAAGAAGTCCAGATCCATCATGTAATCCTTATTTGGCTATAGCAGCAGTTTTAAAAGCAGGTTTAGATGGTATTAAAAATAAAATAGAACCACCTAAAATGATGAAGAAAAAAGAATTAAGTAAAATGCTTGATACATTAGATATTGAATCGTCCTTGCCAAGTAATCTTAAAGAAGCACTTATAGAATTATCAAACGACGAGGTAATTAAAGATGCATTAGGTGATGTATATGATAGATATATGAAAGCAAAAAGTATAGAATGGGATGAATATATATCTATGGTTCATCCATGGGAAATAGAAAAATATATTTCAAGATATTAGGAATTACTTTATAGCTTTAATCTTTACCTAGAATAAATACTTGAAAGTTAAGTTGTAATAATTATCCACTATTGAAGGGTTGTTTTATATATGGAAACTAGGATTATTGTAGGCTCCTCTAATAAAAAGATACTAAAGCAATTGTCTCAATTTCTAATAGAAAATGGATATAATGTGGTGGGTGAGACTACTGATGGATATGATATACTAAGAAGAGTTCACACAGTTTATCCGGATTTATGTATCATAGACTTTGATATGAAAGGTATAAAGGGTAATGAAATTAGTGAAGTTATAATATCAGATAAAGTATGCCCCATAATTACAATTGCTAATTCTTCTAAGTTGCAATATTTTACTAATTTAAGTCAAGAACCTAACTTCATTCTTCTTATAAAACCTATTAATAAAAATATACTAATTAATACTATTGAATTAATGATAAAGACTTCAAGAAGTATTTCTAAGCTACAAAAAGAGGTTAATACTCTTAAGAAAAATCAAGATGATAAACAAATAATTAGTAAGGCTAAAAAATTATTAATGACTCATATGGGTTTAACAGAAGAAGAAGCACATAGAAAAATACAAAAGCATAGTATGAATAAAGGGCTATCAAAGATAATAGTAGCTAATAGTATTATAAACAAATACAGTAATTAAATGTACAGAAAATTGCGAATAATAATTCTTGTAAATTAAATACTTGCATAATTCGTGTGAGTATGATATATTATATGTAATATAAATTGGGCAAAGAAGTCCAATATTACTTATTAGAGCAATGGCGTTCTTAGGGAGTTCCCTTAGTGCGCTTTTTTTATATTATATATATATTTACTAGATAATAATTAAAATGAATAATAAAAAAATTATAATAGGAGGACATATTAATGAGTATTAACAATTTGTTTGGTTCAAATGTATTTAGTGATGCAGTTATGAAGGAAAGATTACCTAAAGAAACATATAAATCACTTAGAAGAACTATAGAAATGGGAGAACCACTTAATAAAGAAACAGCTGAAGTAATTGCAAATGCTATGAAAGACTGGGCTATAGAAAAGGGAGCAACACATTATACTCATTGGTTTCAACCAATGACAGGTAAAACAGCAGAAAAGCATGATTCTTTCATATCACTAACTGCTGATGGAAGAGCTACTATGGAGTTTTCTGGGAAAGAATTAATACAAGGAGAACCAGATGCTTCCTCTTTTCCTAATGGAGGACTTAGAGCAACATTTGAAGCTAGAGGATATACTGCTTGGGATCCAACTTCTCCAGCTTTTCTAAAAGAGGATTCAGCAGGGGTTACTTTATGTATCCCAACAGCTTTTTATTCATATACAGGAGAAGCTCTTGATAAAAAAACACCTTTACTTCGTTCTATGGAAGCATTAAATAAACAAGCTATGCGTATACTTAAATTATTTGGAAATACGAAATCAAAAAAAGTTATTTCAACTGTAGGAGCAGAGCAAGAATATTTCTTAGTAGATAAAAAATATTATCAAGCAAGAAAAGATTTGATTTTTACAGGAAGAACACTATTTGGTGCAATGCCCCCAAAAGGTCAAGAACTAGATGATCATTATTTTGGAAGTATCAAAGAAAGAATAGCTAATTTCATGAGAGAATTAGATACGGAACTTTGGAAATTAGGAGTATCTGCTAAAACAAAACATAATGAAGTAGCACCAGCGCAACACGAAGTAGCACCTATATTTGCTACAACAAATATTGCTACAGATCATAATCAATTAATGATGGAAGTAATCCAAAAAGTTGCGATGAGACATGATCTAGTTTGTTTATTACATGAAAAACCATTTAAAGGTGTTAATGGTTCAGGTAAACATAATAACTGGTCATTATCAACTGATGATGGTATTAATATATTATACCCAGGTAAAACACCACATGAAAATGCACAATTTTTACTATTTTTAGCTATAATAATGGCTGCAGTAGATGAATATGCACCACTCCTTAGACTATCAGCGGCTAATCCTGGAAATGATCATAGACTTGGAGCTAATGAAGCACCACCAGCTATAATTTCAATGTTTTTAGGTGATCAATTAACAGATATTATTGAACAAATAGAAGCTGGACATTTAAATGTATCAAAACAAGTTGAAGTTCTTGAAGTAGGAGTTTCAACACTTCCAAAATTACCTAAAGATGCTACTGATAGAAATAGAACATCACCATTTGCGTTTACCGGTAATAGGTTTGAATTTAGAATGTGTCCTTCATCAGCATCAATTGCAGGTCCAAATATTATTCTTAATACAATTGTAGCTGAACATATTAGAAGAGTAGCTGATGAACTTGAAAAAGCAGAAGATTTTAACAAAGCACTTAAAGATGTTATAATGAGGTTAATTAAACAACATAAAAGAATAGTATTTAATGGCGATGGTTATTCACAAGACTGGATAGAAGAAGCAGCACGTAGAGGACTTCCAAATCTTTCTTCAACTGTGGAATCTTATACTTATCTTGATAAACCAGAATCTGTTGAACTATTTGAAAAACATGGTGTATTTACTAAACACGAAGTAGAATCAAGAAAAGAAATAGTTCTTGAAGAATATGCTAAGGTAATTAATATTGAAGGACTTACAATGGTACAAATGGCTAGAAAGCAAATAATGCCAGCATGTATTGAGTATATGACTAGTGTAGCTGAATCAATTAGTAAAATTAAGTCAGCATGTTCTGCAGCAGATGTATCTGTTCAAGAAGAAATTGTTACTAATATATCAAAACTATTATTTGATGTAAGAGTTAAAGTGGCTGACTTAGAAAAAGAAATTGAAATTTCTAAGAGCATTGAGGATATAGAAGAAATGGCATTTTACTATAGAGAAAAAGTATTCGTAGCTATGGAACAATTAAGAGAGCCATGTGACGAACTTGAAAAATTAGTTTCTGAAGATAAATGGCCATTCCCAACTTATGATGAATTATTATTTAGAGTATAACAATTAATATTTAATAAGGAAATAATTAAGGCTAGACTAATATATTAATTATTAGTTTAGCTTTTATTATTCGTAAAAATTAATATTTGTTTGTTTTATTAAGGTTTGATATAATATTAAAATAATCTATTTAACTTAATTAATGTATATTATGATAAGAAATTTAAGTTAGATTAATACACATTGTGGAATAATCTAAGGAAATAAAATATTGAGGTGGACAAAATGATTGTTACTATAGCATTTAATCCTTCTATAAATAAGTTAGCGGTTATTGATGGATTAGAAGTAAATGGGGAAAATAAAGTACAAGATTATCGGATATGTCTTGGAGGAAGTACAATATATACTGCTTATATTATTAAGTTACTTCAAGGAGAACCCCATGTCCTAGGATTTCTAGGGGGAATAGGGGGTAGATATATAAAAAATTTTGTGGATAAAAATAGAATAAAATCTGATTTTGTATATAATTTAGGTGAGAGTAAATCCATCTATAGAATCGTAGATTCAATAAATGGAACAGAAACAACTTTACTTGATGATAATATGGTAATAGATGAAAAAGATAAAAAGAATTTTAAGCATAAATTACAAAATCAAATAAAAGATACGAAACTTATTGTATTAGGTGGAGATTTACCTAATGGCATAGATTTTAGTATAATAGATGATATTAATAAAATGGCTAAGAAAAAAGATTTGAAGATAATAGCAGCTTTAAAGGGTCAAGAATTAAGGAAAGTATTAGCTTTTAATCCATATGGAATTAAGATTAGTAAAGATAATATTACTGATTTAGTGAATGTTGATACTCTTAATGATGATAAAAATTATATTATTAAGAAATTGTATGATATTTTAATTGAAAACCATATTCATTATATTGTATATGATGCTGATGATGAAGGGATTTATATTTTATCAAAAAACAAAATATGTAGAGTAGTTATAGATGATAAGTCAGAAATATTTGATGGAATAGGGGCAGGAGATGCATTAGTTGGTGCTTTTGCAATTTCCATAGAAAGAAGATATGAACAAGAAAAAATGGCAAAACTTATGATGGCATGTAATATTGCTGTAAAAAACTCGAAATACCCAATTATTTGTAATAGAAAAGATATAGATAATTATTACAATAAAGTGAGAATTGAGGAAGTTATGAATGGAAAAAAAGGATTTATAGAATAATAAATACTAAAAACGAAACTGTTAATAAAATTATCGCAGTAATATCATATTTATGACGGTATAATACAGAAATGATAAGAAGTATTGTGAACATCGGTCGAAAGAGGTGTTTTTGTAAAGAGATTTGCGATATATTTTTATAGTATACATTCTCCAAGTAATATATAATGATGGTAAGGCATGAATATACAATATGTATTGTAAAATATAAATATAAGCACAATATATTGTATAATCATCAATAATGTTGAAGCATTTGCTAAGGGTGGACATGCCAATAATATTTTATTATGGAGAGCGGGGATAATATATGAAGAAATATTTAAAGGGAACAAGACAAGCTATTACGGACGAGAGTATAGTTATTTACCTTGAGTATTATTTAATTGAGTCAATATATTATGAAAAAGAGAAGACAAAAACCGCATACGGAATTGAAGTACTAATGAAGAATAATGAATATTATGAAACAGATATAGTAGAGAAGATTACTAATCAAAAAGAAAAAGTATTGGAAATGATAAATAAAATTATTGGAAATATGGTTACACCGGTAGGATTAATTTATGCTATAGATGAGTTATATTAATTTGTGTAAAAGCAATGATTTTTTATAGTTATATTTAATTAGGTCACTGAAAAAATTTAATATTATTTTTCAGTGACCTATTATATTAATTTCTTAATTAATTCAAGATAGGAAATTAAATGATATATTTCTTATAGGGGGTATTTATGAAGAAAGCAAAGATTGTAATAAGTAGTTTATTGGACCCATGGCAAAACCTATCTATTGAAGAGTATTTAGTAAAGAATATTGAAAAAGAGCAAGGTGTTTTTTATTTGTGGAAAAATGATAAAACTGTGGTCATTGGAAAAAATCAAAATCCTTGGCGTGAATGTAATATATCGTTGTTAGAAAAGGAAGGAGTAAAATTATCAAGAAGAATAACAGGTGGTGGAGCGGTATATCATGGACTTGGAAATTTGAATTTTTCATTTGTAATGCCTAAGGAAGATTATCATTTGCAAAGGCAACTAAAAGTGATTTTAGATATGTGTAAAAAGCTAGGAATTAATGGGAGGTTGACAGGTCGTAATGATTTAACTGTAGATGGAAAGAAATTTTCAGGAAATGCATTTTATCATGGGGCTAAATCTTCGTTACATCATGGAACGTTACTTATTAATGAAAATATAAGTAATCTTGCAAAATACTTAAATGTCTCCAAAGAGAAAATAGTATCAAAAGGAGTTAAATCAGTTAAATCTAGAGTTGGAAATTTAGCTAATTATTATGAAGGATTAAATACAGAACTAGTAATTGATATGTGCATACAGAGTTTTATAGAAGAATATGAACAACAAGATATAGAAATAATGAAAGATCCTGATTGGTTTAATAACGAAGAGATTAGAAAGCTATATGAAAAAAATGAATCTTGGGAATGGAGATATTCGAAGGTTCCAAAATTTGATATAGTATTTGAAAATCGGTTTGATTGGGGAGAAATACAAATTCATATTAATATAAAAAATGGTATAATTAATGATATAGCAATATATTCAGATTGTCTTGATCAGGAATTTATTGATATAATATCAAATCTTTTACTTGGTAAAAAATATCAATCTGATATTATTATACAAGAATTAAGAAGGCAAGATTTTGTAAAGATAAGAAAACAAATGATAGAAGATATTGCATTTTGGTTAGAAGAAAAATTCTAGTTAATTATGTAGGTTACTGAAAGCTTTTCTGTGAGTGACTTAGACTAGAACAGAGAAAGTTCTAATTAAATTTATATAATAATTGAATTTTAAGGATGATGAGATAATGGTAGAAAAATACTTAACTATATATGAAGATAAAGATGCAGAAATAGTAATTAAAAAATCTAGATTTATAGGTACGATAAAACATGTAGAGACAGAAGATGACGTGAAAATATTTTTAGAAGAAATAAGAAAAAAGCATTATAACGCAACTCATAATGTATTTGCATATACTGTAGGATTAGAACAACCATTAGAGCGTTGTAGTGATGACGGAGAACCTAGTGGAACCGCTGGAATGCCTATATTAGAAGTTATTAGAGGGGAAAATTTACGAAATGTAATAGTTGTAGTTACAAGATATTTTGGAGGAACATTACTTGGAACAGGTGGTCTTGTTAGAGCATATAGTACAAGCACAAAAGAAGTAATTGAATGTGCTAATATTCAGCAAAATATATTATACTATTTAATTAGTGTTACAGTAGATTATACTTTATCTGGCAAAATTCAATATGAAATACTACAGGACAGTTATATAATATATGACACTGAATATAAAGATAATGTAGTTTACAACATATTGGTTGAATACGATAAGAAGGATATATTTGAAAAAAAAATAATAGATATTACAAGTGGAGTAGCTGTAATTAAGAATAAAGGTTTATATTATGGTATACATAATAATGAACAAATAATATTAAAGCAAGTAGATGATAAAAAAATTAATAAAAAACAATAGGATTAATCTGGTATAAAATTATGTCTTCAACGTATTGTTAACTTAAATCAACGAAAGGTTGACAATTATAAAAAAATACTATATAATACTCCTTGAAATAAAGTATTTGTAAAATACTATAAGCAATTGCAAAGCTAATGATTTTATTTCTTTACATACAATATGTAGGTCTTATTAAGGAATTAAACAATTGTATAAACAATCAACTAAATGTAGTTTTGTAATTACTTAAATGCTTATTTTATACGAGGAGATAAAACTATGAAATTACAACTTAGAGAAATGATTTTGATTGGTATTTTTGCAGCGTTAATGGTGGTTGGAGCTATGATAAAAATCCCTACTCCATTTGGAGTTCATATAACATTTCAGCTATTTTTTAGTGTTTATGCTGGGTTATTATTAGGGGCAAAAGCTGGATTTTTATCTCAATTAATTTATATTTTATTAGGATTAGTTGGTTTGCCAGTATTTACTCTTGGTGGAGGAATCCATTATATATTTAATCCAACTTTTGGATATATTATTGGTTTTGCAGTTGCTTCATTAGTAATTGGACTTTTAGTTGATAGAAAGACACAAATTAATTTTATTTATTTATTAGGAATATCATCTGTTGGATTTTTAGCAATTTATTTAATTGGTAATGTATATCTGTATTTTATAAAAGATTTATATTTAAACAAACCAGCATCTCTTATTGGTATATTTAAATCAATGACTCCTTTTATGATAAAAGATTTTATTTTACTTACAATTGCGGCTTATACTTCAACGATTATTATTCCAATATTAAGGAAATCAGGTACGCTAAAAAGAAGTTAATAAATAACTTCTTGATTATATTATTTGTAGCCCAACATAGAGATTTTCACCAAAAAATTAGACCATTGAAATTATTTCAATGGTCTAATTTTTTTTAATCAATTAAAGTTAATATTTGCCCTGTTTTTCTTTCCAAAAAATAATTGATTAAAGTATGTATGTAATGTAAAATAATATAATATATAAACTCAATTAAATTTATAAAAAGAGGTTATAATTGTGAAAAACAAATTACATACATATTTAAGTAATTATAAAAAAACGTATATTAACTTAGATGAGTTAACAAATCTATTTAATAATAATATAGATTATTTTGTGCTAGCTGAAATTATTAAAGAAATAGAAAAAGATGGAGGTATAGAACCTGTTAAAAAATCAGGATATAATAATAGGGCAATACCCCTTTCCTATAAATATAGAGTTAATAAGCAATTTTTTAGACAAAATTTTTATAATAAATTACATAAGAAGCAATACGAAATTAATTCAAGAATAAGCTTAGAAGATTATTATTCATTGAATGAGGCTACTTATGATAAGGATGAGACTTATATTGATTTAATAAGTAAGTATCTAGATAATAATTCTAATAAAAGAGCCCCAAAGTATATTCCAGAATTATCTTTTGAAATAGTTGGAGATGAAAAATGGATACAAGAAAAAGGTGGAGAGACAGTACTAAAAAGATTACATATATGGAATGAATTATTATTTAATGAACGAATAGAACCTCTTTCTTTTGCAATTAATGCAAATAAACTTAGTCAAGAAAAACATTATCATCTTATTATTGAAAATAAAACACCATTCTTATATTTAATTAATCATATAAATAAATCAAAATATACTACTATTATATATGGTAAAGGATGGCAAATTATATCCAATATTCATTTATTATTAAAACAGATAAATTGTAGTGGACAACATATTTATGAGTATTTTGGAGATTTGGATCACGAAGGTCTTAGTATATTTTATAGTTTATCTAATAAAATTGAAGTTAAGCCAGCAATACATTTTTATGAAGAAATGATGAAGTATAAAAGTGTTAATGGTAAATATAATCAAAGAATAAATGAAGATGCAGTTGATAAATTTACTACTTACTTTACTGAAGAACAACAAAATTTTATAATGAAAATATTAAGGAAAAAAACATATTATCCTCAAGAAATTCTTAATGAGAATATAATGAGCAAAATACTAAAGGATGATTTAAGTGATAGATTATAATAATGTAACAAAAGGGTACAAAGATAGAATAGAGCGAGTAGCATTATTTGATTCTTTATATAAACTTGAAAAAAAACAAACTAAAGATAATAGTGGTAAATCTATAGATTTCTTTGGATTAGGGTTATTAACTCTAATGTTCTTTTTTGAAAATATGCTTTTAAGAAATAAGAAGACAGGAGTAACGGAACTTGCTGTTTTTCTACAGGAAATAACACATAACGCAATAGATTTAGAACAACAGGGTTTTATAGATATTAGTAAAAGTATTATAGAGGTATTTCGCCCTTCATCAGGAAAAAGAAATAGAAGAGAATTTTATAATTATGAAAAAAGAAAAATAGATTATGTAGATTACTCAATATTAAAAGCTGATTCTTGGGATAGTAAACGTAATATACAGTATTATATATTAGACGAACAAGGACTTGAATTAATATTTGCTACTAAAGAATATTATAGTGAATTCCAAATATCTATTAGCCAATTATTGTTAAGAAAACAATTAGAAAAAGGCGAATTTTCAGGAGCATTAAGACAAATAGATGAAATGAGAATTAGCGTTAACACAATAAAAGATAAGATTCATAATATAAAACATGATATTCAAAGAAATATTATTTCTGACGAGACATATGAGAGATATAAAGAGCTAATTCAAGATATAAATAGAAGACTTACAAGAGAACATGAAGAATTTGAAGAACTGATGGAGTTTATTAGAGAAACAAAAATCAGATTAGATGAGAATACACAGCATACAAAAAAAGAAAAAGAAGCACTTGCTATGGTTATAAAGATTGATAATGAACTTGGAAAAGTTCATTATTTACATGCAAATCTGTTAGAAGAAAGTATTGAACTGAAAACAACAGCTCTTGATAGTGCTACAGAATCACTTTATTTCGTTGGATTAACTTCATTTAACTTTGATCAAGAAATTACTAGAAAATATATGCATACACCATTACCATTTGAAAGTAGTAAGTTATTTGCTAACCCATTTCTGAAGTTAAAAAATAATTATACATGGTCTGTATTAACAGTATTTGAAAAACAAAAGATTCAAAAAGGCGAAGAGCAGACAAGAAAAATTGATTTTATTGATATTGATAACACAAAAGAATTAAGTGAAGAATTAAAGCAACAACAAAGATTATTTTTATATATTATAGATCAATTATTAGTGTTGATAAAAGACAAAAATACTTTTTCGTTAAAAGAGCTTATTAAAGAAAATGAACATTCTCTATTTAGCACAAGAGAGTTTTATGATTTTTTTATTATATTACATCAATTATCACCATTGAATATTAAAGAAATAGTACAAAGTAAAGATCATGTTTTTTCTTTAGGTTTTGAAAAAATGGTTGATAATTATAATGAAATAGTAGCTGTGGAATTAGCAGATGAAATAACTTTTGATGGAAACTATTATGTTAAAAATATGGAAATTACATTAAAATAAAGAGTTTTAATATTATAGAAAAAAATAATTTTAAAAGTTTTACACTTAATGCTAAAAGTTTGGAGGCTATAAAATATGATTAATCAAGAACTTGTTATGGAAGCATTTAGGATTTTTTCAAAGCTAAATGCTTACGGAGAAGTTTTAAGAGATGAAGGAAATAAATTTTTTTCAGATGAAACTGTAAGAGGGTTAATTATGGAATTTGCGGAAGAAGTCGATTGTACTATTATTACTGCAGGAGATTATATTTATTTAGTTCCACTAACAAAGAACTCAATTTATCATATGACAAATAGTGATATTAAAAGAAAATATTTTCCTAATAAGGCTGTAAATATGGACATTTATCTTATGTATGTAGCAATTATTATTTTTATAGGAGAATTTTACGATAGCTATCAATCTACTAACCCAACCAGAGACTTTATTTCGGTAAATGATTGGTTACAAAGTATGAATACAAGAATGGAAGCTTTAAATCAAATTGATAAGGAATCATTAGAAAGTCTTGAACAAGATTACGAATATAATTGGATTGGAATATTAAAAAAATGGGAAGCTATGGATAATATCAAAGAAGGAGTTCGTAAACAAACAGCGAAAACAGCAAGCCGAATGGGTTTTATGAATATTGTGAAGAATTTCATGATAGATCAAAAGCTAATTAATGAAATTGGATTAAATGAGTTAGAACTAACCGAAAAAACAAAAGGTATTGTTGGAAGATATTTTATGGAATATGAACATAATAGGGGTATTTTAGAAGTTATATATGAATTGGAAAACCAGGAGGGATAGTAGATGCCAACTATTTCAAAAATAAGATTTACTAATGTAATATATGAAAACGGTGCTAAGAGATATAATGATACATTATTTGAATTTGATGGACAAAATGGTGCTTTTCTTCTAGAAAATGGTGGAGGAAAGACGGTATTCATTCAGACAGCATTGCAAGCTATAATTCCACATATTGATATGGCAAATAGAAAGATTAAAGATACATTATCTCTAGAAAGTGGACCTGCTCATATTGCAATTGAATGGATTATTAATGAGTCACCTAGAAGATATGTTGTTTCTGCTACTAGCCTTTTTATAGAAAAAAATATGTTAGGCTCATTAAAATTTGTTCATGAATATAACCCAGGAGATGACAATAGTATTGAAAATATCCCTTTTTCAATTAAAAAAGATAATGGTAAGAAAAGAGCTGCGAGTAAAGGAGAAATATCTGAGTATTATCATCGCATGAATAAAAATTATTTCAATGCAAAGGTGCTTAATAGTATTTCTGAATATGGGGATTATTTAGAAGAAAATTATAAAATAATACCATCTGAATGGCGTAAAATAGCTACTATTAATAGTGGTGAAGGAAATGTTGATGAATTTTTTAATCAATGTAAAACAACTACAGCATTATTAAACAATTTATTAATACCTGTTGTAGAAGAAGCTATTGAAGGAGATCAAACAAAAGGATTCGTAGATACTTTTGAAAAGCAACGGGAGCATTTTAAGAAAAATAAATTACTTCAAGAAAAAATAATTCAATGCCAAAATGTAAAAGAGCAAGTTGATAATTATGTTTTAGAATATAAGGATTATGATAATTGTCTAAAAGCATATGAGCAACAAAAAGTTAGAGGAAAAGCATTATATAATTATTTGCAGACGTTGTTAGTTGATAATGACAATAAACAAAAAGAAAATATATATCAAAAAGAGCAATTAATTACCCAAAAGGATAATTATAGACAAAAAGAATTGTCTTATAATATATTAGCAATTACTGAAAAACTAAGAGATGAATCAAATATACTAGGAATTGAAGAAAAAAAATCAAAGCAATGGAATGAGAGATTAGATGAATTAAAATCAAGAAAGCAAAATATTGAATGGACAAAGTTGCAAGAAAAAATAAAACTAAATGAAGATAATATTAATCTATATAAGAAACAATTAGAAGAGTACGAAAAAGATATTAGTATAATGGAATTAGAAGAACAACTTGAAGAAAATAATTGTAATCTAAAAGGTTATTTTAATAATGAACTACGATTAATAGAAAAAGCAAAACAAGATATTAATGTTCAATGTGAAAGATATAAATTGGAATTAAAAGAAATAAAACACAGTAAGGATAGTATAGCTTCTAAAGAAGAGATATTAATTAAAGAAACTCATAAATTAGAAACTCATATAGAAATATTGCAAAAAGATATGGATAAAATTTATGGAGAGATATTTGGACAATATGAACAAGACAATGTCAATTTAATAATAGGGGATTGGAAGACAAGGCTTGCTACTCTAGAAAAACAAAAAATGGAGATTGTGCATAATAAAAAAGAACTAGCTGATAAAATAGATGCCCAAATACAAGAAAAAGAAAAAATTGGTGAAGACTATTATATTAAACAATTAAAGTTACAAGAAAAACAAGGAATATTAAATAGACAGAAGGAAGCTTTGGATAATTTATATATAGAACTTAATCAACGGGGTCAGTTTGTAAATACTCATTCAAGTATATATTCGAAAGAGCAAAGTATTATTCAGCGATTAACTGAAAAAGAACAACATTTAAATGATGTTAAAGAAAAAGCTTTATTAAAAGAAAGAATTAGTAAGAGATTACAAGATTTATATGAGGATATGAATGTATTTTGCGCAGAGCCTATTATGGAAAAAATAGTTGCTAGCATGAGAAATAAAGTTAATTATATTACATTAGGTAGTGAGTATTTAAATTCAATTATTAATGAAGGTAATTTTACAAGAGATATTTTGTATAATAAATATCCTTACTGGGCAATTACAATAATAACTACTGCTAAAGATAAAGCAATAGTTGAAAAAAGAGTAGAATCTATTAAGAAGGATTTGATGTATCCTATAGTTGTTATAACTATGGATGATATGAAAAAATTAATTGATGAAGAATATAACTATAATCTAATTGGTGAATGTAAACCTATATTTCCAAGTGGATGGTTAGATAATTTATCTAATAAAGAATTCTATAAGTGGAAAGATATAAATAAAGAGTTGGCTAAAGAATCAGAAGAAACAAGGAAAAAAGCTGAAAGTGAATATATAGATTGTACAAGATTACTTGAAAAAGTTATTAGCTTTTTTAATCAATATCCTTATGAAGAAAATACTATTTTACTAAACGAAATAACACATATCCAGCAAAGATTAGTAGACATAAAAGAAAAACAAGAATTTTTAGATGTTGAGATTAGTAACAATAAACAAGAGAATCAATCATTAATGAATAAATATGAAGAATGTATTGATGAAATACATTTAATAGAAGATAGAGTAATAAAAGGAATGGAATACAATAATAAAAACAATGAGAAAACTACAAAATCAAAAAATCTTGTGTTAAAAAGAAAATCACTAGATAAAATTATAAATGAGAAGAATCTACTACAAATAGAATCTGATAGATTACAAGATATTATTGTTGATAATGAAGATAATATAAGGAAATTAGATAGTAAGAGATTTATGATATTAGATAATGAAGTATATAAAGAAGTTAAGAATAGTAATGTAATTTATTCAAAGAGTTCATTAGATTTCTTAGTGGAGATTCGTAAAACTATTAAGGACAAACTACGTGGTATAAATACGGATAGAAGTATGATTCAAGATTATTTAAATAGAGAAGAAAAGGAACTTCAACAAAATAAAAAGAGTGAAAAAAATAAGAAAAAAGAGGCTGAATTTTCCTTAGAGATTATTGATTCATATTATGAAGGTGAAATTAGTGATCTTATTGATAAAATAAGAGAAGTTAATGAAGAAGTAAAAATAATAGATAATAAGATAAAACAAATAATTAGTAATTGTGATAAATTTAAGTGGGAAAAAGGAAAATTGGAAAAAGACTTATTTGATAAATACAAAGAAATTATTGAATTTGATATGGATATTCAAGATATACCAGATATGTTAAATGAAGAAAAGGATAGGCTAAATAAAATAGAACAATCATTATTAAAAGAATACGAAAATATTATTAAAAGAAAACAACAGTTAGATGTAATTAATAATAAATTTGAAGTCGAAAATGCTAAGCACAATATTTTGCATGAAAATATTAAAATTACAGTTCTAGAAGAACAAGTACTATTAGATTTTAACTATCAAATGGATAAAAAAATGAAAGATTTGTGTAAAGAATTAGAGATATTAAAAGAAAATAGTATTATAAAATATAGTGGGGTTGAACAATCAAAAGAATCTTTTATTGAGTATTGTAAAACTTATATATCAGATTATCGGCTTAAAGATATGGCTATAATGGGTATTAAAAATAAAGATAGTTATAAGGATTTAATAGAATATCAAGAAAGAATGAATAAAACAATAGCTAAAATAATTAAAGTAGCTGAAGATGATAGAAGAGAAAGTGACAACGAACTTCAAACTTTTCTAACTCATGTACATGGATATTTAAAGAATGTAGCTACAGAACTTGATGTTATTCAACGTAAAACAAGTATAAAAGTTGATGGACAAACTAAACAAGTATTTATCTTTAATATTCCTGAATGGGAAGATGCAGAAGGAAAAGAAGAATTGCGAAAATATATTGATAATATTATAGAAGAATTTGATGAAGAAAGCGAAAAAAATAATGTTGATAAGGTTTCTATACGTCATCTAATTGAAAAAAGATTAAGTATAAAGAATCTGTTGCAAGTTGTTATGAAAGATAAAGCAATTAAAGTAAAATGTCGTAAGGTGACAAATGATATGAAAATTAATAAGGCAGCTATGTCTTGGGAAAATTCTAATAAATGGTCAGGTGGAGAAAAATGGAGTAAAAACATGACATTATTTTTAGGTATACTTAATTATCTAGCCGAAAAGAAACAACATCTTAGTGCAAGTCAAAAAAGAAATCGTACAGTAATATTAGATAATCCTTTTGGAAAAGCATCTAGTAAACATGTCCTAGAGCCTGTGTTTTTTATTGCAGAAAAATTAGGTTTTCAGATAATAGCATTAACAGCTCATGCTCAAGGTAAATTTATATCCGATTATTTTCCAGTAGTATATAGCTGTAGACTAAGAAATGCTGTTGGGGGAGATAAACAAGTTATGACTAATGAACGTCATGTTAATATGGCTTATTTAAAGGAAAAATCTCCTTTATCAGCATATAAATTACAAGAAGTTGAACAGCTAGAGTTGATATAATATATAAAGAAGGGGCTGTTGGTTAATACATTAACAGCCTCTTATTTTACCTATTGGTTATTCTTATTTTTTAGTTTGGTTTTGATATGATTTAGAGAAATATTGAATTTAGTAGATTTAATATTAGGGAAGGCTCTAAAAAATCTACTGTATTGCTTTTGGATTAAATCTGATAGTTCTGTAAATCTATTAATGATTTGTTTGTTTTTAAGTTCTAAATGTACATTATCAATTAAGTTTGTTATGTTCTCCATAAGTTTTTCAGGTGTGATTTTTTCTTTTGATTCTAATTTATTAGTAATTTCCTTAGATTTCTGAGATACTTCATTTTTAATATCAGATATATTTTCTTTTAATTCATTTTTTAAGTCCAGTGTTAATTTATACATTTCATTTAAGACAATATGTAAATTAATTAATGATCTCACTGTTAATGTTATGTCAATAATAAAATATAAAATTATTATATACAATATTGGATTTTTTAAATTTATAGGTATACTATGTATTAAATAGGCTATGGTTGGATGAATGTACTCCCATATAATAAAAGCACCTAATCCCCAAAAGATAGAAAATAAAAGACATATTCTTCCTTTTATATTAAATTTATTTTTAGAATAATCCCACCAAGTTGTATGAAATAGGATTTCTAGAAGATAACCTGTAATATATTCTAGTAAGGAAGTAAATATGGCTGCATATATAATGATAGTTATAAAATATAGGAAAAAATTTGTTGGTAGAATTGCTTTAAAACTTTCTAAGGGAACAATGACAAGTATAGCACCAAATCCATAAATAGGGCAGAAAGGCCCATATAAAAATCCTCTGTTTACAAAATGTTTATTTTTACATGTAGCAAATATTGTTTCAGTAATCCATCCTAAAAAACTATAAGTAATAAAGTAGTATAATACAACATCCATATGTATTTTTCAACTTCTTTCTATTTAGAATCTAGATTAATCCACAAAAAGCAATAGGGATAATCTCTATTATTATTATAAGAAAAGTTTAGCAATTTTTTAAATTATTGTCAATATATCTGTTTTTTAGAAGTATGAAAAGTATTAAAAAGGGTTTTTAACCATTCTTTAGAAAATATAGAAGTTGACAATTATAATAATATTGTGATAACATTAATGTGCACGAGCACATAGAGTGTATTGTAATTAATTGCAAAATTATATTTGGCTTATTATTTAATACAGTTTCGTCTACTATAAAATATACATATTGTATCTAAAGAATTCAAATCATTAGTTTTGCAATTATATAAATATAATATATAAGAAAGGTTGATTTATTTTATGGGAACTTATATTGAAGAAAAAACAAAAGCAATTTCTTTTCCTTTAGGAGGAATCGGGTCAGGTTGTGTAGGGTTAGCTGGTGACGGAAGACTAGTTGATTGGGAAATATTTAATCGACCTAATAAAAATAGTGATAATGGATTTACTCATTTTGCAATAAAGGCTGAAGATGAGCAAAGTGTTATTGATTCTCGTGTTATGCAAGGATATCTTCAACCTCCATATATAGGATCTGGTAAAATGTGGGCTGGATTTGGACATGGTGTTAATAGGAAATCATTAAGTGGATTACCACAATTTGAAAACCTTGAATTTACTGGAGAATTTCCTATAGCTAATATTAATTTATCAGATAATAAATTTCCAGGTTTAGTTAAAATAACAGCGTTTAATCCATTTATTCCACTAAATGATAAGGATTCTAGTATTCCTGCAGCATTTTTTGAAATAGAAGTTAAAAATACAACCAATAAAGAGCTAAACTATACAATTAACTTTGCAATGAATAATCCATTAAAAGGAAAAAATATAAATGAATATGAAAGAAGTAATAACTTACATCTTATAAATATGTTAGGAGAACATAACGAAGATGATTATAACTATGGAAATGCTACAATAGCTACAGACCAAAATAATATTAATTACCAAGAATACTGGTATAGAGGAAGTTGGTTTGATAATCTTGGTATTTATTGGCGTGAGTTTTCTGCTTTTGGACCATATAAAAATAGAAATTATGATAAAAATGAAACTTTTAATAATGTAAAGAAACATTTAACAGGTGATGATATTTGTATGATATCTGCAACAGTGTCTGTTAAGCCTAATGAATCGAAAAAAGTTAGATATATACTATCTTGGTATTTCCCTAATTGCTATAATTATTGGGATGAATTTAAAGATGAACCTGAATATAAAAATAGTAAAAAGAACTTTTGGAAAAACTACTATAGTAAATTATTTAAAAGTTCCAGTGATGTTGCAAAATACTGTTTAGATAATTGGGACAGATTATATGGTGATACATTAACTTTCAAAAATGCTTTGTTTGGCTCAACTTTACCTGCAGAGGTTATTGATGCAGTATCAGCAAATATTTCTATTCTTAAATCACCTACTTGTTTAAGACTAGAGAATGGAGAATTTTATGGCTGGGAAGGTTGTCATGAACAGTCCGGTAGTTGCGAAGGAAGTTGTACCCATGTATGGAATTATGCATACGCATTACCATTTTTATTTCCTAATTTAGAACGTTCTATGAGAGATTTAAACTATAAATATAATCAAAAAGAAAATGGAGAGATGTGTTTTAGATTAAGATTACCACTTGGTCGTAAAATTAGCGATTTTAGATCATGTGCCGATGGTCAGTTTGGTGATGTAATTAAAGTATATCGTGAATGGAAGATAAGTGGGGATACAAATTGGTTAAAATCTAATTGGCAAGCTATAAAAAAATCAATTGAATATGCTTGGGATCCTACTAATAAAGATAAATGGGATCCGGAAAAATCAGGGGTATTAACTGGAAGACAGCATCATACTCTTGATATGGAACTATACGGACCTAATTCATGGTTAACAGGATTTTATTTAGCTGCTTTAAAAGCTTCGGCTGAAATGGCTGAATTTCTAGGAGAAAAAGAAACAGCTAATGAATATAGAGAAATTTTTAATAAAGGTAAAAAATGGGTAGATGCTAATTTATTTAATGGGGAATATTATCATCAACTTATTGATCTTAAGGACAAAAAAATATTAGATAGATTTGTGACTGAAAATGATAAATCTGCAATTGAAGATTATTGGAATGAAGAGTCTAATGAAATAAAATATCAAGTTGGCGAAGGATGTATTATTGACCAAGTTCTAGGTCAATGGCATGCAAATATAATAGGTCTAGGCGAGATATATGATCATAATAACACTAAGAAAGCTATAAAGTCATTATATAAATATAATTTTAAGAAATCCATGAAAGATTTTTATAATCCATGCCGTATATATTGCTTAAACAATGAAAGTGGAATTGTTATATGTGATTGGCCAAAAGATAAGTATAAACCAATTGTTCCTGTTCCATATTCAGAAGAGACAATGAATGGTTTTGAATATCAAGCTGCTATACATATGATTCAGGAAGGAATGATAGACGAAGGGTTAGAAATTGTTAAAGCAATAAGAGATAGATATGATGGTTATAAAAGGAATCCTTGGAACGAGTTTGAATGCGGTAGCAATTATGCTAGGTCCATGGCTAGCTATGCACTTTTATTATCATTAAGTGGTTTTGAGTTTGATATGATTAATAAAGTTATAGGGTTTAATCCAGTTATTAATAAAGATAATTTTAATTGTTTTTGGTGTATTGGTAATGCATGGGGAACATTTGAAATAAATTCTAATACTATTAATATTAATGTACTATATGGTGAATTAGAAATAAAATCATTGAAATTATTAGGTATTAATAATAAAATAATTAGTGTGATAAATAATAGTGATGATATAGAATATGAATGTGAAGATAGAGTACTTAATTTTAAACAATTAGTAGCTATTAAACAAAACACATCATTGACTATAAAAACAGATAAGTAATTAAAGGTGATTAAATGGCAATTACAATTAAAAATATTGCAGATGCTTGTAATGTCTCAAGAGGGACTGTTGATAGAGCATTAAATGATCGTGGTAATATTAAACCAGAAACTAAAAAACTTGTTTTAGAAACAGCAAAAAAGTTAGGATATAAACCTAATTATATTGCAAGAAGTTTAGTGAAGGGTAAGACAAATACTATTGGTATTATAGTTTTTAATTTATATAATGAATTTTTCTCTAGTTTAATAAATCATATGGAAGTTAATGCTAGAAAGAAAAATTATTATATTAATCTAGCCCTGACACATTATAGCAAAGATATAGAAAGAAAATGTGTTGAAAATATGATTAAAAGGCAAGTTGATGGGTTAATATTATGTTCTGTACATAACGAATTAACTTATTCAAAGTGGTTACAAGATTTTAATATACCAATAATAACCTTAGCTAATAAAGTTTCTGATAGTATACCATATATTAGTATCAATGATCATTTAGCTATGAATGAAGCTACTAAATATATAACATATAAAGGTTATGAGAGGATTATCTATATTAGTCCACCACTATCTAATAAGAAAGTACTTAACATTTATTCCTTAGAAAAAAGATTTGAAGGCTTTAACGAAGTAAAAACAAAGCAACAATCAATTATAATTGATTCCAACGATTACTTGGATATACTTAATACTATAAATATTACTGAATATAAAACTGCAATATTATGCTCAAGTGATATTTATGCTTTAGAAGTCCTGAACTACCTAAAAGTAAAAAAAATAAATATTCCTGATCAAGTTGGAGTTATGGGTTTTGATAATATTAATATGTTAAAATACGTTGAACCAAGTTTAACTACAGTTAGTTATTCAACGGAACAAATAGCAATAAGTTCAATTAATTCAATTATATCTTATATAAATAATAATATAAAACCAGATAATCAAGTTATTTCATATAAAATAATTGAAGGACAATCATTATAATAACGTTTTAAAAGAAAAAGTGTAGGGTTATAAATTATAACTCTCACTTTTTTTTAATCTTATAGAATAGCTCTAAATGTTGTTTTGTTTTTGGTCTTACTAGTTTTTTGCTAGATTTTATTGATTTTTTCTGTGTTTAGCATTATAATAGGAGTAGAAAATATATGAATTGGAATTTTATTATAGAGGAGGCATATAAAAAAGATGAATTGGGATATTGTAAGGAAAAGTACGGAGCCAACAGATAGGATAAAAAGATTAATAGATAATCTATACGGGACGACTCCTGAAATAGAAGCAGAAAGAGCGGTACTTATTACTAAATCATATCAAGAAACAGAAGATAAGCCAATGATATTGCGAAGGGCGCTGGCACTTGAGAAAATTTTGAAAGAAATGCCTATTTTAATTAGAGAAGATGAACTAATTGTTGGAAATCTAACAAAAAAATATAGATCAGCTCAAGTATTCCCTGAGTTTTCAAATCAATGGTTATTAGAAGAGTTTGATAAAATATCAAAAAGAGATGGAGATATTTTTCTTGTTTCAGATGAGGTGAAAGAAGAATTAACAAATGTATGTACATATTGGAAAGGTAAGACAGTAAATGAATTAGCTACATCTTATATGCTAGATGAAACTCTAGAGGCAATGAAATCAGATGTGTTTACGGTTAATAATTATTATTTTAATGGCGTAGGACATATTTGTGTTGATTATGCAAAAGTATTAAATATTGGTTTTAAAGGTATTATACAAGAAGCTTATGATGAATTACAAAACTTAACACCAAGAGATAATGATTTTATTAAGAAAAGACAATTTTTACAAGCAGTTATAATTTCAAGTAATGCTATTATAATTTTTGCAGAAAGATTTGCAAGAGAAGCTCTAGAATTATCAAAAACAATCACAGATAAACAAAGAAAAAAAGAATTACTTAAAATTGCAGATGTTTGTAGTAAAGTTCCAGCAAATCCAGCAACTTCTTTTTATGAAGCAGTCCAATCATTTTGGTTTGTTCATGCTGTTATACAAATAGAATCAAATGGACATTCAATTTCTCCAATGAGATTTGACCAATATATGTATCCATTTTTTAAACATGATATAGATAATAACAAAGTTACATATGATTTTGCTCAAGAATTAATAGATTGTGTATTTATTAAGCTTAATGATATTAATAAAGTTAGAGATGAAGCTTCTACAAAGGCTTTTGGTGGATATCCTCTTTTTCAAAATTTAATTGTTGGAGGACAAACTGATGATGGTAAAGATGCTACTAATGAATTATCTTTTATGTGTTTAGAAGCATCAAATCATACAAGATTATCTCAACCATCTATTTCTATTAGAGTTTGGAATTTATCACCAGACGAGTTATTAATTAAGGCAGCAGAAATTAGTAGAATAGGTATTGGAATGCCTGCCTATTATAATGATGAAGTAATTATTCCTGCACTTATTAATAGAGGATTAACTCTAGAAGATGCAAGAGATTATGGTATTATTGGATGTGTAGAGCCACAAAAGGGCGGAAAAACAGAGGGTTGGCATGATTCTGGATTCTTTAACATTGTAAAAGTTCTAGAAATCACACTTAATAATGGAAAAGTTAATGGAAAACAAGTTGGATTACAAACAGGAGAGTTTACTGAGTTTATGTCTTTTGAATCTTTTTTAGATGCTTATAGAAAGCAAATGG
The DNA here is from genome assembly GCA_025210235.1 of Vallitalea sp. Taxonomy (GTDB): domain Bacteria; phylum Bacillota; class Clostridia; order Lachnospirales; family Vallitaleaceae; genus Vallitalea. The sequence continues at coordinate 124,530 of JAOASG010000011.1, forward strand.
AGTATTTTGTAATGCTATTAGCAAATGCGGAAAATAGTGTTGACTATGCCCATTGTGAAAGAGCACCATTACCTCTTGTATCATCATTAGTAGATGATTGTATTAAGGTGGGTAAATCAATACAAGAAGGAGGAGCTCACTATAATTTTACTGGTCCACAAGGTGTTGGGGTGGCTAACGTTGGAGATTCTCTAGAGGTCATTAAAAGACTTGTATTTGAAGAGAAAAAGATAACATTACAAGATTTAAAGAAAGTTTTAGATTCTAATTTCGGTGAGGATTTATTAAATGAAAATGACGAAGATAGATTACTTAATAAAATAATTATGTCAGAAGTTAAAAGAGTTTTAATTGAACAACATAAAATAGATTCAGATGAAATAAATGATTATCATCTAGGTACATATAATGATGGAGAATATGTTCGTAAGATGCTTATTAATAAAGCTCCTAAATACGGTAATGACATAGATGAAGTAGATATGTTGGCTAGAGAAGCTGCATTAATTTATTGTAAAGAGGTAGAAAAATATAAAAATCCAAGGGGTGGTAGTTTCCAACCTGGTTTATATCCAGCATCAATAAATGTGGCAATGGGAGAAGCGACAGGACCAACTCCAGATGGAAGAAAGGCGTTTACCCCACTTGCAGATGGTGTTTCACCCTCAGCTGGAATGGATAAAGAAGGACCAACTGCTGTAATGAGTTCTGTTGCAAAACTAGATCATTTTATTGCATCTAATGGGACATTACTTAACCAAAAGTTCCATCCATCTGTATTACAAGGAAATGAAGGACTATGGGATTTAATTAATCTTGTTAGGAGTTATTTTGATAAAAAAGGTATGCATGTTCAATTTAATGTAGTTAGTAAAGAGACTTTAGTTGAAGCTCAAAATCACCCCGAAGAGTATAGAAATCTAGTAGTTAGAGTTGCAGGGTACAGTGCACAATTTATTTCCTTAGATAAATCTGTACAAGATGATATTATTAATAGAACAGAGCAACAATTTTAGAGAGAGGGATATGGATGATTGAAGAGATTAACTGGGAACAAAACGGGATGATATTTAACATCCAGCGTTTCTCATTACATGATGGTCCTGGTATTCGTACAATAATTTTTTTAAAAGGATGTGGGTTAAGATGTAAGTGGTGTAGTAACCCAGAATCGCAAAATACTAAAAAACAAATTATGTATATTGAAAAGAATTGCATTAATTGCAATAAATGTATGGAAGTTTGTCCAACTGGTGCTATACAACTACAAAATGATAAAAAAATATCTTATGAGAAGTGTACGTTATGTGGTAAATGTGTGGAAGTTTGCTATGCTGAAGCATTAGAAATGACTGGGGAAAACGCAACAGTTAAAGAAGTTTGTGATATAATAATGAAAGATTCAGTATATTATAGACGCTCAGGTGGTGGAGTAACATTATCTGGAGGAGAAGCTTTATTACAACCAAAATTTGCTAGAGATATTTTAAAAGCATGTAAAAATAATGGCATAAATACAGCTATCGAAACAGCAGCTTTTGTTACAAAAGAATCATTGAAATTAGTATTACCTTACACAGATTTAGTTCTTCTAGATATTAAAATAATGGAAGATGAATTACATAAAAAATATACAGGGCAGAGTAATGAAACAATATTAGAAAATGCAAAGTATATTGCACAGCATTGTAATACAATAATTCGTATACCAATAATACCTGGAGTTAATGATACAGAAAGTAACATAAGAGATACAGTGAATTTTGCTAAAAAAATAAATATAAATGAGATACATCTTCTTCCATATCATCGTTTAGGTACTAATAAATATGAGTATTTAGGATGTTCTTATGAAATGAAATCAACTAATGTTCCTACAAATAATCAAATTAATGAGTTGAAAAATATTGTTAATAGTTATGGGTTGAAATGTAGAATTGGGGGATAACTTAATTAGATACGATATATATATCCTATTAAAAAATTACTAAGTCTTACTATATAATATAGATAAGGCTTTTTTTTGTCTTATAGAAAGTTCTATTAATTTAAGTAAATAAGATGAGATCAGTAGAATCGACGCTCAAAAAGATGTTGCATAACATAATACTTGAAAATAAACATAACATATGGTAATATTTACTGTATATTTATATATTGATATATATAGAGAACATGGTATTTAATAGAAATAAGTAAAATTAGAAAGGAGTTTATTATTACTATTGATATTAAAGAAAATAATATCAGAATTTTACGACATAATATAAAGGATGATTATATGAAAAGCATAAAAACTAGATTGATTTTTCAAATTACACTATTAGTTATATTAAGTATATTAATAATGGATTTTGGTATTATATATTATTCTTCTAAAAATTTAAATGATCTTGGTTCAACTTTAAATAAAACAAAATTAGAATCAGATATTGAATCTGCTAAAGCTTATTTTGAGAAGTTTTATGGTAATATTGATGAGATATCATATAGTAATAATAAAATTTTTGATAGGAATGGTAAAGAGATTGTTCTTGACAATACAATTGTAGATACGATTAAGGATAAAATGGGAGTAGTAGCAACTATTTTTGTTAGAGATGAAAATGGTTACAAAAGAGTTGTTACCAATATTATGAATAATGGTATTAGGAGTGTAGGGACTTATTTAAAAGAAACTAATAAATCTTATAAAAAAGTTGTGAACGGTGAAAGATATATTGGAGATGTAACATTATTTGGAATAGATTATTTATCAGCATATGAACCTATAATAGATAAAAACAATAATATTGATTTAATATTTTTTATTGGTGTTTCGAAAGTTATTGCTAAAAAAATAGTGAATAATTCAGTATCTAATATGATGAATTATTTGATAATATTTGGAAGTGTTATATTAATAGCATTAATAATTTTTATTTATATAATTGGTAATAACATAGCGAAACCTATAAAAAAAGCGACTAATTATTCAAAAGTAATTGCTAATGGGGATTTTACTCAACAAATTGATAATAAAATGCTTAAGAAAAAAGACGAGACAGGGATGCTTAGTAAAGCATTTGTTAATATTAATAATAATTTTAAAGATTTAATCTTCAAAATTCAAAGTTCAGCTACAAATGTTGCAGCTTCTTCAGAGGAATTAACGGCTAGTTCCGAACAAGCAATGGCCTCATCACAAGAGGTTGAAAGAACAGTTGAAGAAATTGCAAAAGGTGCAAATGAGCAAGCAGAAGAAACTAATGAAGCATCAGAAAGTGTCATATTATTAGGTGATATTATTAATGAAAATATTAATATGACTAAAGAGCTATCTAATATGTCTAAAAAAGTTAATAATCTTGCTAATGAAGGTTTACAAGAAATTGATTCATTACATACTATTACTAAAGAATCCAAAACTGCAACTAGATCAATACGAGAGGATATAGAAAAAACTGATCAAAGTGCCAAAGAAATTGGTGAGCTAAGTAAATTTATTTCTTCAATTGCAGAACAGACCAATCTTTTAGCTCTTAATGCAGCTATTGAAGCAGCAAGGGCAGGAGAATCAGGAAAAGGTTTTGCAGTAGTCGCGGAAGAAATAAGAAAATTAGCAGAGGAAGCCACTAAGTCTACTAATGTAATAGATGAGATGGTAGCGACTCTTCAAGATAATGTTAACAGCACTGTATCGACAATGGAAGAAATAGATAACATAGTTGAAACTCAATTAAGTAATGCCAAGTCAACTGAAAGTAAATATAATGAAATAACTAAAAGTATTATGGAAACTATAAATATTATTAAACGGCTTGATAGTTCTGCGATTGAAATGGAAAAAAAGAGAACTGTTATTATAGATATTATTCAGAATTTATCAGCTGTAGCACAAGAAAACGCTGCCAGTACAGAGGAGATGTCAGCTTCTGTAGAGGAGTTGACAATGACGATGTCAGAGATTACTAAAGCAAGTGAAGGCTTAGCAGAACTTGCAGGAGAATTACAAGAAAAGATTCTAAAATTTAAAATTTAATATAAGAGAAATAAATAGGTCACTCAGTTTTTCAGTGGCCTATAATAAAGTCTATATTTTTTCTAATGAATAAAGTTTGTGATTATTAAATTAAAGTCATATAATATTTTATCTTTAAGATCATAGTTTCCTTCACGAAGAAACCAATCGATAATATCTCCTCTTAACACTCTCATAATAGTGTTAGATAGTTCAAGTTCAGATATATCAATACATTTCAATTCACAATTTTGGACACCTAATTGAACAGATGTTAATACTTGTGAATATACAAATCGATCTGTACAAAAAGTATATTTAGGGTTATATGATATAAGATATTTATATGCTTCACTCATAAAAAACCAACCCAGTTCTTGAAGAAATGCTCCAACTTCTCCCAGAAGGTATTTAATACTTTCAACATTTGATTCAAAAGCTTTATATTCATATTGTTCTTGAAAAAGCAAATCTATTTGTTCATAACCAATGTCTATTATTTCTGATTTTGACTTAAAGTGATGATAAAAAGCTCCTATAGAAATTCCAGCTGCATCACAGATATCTTGAATTTTTACAGATTCAAATTTATTACTTCTGAATAATTCAGTAGCAACTTCTGTAATTTTCAATTTTGTAGCAATAGCTTGTTTTTGTCTTGAAGTTAATTTGGACATAATCATTTTCCTTTTAGTATTTATAGGTAATTAAGTAATTGCAAAACTACATTCAGTTGATTCTTTAATACATATGTTGGGTTCCCGTTTCAAATAAGAACTACATATTGTATGTAAAGAATTATATTTCCTAGTTTTGCAATTACCTTTTTATAGGTAATACCTAATCACTTATTTAATTCTTTTAAATTATATCATAACAAATATATTTATTGTCAAGTAAAAAAATATATATAAAATACAATTTTAAGTAAAGTATTGATAAATTATTGACAAAGTTAGTTAGTAATGTTAAAATAATTACAGAACTATATTCGGTGAATTTAATTCTGTAATGTGGATTATTTGAATAAGATTGTTTCTAAGTAATTACGGAACTATATGAAGTTGATATTAATGCAATATATATTGTTGTAAAAAATTGAAATCCTTAGTTTTGTAATTACCTAAAATAATATTACAGAAAGAAGGAGGTTTTTAGGTGAATTACGATGTAATTATTATTGGGGCAGGTAATGGTGGACTCTCAGCAGCGGCAACATTAGCTATGAAGGGCAAGAAACTGCTGGTACTTGAAAGACACAATATTCCTGGTGGATGTGGAACAAGTTTTAGAAGAGGTAGGTTTGAGTTTGAAGTAGCTCTTCATCAGCTAAACGCTATGGGGAGTGAAGATAGTCCAGGAGCTTTAAGAAAACTGTTTAGAGAATATGGTATTGAAAATCAGATAGATTGGATTGAAATCAATTCTCTATTTAAGGTTAATTTACCAAATGATATGTCGGTAGTTTTACCTGCTAATCGGGAAGAATCAGAAGCAGTATTAATTGAAAAATTTCCAGAAGAAAAACAAGCAATTCTAGATTATTTTAAAGTAGTTTATCAATTATCAAAAGAAAGAGCAGGTTTTACTCAATATATGAGTAACCCTGTTAAAAACCAAAAAGAAGATATTACTAAAATGTTTCCTAGCTTTTTTAAATACGGTCTTAAAACAACTCAAGAAGTTCTAAATGATTTTTTTGATAGTACAGAATTACAACTTTGTCTAAGCCCATACTGGTGCTTTATGGGTATGTCACCAGATAGATTTCCATTTCTTATACTTGCAGGATGTACATATTCATATATTGAAGAAAAACCTTATTATTTAAGAGGTGGTTCCCAAGTAATGTCCCAAGCATTAACAGAGGTTATTAGAAAAAATGATGGAGAGATTAAATTTAATTGTGGGGTTAAACGTATTATTTTAGAGAATAATAAGGCGGTTGGAGTTATTGACGATAATGGAGCGGAATATAAATGCAAGAAAATAATTTCTAATATTTCACCTATTAATACATATTATAATTTATTAGACTCAAGTGAAATTCCTATACAAGCAAAAGAATATTTAAAAGGATATACAATAGGTATTTCAGCATTTTCTCTATTTATAGGACTTGATTGTACTCCATCAGAAGTTGGATTTACCGATTCTTTTAATTTAATTTATGATGATTTAGATGTAAATGAAGAATTTAAATATTCACATACCTTACTACCAGAATTTGATCCTTTAGTAGCGACTTGTTATACAATAGATGACCCAAAAGTATCACCACCAGGTACTACAGTTGTATCTGCAGGAGTATTAAAATATGGAGATCCTTGGATGGAATTAAGTCCAGAAAAATATTATGATACTAAATATAAAGCAGCAGATATTGTACTTAACAGATTAGAAACAAGATTTCCTGGAATCAGAGATCATATTGAAGAAATAGAAGTTGCCACACCACTTACTTATATGAGGTATTTAGATCACCCAGGTGGAGCAATTTATGGGTATGAACAAGATGTTAAATCATCTACATTATTCTTACCAAAACAAGAGTTTATTGAAAATCTTTCTTTTGCGAGTGGGTGGGTAAATTCATGTGGATTTGCACCAAACTACTTATATGGTAATGGAGTAGCTATGAAAGTATTAAGGGAGGTATAAGGTATGAACATGATACAGTTGATTAGTCAAATGGATAAAGGTCAAGAAACACTTATGGATGTTAAGATAAGTAGAAAAAATGGTAAATATAACTTGTGTCAGAAAAATAAAACAAAAGATAAGGTAAGTGAACTACATCCAGATAGGTTAAATTTAAAAGTCACGGATATTCGGGAAGTTACTAGTGATTCTAAAGTATTTCGATTTGTATCAGAAAATGTTTATTTACCTCCATTTCAAGCAGGACAATATATTAATGTTTTTACCGAAATAGATGGAGTAAGAACAAGTAGACCATATAGTATTTCATCTTCACCTAAACAAAGATCTTATTATGAGATAACAGTAGCAAGAATACCAAATGGTTTTGTATCAGATTATTTTTTAGATGAAGTAAAAGTTGGGGATACATTTGAAGGGAAGGGACCAGCTGGAAACTTTTACTATAATCCATTATTTCATTTAAATAATCAGGTATTTTTAGCTGGAGGTAGTGGAGTTACACCTTTTATGAGTATGATAAGAGAAATACTAGAGACAGGACTAGGTCGGGAAGTGTATTTGATATATGGAAGTAGAAATGAAAGTGCTACTCTATATCATAATGAATTAATAAAGCTTGATAAAACTTATAGTAACTTTCATTATACTTTAGTAGTTTCTGATAAGCCTGAAACATCGGATTACGTAGGTAGAGTAGGATTTATTGATGCTAAATGTATAAAGGAAATAGTTAATGATATAGATGATTGTACTTATTATCTTTGTGGACCTCAGTTGATGTATGATTTTTGTTTAAAAGAGATGGGTAGTTTGAATATACCTGCGAAAAGAATTCGTCGTGAAGTGTTTGGTGCTAGACAAGATATCCAAAATGAACCAGGATGGCCTAAAGAGTTAAGTGGAGAAGAAGTTTTTAAATTAAAAGTTGGTGATAAGATTATTGATGCTAAATCAAATGAACCAATACTTACTTCTCTTGAGAGAGCAGGTATTAAAATAAATGTATGTTGTCGTTCTGGGGAGTGTAGTTTATGTCGTGTGAAACTAGTAAGTGGAAGAGTATTTCAACCAAGAGGAGTTTTACTTAGATTAGCAGATGAAAAATTTGGATATATTCATTCATGTAAGTCATATCCTATGGGAGATGTAGAAATTCTGATTTGATTTTATAGAAAGATAAGCCACTTATGATATAAATAGTATCATAGGTGGCTATTTTTTGTTATAATTATATTAAATATGTATCTTAGTATAGGGGGGGAAGTAATGGTAGGTAATTATAATGTAATAACACTTTGTGGAAGTACTAAATTTAAAGATGAATTTATAGAGATGCAAAAGAGATTAACACTTGAAGGTAATATAGTTATTTCAGTAGGTTTATTTGGACATGCAGATGGAGAGTTTGGAACGATTATTACAGATGAAGTAAAAGAGATGTTGGATGATATGCATAAAAGAAAAATAGATATGTGCGATGAAGTTTTTGTTATTAATAAGGGTGGTTATATTGGTAGTAGTACAAGAAGTGAAATAGAGTATGCAAATAATATCGGGAAAACAGTAAGGTATTATGAGTAGAGGGTGGATATAATGCAACAAGGAATTTATGAGCAAATTATTAATGAAAAATTAAGAGATGCGCTTTCAGAAATAGAAAAAGAACATTATCAAATTGATAAGGAAAATTTGGATGTTGAAGAAGCTAGAAAAGTATTATCTATGTATATTTCAAATGTAACAAGAAAGGCTTTAAAATTTGTTAGAGATAGTAACAGCTCTGATGATGCACTATTAAAACAAATTAGGACTTGTAATGATATTATTACTGTATTAAGTGAAAACGTAGATAAAAATGAGTTTGAATCACTGAAAATAATGGAGGATGGGAAAATATTAACCTCTATTTACTCAAAAATGAATAAAGTAATTAGTATAGTAGATAAGAAACCTATACGCCCGAGTACTTCTATTTCTCAAAGTTCTCTTTTTACGGGTTCTAATTATGAACCTAATATGCTTGAGGAACTTAAGAAGGAAATATTAACTAGTGATTCTATAGATATATTAGTATCTTTTATTAGATGGAGTGGTTTAAGATGTATTATAGAAGAACTAAGAGAATTTACTAATAATAAAGGAAAATTGAGAATTATTACAACTTCTTATATGGGAGCTACAGAATTTAAAGCTATTGAAGAACTAAGTAAACTAGATAATACAGAAATTAGGATATCTTATAATATTAAAAGCACAAGATTACATGCAAAAGCGTATACATTTAAAAGATTAACTGGATTTACTACAGCTTATATAGGATCATCAAATATATCTCATCCTGCACTCACTTCAGGCTTAGAATGGAATATAAAAGTGACGGAAAAAGATTCTTTTGATATTATTAAGAAAGTTGAAGCAAGTTTTGATAGTTATTGGAATGATAAAGAATTTACTTGTTTTAATGTAAATAATAAAGAAGATAATAAACGACTTATCAAAGCTTTAAAAAGCAAATATAATAAAAAAGATAATGATATTGATTTTAGACTAGAAATAAAACCATATCCATATCAGGAAGAAATGCTAGAAAATCTACAAGTAGAGAGAGAAGTTTTTGGACGAAATAAAAATTTATTAGTGGCAGCTACTGGGGTAGGGAAAACGGTTATATCTGGTTTTGATTATAAACGCTATAAAAAGAAAAATAAAAGTAATTCCCGATTACTTTTTGTAGCTCATCGTGAAGAAATACTCAGCCAAAGTCGCGATACTTTTAGAGCAATTTTAAAAGACTTTAATTTTGGAGATTTGTTAGTTGGAGGGCATATACCTGAGTCACTTGATTATCTTTTTATTAGTATTCAAAGTTTTAATAGTATAAAATTATATGAGAAAACAACAAGAGATTATTATGATTTTATTATTGTGGATGAATTTCACCATGCAGCTGCAAAGTCGTATCAAAAATTGTTAGATTATTATAAACCTAAGATATTATTAGGGTTAACGGCTACACCAGAAAGAATGGATGGTAAAGATGTTCTTAAATATTTTGACCATGCTATAGCATCAGAAATGAGGTTAACAGAAGCAATAAATAAAAAATTACTCTGTCCATTTCAATATTTCTGCGTAAGTGATACAGAAGATTTGTCCAACTTAAGGTGGAGTAGAGGTGGTTATAATATTAAAGAACTTGAGAATGTGTATACATCCAGTAAAATACGATGTAATCAAATTGTTACTAGTATTTATAAATATGTGTCAGATATTGATGATGTTAAAGGGCTAGGGTTTTGTGTAAGTATAGAACATGCTAAATACATGGCAAATTATTTTAATAATGTACAAATATCATCTATAGCTTTACATGGGGGATCTTCAACAGAGGAAAGAAAACGAGCTAAAGATAGACTAGTAAGTGGTGAAATTAAAATTATTTTTGTTGTTGATTTGTATAATGAAGGAATAGATATTAAAGAGGTTAATACAATTTTATTTTTAAGACCTACCGAGAGTTTAACGGTATTTTTACAACAACTTGGTCGTGGATTAAGATTAGATGAAGATAAAGATTGTTTAACAGTATTGGATTTTGTTGGACAAGCACATAAAAATTATAATTTTGAAGAGAAATTTCGTGCGTTATTAGGTAAGACAAAGTACTCAATTAGACATTATATAGAAAATGGTTTTCATAATTTACCAAAAGGTTGTTTTATTCAACTTGAAAAATATGCAAAACAATATATTCTTAGAAATATTAAAAATACGGCTAATAATAGACATAATTTAATAGCTAAAATGAAGTATTTTGAACATGATAGTGGATTAGAGTTAACTCTTGAAAATTTTTTAGATTATTACAAGTTATCTATATATGATTTTTATGGAAAAAATGGAGATCGTAGTTTTTCTAGGATGAAAGTAGAAGCTGAATTAGCAAATGATTTTCAGTGTAATATTGAAAAAAAGATTACTAGACGACTACCTTCATTATTTCATATTAATTCTTTAAAATTAATAAAATTTATTAATAACTTTATTAAAAAGGGTTATGTTATAGGAGAAGAAGAAAGATTAATGCGCGATATGCTTTATTATTCGTTTTATCAAAGCTATCCAGCAAAGTTAGGATACACTTCTATTGAAGAAGGGCTAGAAAATATTTTAAAATATGATGTATTTCGTGAAGAAATATTAAGCATTATTAATTTTAATTATAACCATATCAATGCTGCTGAAAGGGAAAATTCTTTTGACTTTCCTTGTCCACTAGGTATACATAGCTATTATTCGATTGCCCAAATTCTTGCGGCATTTGATTATTATAATAGCGAGGCAAATCCAGCTTTTAGAGAAGGAGTTAAGTATTTTAAAGATAAAAAGTTAGATTGCTTTTTTATTACGCTTAATAAATCAGAAAAGGATTTTTCACCTTCAACTTTATATGAGGATTATGCAATAAGTGAAAAATTATTCCATTGGCAAACGCAAAGTCAAGTGCATACGGAGAGTGCTAGAGCCAATAGATATATTCATCATAGACATATGGGAAATAAAATAGCATTATTTGTAAGAGAATATAAAAAAGAAAATGGATATACATCACCATATTTATTTCTTGGGACATGTAATTATATAAGTCATAGTGGGAATAGACCAATAAGCTTCATATGGGAGTTAGATAATAATATGCCACCTATGTTTGTAACAAGAGCTAATAAAAATGTACTGTAAATTAAAAACAAGTTAAGGTTAAATTATCTAGAAAAACATAGTGAATAATAAAAAAACGATGAAAGAGGATGAAAGTATGGCAAATATTAAATACGAAATTATTGATACAATTGGTGTTTTATCTGAAAGTAGTAATGGATGGCAAAAGGAATTAAATCTTATTTCTTGGAATGACAGAGAACCTAAATATGATTTGAGAGATTGGGCTCCTGAACATGAGAAGATGGGTAAGGGAGTAACATTAACTGCTAAAGAATTAACGAGTTTAAAAAGTATGTTAAATGAAATGAAGTTAGACTAATTTCAATGTAGCAAAACCTCATGTATCTTATCTAAAGATGTATGAGATTTTGCTTAATTTGAGTATGAAATTATAGAAGGTTAGGGGAAAATTATTTCAAGATCATTATCTTTAAACTCATAGCATATTCTATTTCCAAAAGGTTCTTCATCTTCATATTTAGTATAAACTAACTAGAGCTAGTAAATGAAATTTAATTTATCAATGCAATCAACCCTATATAGTGTTATAATGTACGTGGATTATACTCGGAAAAATAACATGGTTGAAAGGTAAAATAATATGATAAACGAATTTAGAAAAAAGTACAATCTAAATCAAGAGGTTGTAAAAGGGCTTGATGCTTTAGGATATAAATCACCAATGGCTGTTCAAGATAGAGTCATTCCGCATATATTAAATGGAAAAGATTTAATTGTAAAATCTCAAACAGGAAGTGGCAAAACAGGCGGATTTGGCATCCCTATTATAGAAAAAATAGTTATAGAGAAAAATCTACCACAGGTATTAGTATTAACACCAACAAGGGAGTTAGCTGTACAAGTCTGTGAAGAAATGGCAGCGATTGGACGGTATAAAAAAGTACGTTGCTTACCAGTCTATGGAAAACAACCTATTTATATTCAATTAAGACAACTTAAACAAAGGGTACATGTCATTGTGGGAACGCCAGGACGTGTAAGGGATTTAATTCGTAAGAAACATTTGAGAGTAGATGAACTTAAGTATCTTGTTATAGACGAAGCAGACGAACTATTAAAAAGAGGTTTCATTGAAGAAGTACAGGAAATTATAAGAAAAACATCTTCTGATCGCAGCACCTTATTATTTTCAGCAACTATGCCACAAGAAATTGAAGAGATTTGTTCTAAATATATGGTCGAGCCATTAAGAATTGAAATTGAACAAGAAAAACAACCTATAGATCAAATTAAGCAGGTGTGGTATGAGGTGGCGGATGATTGGAAGTTTGCAAATCTAAAGAACATTATTAACAGGGATCAGCCAGATAGCTGTATTATATTTTGTAATACTAAAAAAAAGGCAGATAATTTGCTTGCTAAATTAAATAAAGGTGGTTATTCTTGTACTGTTTTACATGGGGGACTCCCTCAAAGAGATAGATTAAGAGCCATTAATCTATTTAAAAATAAAGAAGTAACTTATTTAATCGCAACAGACCTTGCAGCAAGAGGAATTCATATAGATGCTCTTGATTTGGTAATCAATTATAATGTGCCTATTGATTGTGAGAATTATGTCCATAGAATTGGAAGAACAGGTAGAGCAGGAGAGATAGGACAAGCTATTACATTTGTATCTGTTCATGAGAAAAAACAGTGGAACTTAGTGCAAGATTATATTGGTTACAAAGTACCACTTAAAAATATGAATTTGGATGATAATTCAACCAATAAAATAAACAATAGAGAAAAAAAGAAATTAACAAGAGGGAAAAGAGAAGCTCAGCACAAAGATATTACAAGAATTCGTATTAATGCAGGGAAAAAGAAAAAAATAAGACCCGGTGATATTGTTGGTGCAGTATGTAATATAAAAGGCATTACCTCAGATGATATTGGTATTATAGATATTCAAGATACCTGTAGTTATATTGAAATATTTAATAAAAAAGGTAATGTAGTTATGAATGAGCTAAGTAAATCAAAGGTTAAAGGCAAAGATGTTAAAGTCAAACAAATAAAAAGACCTAGATTATAAGGGTCATAAATAGTGTGATAAAAGTGTAACTAGTTAATAGATTGAACAAAAAGGAATTGAGAATGATGAATTATAAGATGATAATTGCCTATGATGGCAGACGATACAAAGGATTTAAGAAGACAAAAGCCTATGATGATTTAACTATTCAAGGAAAATTTGAGACACTATTATTTAAACGTTATAAGCAAAGTATTGAAGTAATTAGTGCTGTGAACACAGATGCAGGGGTACATGCCCATGAACAATTAATTAATTTTAAAGTACCAGAAACAGAAAATAAAGCAAGTGAAATACTTGCTTATTGTGAACAGTATTTACCAGATGATATTGTCATCTTATCGATTGAAAAGGTAGACGAGCGTTTTCATAGTCGTTATTTAACGAAAAGTGTGACTTACCAATATCGTTTGTGGAAAAAGGATGCAATCAATCGTCCACTATTTGAAAGACATTATGTAAATGTTATGAAAGAAGTATTAGATGTACAGCTCATGCAAAAGGCAGCTTCATTATTAGTCGGTGAACATGATTTTATAGCCTTTACAACAAGAAATAAAGTGAAGAACTCAGTTAAAAATTTGATGGAATTAAATGTAGAAGAAACAGATCATGAAATTCTTATTACGATGACAGCTAATAGTTTCTTAGTGAATATGGAAAGGCTTATCGTGGGAACATTGATTCAAATTGGTTCAGGACAAAGAAAAATAGATTGTGTACAGAGAGCTTTTGAAAGTAAAGACAGAGAAAATGTTGGACATAAGGCAATGGCTGAAGCAATGTCATTAGTAAAAGTGAATTATGGTGCAGTAGTGAAATAATTTTTCAATAGGAAAACAACTACTGAATAATATTTACCCATTTTATTAATGTTTTTAAAATTTATGAATAGAATATAATAAGAATTTTATAGAGTGTGATAAAAAGTTATGTATAAAATTAATAACTTGAATTCAAAAGCTTTATTTAAAATCATAGGAATACTTCTTATTATACTTGCTATTATGATGATAAGTAATTTATTAATTGAGAAAACAATTGAAGCTTTTTCACCTAACAAAAAATCTTTACCCATATATTGTGTTGATACTGATGAAAAGAAGATTGCTATAAGTTTTGATGCAGCGTGGGGAAATGATGATACTGATGACTTATTAAAAATATTAGATGAGTACGATATAAAATCCACATTTTTCTTAGTAAAAATGTGGGTCGAAAAATATCCTGATGATGTCAAGAAAATACTTGAAGCAGGTCATGATATAGGTAATCATTCAACTACTCATCCTCATATGACAAAGATTTCAGAAGACGAAATGAAAAAAGAACTTATGGATGCTCATGAAGCAGTTAAGAATTTAACTGGTTATGAAATGGATTTATTTAGACCACCATTTGGAGATTATAATGATAAATTACTTAAAGTTTGTAAGGAATGTGGATACTACGCTATACAATGGGATGTTGAATCCTTAGTTATAAAATGACAAATTCTACAAGCCCCAATTTTTCTAGCTTCTCCACTCAATCTTAATAGCTCCATTAGTAATGAATATCTTACTTATGAATTGCTTAGCAATATTTTTTTGTTCTACTAGAGTGAGTTCGTCCCAACGATTGACATCCTTGGTCGCATCTAATATCTGTTCTGAACTTAGAGTATCGTTCACGATGTATTGCTTCATCTCTTCTAGTATTCTCTTTTTATCAGAATCTAATTGTTCTATCTTATTATTGATATAATTTGATATCACTGTACTACCTTGTGCTAGTTGATTAATTAGGTTGTCTATCTGTTTATCAATATCTATAACCTGTAATTTTAATTGATTAAGTTCATAACTAACTTTTTTTGGAGTATCTTGCTTAACAGCTTCTAAAGTTGATAGCTGCTTAATTAACTCTTTTTGTACGTAGTCTTCAATTTCATCAACATAATGAGTTGGATGTTCTCCGGTACATATTTTATAATTAGTTTTTCCTGAACACGAGAGATATTTATAGTTTTTGAATGTCTTAACAGTCATAGCATAATTACAATACCCGCATTTTACTAGACCACTCAACCAAGTATATTTACCTTTTCCAGTATTCTTAATCTGCTTATTCTTATCAAGCCTATATTGACATGCTAACCAAGTATAGCTGCTAATAAAACCTTCATGTAAGCCGATAGATAACACATGGTCTTTAAAATCTGTATATTTGGCAGCGTTACGATCCCTTTTACCGTATAGGTAACAGCCATTAGTACCAATAAATTCAGACATGTCATTACTGATTTTACAACCTTTTTTCTGATAATAAGAATAAATATCAGCATCAGCCATGACATAAACAGGGTTACGAAGTATTCTCTGGATTTTTTGTCCGTTCCAGTTAACACCATTAGGAGATTTATGTCCTTCTTGATTCAATAATGCTGAAAGTTTACCTAGTGATAAATCGGTGGTAGAGTAGAGGTCAAATATCTTAATCAAAACATTATGTTCCTCTGGATTAGGTTGTAGCATTGAAGTCTTAATATCATCTATAGTAATCTTTTCTTTTATACATCCATAAGGGGTTTTACCACCCATAAAAAAGCCTTTCTTTCCTCGGGCATAGTAGTTGTCCTTAATACGTCTCTGGATAGTCTCACGCTCTAATTGAGCGAATACCATAGTAATATTAAGCATAGCATTACCCATAGGAGTACTAGTATCAAATTTCTCAGTAGCACTAGTGAATTCCACATGATTTTTCTTGAATAGTTCAATGATCTTAGCAAAGTCTAAGATAGAACGACTGATACGATCTAATTTGTAAACAATTACTTTGGAGATATCTTCACGCTTGATATCTTTTAGCATCTGTTCAAATTGGGGACGGTTAGTGTTGCTACCACTGAAACCTTTATCGGTATACACTTTGAATTCTTCTGTAGTAAATTCTTTTTTGCAGAAATCTATTTGACTTTCTATGGAAATACTGTCTTTCTTATCTATGGATTGACGAGCGTATATTGCTATCATTGGGTATCACCTCTTAATTTACTTATGATAATATAAAAATGATTATGTATATAATAAATGAGTATAAGTTATTAATTACAAAGGAGGTATGGTTAACTTATCGGAGAATATCATTACTTCTGAACCAGATTTTTTAGTAGATGCACTATAATTAATATTATAAGTTAATTTTCTATATTCTCTATATGTACTAATAATTTCTTTTGTATTATCATAAGTTATTACCCAAGAGTGAGCTTTGTCTTGTTTAATGAGGTGTGCTAAATTTTTGTGATCTTCATTTTTGTAATAATTTTCATATAATTTAGGACCTTTAATATAATAAGGAGGATCAAAATAAATGAATGTATTAGAATCATATTGAGGCAAGATAGTTTTTATAATTTCTTCAGTATCTAAATTGTATAAAGTAATTTTTTCTTTATACGTAGCTATTAATTTGATTTTGTCTACTAAAGAAGCTTTATTAAATCTGCAATCCATTTTATAATTTCCTTGCTGATTCTTTCCACCAATAACACCAGCTTTAATTATTCCAGATCTATTTGTTCTGTTTAAAAAAAATGTTGAAAACCCTAAGTCAAAAATAGTAGATTTAGACTTGTTTTGCTGCACTTCTTTTTGTAAATACCATTCATCCATACAGACATCTACAGTTTGAATTTTAGCACAAAATTCTTCTGTATAATTTAGAATACAGTACCATAAAGAATAAATAGATTTATCTAAATCATTTATAACAATGTTTGAAACATAATTATCAAAAAGCAAAGCAAGTGCTACACCAGCACCTCCAGCAAAAGGTTCTATATATGTATAACCATTTAAGTTATTACAGTCTATGATTTTCTTTAGTGATTTAGCTAATTTTGTTTTACCACCCGGATATCTTAAAGGTGAATATGTATTAGGCATTTTATTTCTCCTAGTTCTTGTTATTTAATCATAGTATAGCATAGGATATTTTTTTTGAACATACTTTATTTATAAGTGGTTAAAATATGTTCAATTAATCCTCTTAATACTGAATGAGTAATAGTCTCAAGAACATAGGGGTTGGCTTTTACTTTATGAGGATGATGAACAATCATATCAAAATAATCTTTTGTCCCAGAATTATTTGCTAAGGACTTGAATAAACGTTTTAAAGTTGGGTCATCATTAAAGATGCTTTCATCTGTATTTAATTTATCAATAATGTTTTGAAGAGTAGGTTGATATTTTTTGCCTTTGATAAATTTGTCCCATCTATTTTTTTGTTTTAATAAGTAAATTAAACATTGTTCTAGTAATGAACGAATCATAATAGCAGTTGCAGTTGGATATTTAATATAATCTTTTGAGGTAGATAATTTTTGTAGTTCGGTTAAAAGGGTTAATATTCCAGAGTTATCTAAGTTATTATCAATATCACATCTAATATTTTCAAATAGAGAGTAGGGTTTTGGTAATTTCTTATTTTTATTGTTTTTATAAGTATTTATAAAGGGAATAGATTTATTATCTTTAGAGTTAAAGTTAAATTCCTCATTATCAGAAGGTTTAATAGTTTTAGTGGGATTAGAAGGATTAATTAAATTTTCAGCATTAGAATTAAAATCAGGTTGATCTGTTTTCTCATCTGATTTATCTAGGGGATTTTCTACTTTTAATTTTAATTGACTATTATCTTTTTCATAACTATTATTATCAGAGATAATATTTTTGTTAATTAATTCTTCTTTTATATTATTAAAAAATATGTTTCTAGCTTCTTTGTCATAAACAATTTTAACAGTTTCATTTTTTAATCTATCTATAACTAGGTTTATTTTACTTTTGAAGTCCTCTTTATTATCTGTAACTACATATTCATCTTTAACCCTTGTAATACCTAAAAATATTAGACCTTCATTTAATAATATTCTTTCCCAATTAGTTTTGCTAACATTATTAATTTGTTCAGCAGATAAAATATCATTATTCATTAAATAATCAAACAAGTTAAGTAATGGTGCATTTGTTCCACGAATTTTTTTCCAACGCTCTTTTTGGAACGAATTCCATGGGATAATGCCTTTACCTTTATTTTCTCCTAAATGTCTAAGTTCAATCCAATGATTTAACTCGTCCTCTTCATTGGATTGATAAATTTTAGCAGGAATGCTTTCAAATATATGTTTTTCAACCATTTTTGATAGATTAAAAAATTCAGTATACAATTTAGAATTTTCATGTTTGATAATTTTAGGGTTTTTGAGTAGTTTTAAGGCTACAATTCTTCTATTACCTTCACGAACTGAATATTTATTATCAGTAATTAGTAGAACTCCTATAGATTCTAAAATACCATTTTCTAATATATCACTTGCTAAATTTACAATTTTTTCATTTTGGGTTGAGACTATATTTAATATTGCATTTTTTTCATCCTTTGCTGAATTAATTCTAGGATTTTCATTCCAGATAATTAATTCTTCAATATTTAAGTTCTTTAGTGTAGGCATATATCATAACCTCCTTATTGTTGTTATACCCATCTATTATATATTTTTTTAGATATGAATTATTAAATTCCATAATTAAGTATATAGTTTATTTATGTTAATGTTCAATATTAAGTTCAATATTAGCTTATAATTCTAAGATGATTTTTTGCACATAATATATTATATGTATCTTTAAATTCTTCTATAAACTTATCAACAATTTCCACATTATCCTTTATCCAAAAGTTCATTAGATCTATTTCATCAAAAATAGTAATATTATCATTAAACCATTTTTTATAACGTTCTCTTTCTTTATTATCTGTATAAGTATCGGGACCATGAGATTTTATATAAGTAATATTAAATCCAGGAGATTTATCATCTGCTTCATCCCATAAAGGATGAGAAGGACTTAATGAGAGTAAATAATCATATAATATTTTCTCAGGGGAAGTTCTGTTATTAACGCAATTATTAGGGACAGGTAATTTAATAATATTTGGTGTATTTATACCACTCCTATCATATGAATTTTTAATATCACTATCTTTTACATCACCATCTAAAATAAATAATACGTTTGCAAAATAAGATGGATCACAAGTTCTTAAATTTAATAGACTATCGCATCCTAATTTAGTGTTTAATATATTTAAGTATGGTGCATAGTCATTATTAGTAATATTATTAAAAAACCATCTAGTTTCTTCGTCTTCAGAGAATACTATTAATTTTTTCCTATTAATATTATTATAAGCTAATTCCAGACGCATTTCTGCATTAATTAAATCAAAGTTAACTTTATCTTTACTATATATTTTAAGGTGACCACGTTTTTTTGATAAGTATATTAATTCAATATTATTAGTAGGTATATCAGTATAGCTATTTCTTCTAGTTTTATTGCATAAAAAATCTAGGAGGCTTAAACTGTGTGTGGTAAATACTATTTGAATGTTATTTACTAGAGATTCTCTATATAATAAATTAAATAAATTTTTTTGTGTAGAGGCATGTAAAGTTGCATCATATTCATCTATTAATAATAATCCTCCAGAATAAGCTACTGATGATTTTTTTAACCTAATAAATGATAATACTGAAAGTAAAATTTGTCCTATATTATCTTGGCCTGCTGAATTTACAAAGTGATCATATTTGTCAGTTGCAATTCCTATTCCATTTTTTTGTTTGAGTTCATTTGATTTTATTTGTTGGAAATCTTTAATAGTCGAAGAATCTATATTGAAAATTTCACAATAGGATGTTACTAACCACTCTTTTTCGCTATCGCTTAAGTATAAATCTTTACTATTCAGTGGTCCTTTTGTTTCTCCTATAGGATATAGCCTACTTAATCCAAGATAGAGAACGGGTAACTGGACCTTAGATTCTGTTTTATGACCTTTAGGTATTAATCTAAATCTGTCTCTATCATCGTTATTATTGTTTTTAGAATCCCATCTAACTCTAAAATTCCTGAAATCATCTATTTGGGATAAATCATAATCATTTGAGTAATTCACTTTAAAAACATAACCTTTTTGGGGATCATATTTTTTTGAAGCACAAATTGTTTCTGAAAACTTAGATATAAATTGGTTTTGTATAATAGGTTTACCATCTTTTGCATTCAAATAACAAGAATTTCCCAATATACCTAAAATAGTTGATTTGCCAGTAGAATTACTTCCAGCTATTACAGTAATATTTTTGGCCATATTAATTTTCATGTCTTTAGTAAATTGTCTAAAATTATTAAATTCTATGCTATGTATCATATAAAGACCTCCGGATTTATTTATTAGTTCATTATTGTTAATTTAAAGTACATATTTATCAATTTTTTTTGCCACCATCTTTTATCAAATTGGATTCGTTTATTAAAGAATACAGTAAGACTACCAACAATCAATGCCGAAAGAATACTAACAATAAACTGAACCCAATTAATATTTAAAAATTTGATTTAGTAATCCATTCATATGTAATAAAATCCTTCCATAAACAATTATAAAATATATATATACCAATTTAAGGATATAATTTTATCTTTACTAGTTCTATTGGTATAGCTACCATACAAGAAATCTGTTCTAATGTCATATCTCTGAATTCTATATCTTTCTCAAACCCATCTGGCAAGAGTAGGTTGGCTGCAAAATAATTAGCCTGATATTCAAATTTATCTCTTGAATAGTATGTATTCTTTTCTAAGTAAGCCATATTAAGATTATCATGGAGTACAGCATGTCCTAATTCATGAGTTATAATTACACGTTGGTCATAATAATCTAAGTTTTCATTAACAACAATAAACTTACAACCATTTTGATTAATGTATAATCCATTATTATTACCTAAGTATTCGTAAATTATTGTTATACCTAAGTAATCAGCTAATTCAGTTGGTTCATTTGTTCCATATTGTTCAAGCAAATTATTTATTGTATGTTTTATCCATTGCATTTTATCAATCTCTCATTCAAGTTGAATATTTTTAGTATCCTTTTGTATCATTTATAATTAAAATTTTTCTTTGATTTAAGTAAGTTGAAAGTTTAATTTATATTCTAAAAGTTGTATTTATCTAACTTTTTGAGTTGTATTCCTTTTTGCTTAGCTAAGGCACAAGTCGTAATGATAGTGCTACAGTTCCAGCGGTTCGCGATCGTTCCCTGTTTTTCATCTTTGTTTATATGAATAACTGAGTTTTTCTCGTTGCTCAATTATTGACAGTAACCTTGAATTAATATTGTCTTGTACTTTCATAAGATATGGGTTAAACAAGGGTTTACGCCATTGTAATGAGTTGTATAAGAATCCGAAAGCCACATATAGTAATAATTTTGCTACACTTTCAATACTTAAACTAAATAAATATTTAAAATATGTATTTAACTCACTATGATTAGATGTTAAGGACAGTTGAATCAACAACCATAAAATGATAGCTGGTACATAGGTTCTTATTGATTTTAGCTTCTCAAGTTTCATAATTATACCTCATCTAAATGTTTCGCCTAACGTACCTTGTTTCCGACGTTCCTGAACCGGAGACTCAGAGCCTTTCTCCTTGGCGGTGCTTGCACCCGGTGAAGGAATGTGCGTAGGGAACGGAAACATTTTGTTAGATGATGTTTTGCACGGAAATAGCCATTTGCTTTCTTTAATATACTTACTTATTTAACTTATATGAAACAAAAAGTGGCTTTTGTGAACTTACTGATTTAAACAAATTCAATCTATGATATGTATGATAATGTGTATAGTAAGAAATCAGCATACACAAAAAAGCAGTGGATAATACTATCCAACTGCTCATCTAAAATGCCTTTTTCGTAGTCGTTTGAGCTATCTAAGATTAGAATATTATGTCTTATTTTTTATTATTTTCATTCATCTTTTCTGCCATGTCTTTAGTAGTTCTTAACATCTTTAAAAGAACCTCTTTTGTAGATTCATCCATTTTATTACCACTAAACATAAGTCCATCAGATTTTTCAACTTCTTTTATAAAATCATCTAGTTTTTCATTAACTTCTTTTTCTTTTTTAGAGTGACCTATCGGAGTAGTATCATTAGTTCTACCTAATATATAGTCTACAGATACACAATAAAAATCTGCAATTTTTTTTAATGATTCATGGTTAGGTACACTTTTGTTATTTTCATATCCAGAATAAGTAGATTTTGCTACATTTAACAAGTTAGCTACATATTGAGCTTCATATCCTTTTTGTTTTCTTAATTTTGTTAATCTATCACCTATCACAAAATCACCTCTCATTATTGCTATTATATCAATTTTTAATAGAAATTGAAATTAAATACAAAAAAATCGTAAAAGATATTAAAAATATGTTGACAGTTCGAGAAATTAGAACTATAATACAAATTATAAAGTTCGATAAAGTCGAACTGAAAGGAGGAGTTATGTACTTGAAAATTAAATCTGCTTTAGTTGAATTGGGAATAACTCAAAATAAATTAGCATTAATACTACATATATCACCTAATCAATTAAGCGGAAAAATGAATGGGAAATATGATTGGAAGAAAAGAGAAATAGATGAAATACTTAGAATAACTAATAAAAAATATGAGGATATTTTTTAACGAGAAGTTCGATTTAAACGAACTGAATAGGGATAATAATTTTGTGTGTTTATTGTTTTGTAATGATTTTAAATCAAACTAATATTGTACAAACAGTACCTCATAAAATTTATTAGAAGGAGTTGATTTTATGCCTTACAAAGTAGTTAATATTTATCCAATTTCAGATGAAGAAAGAAAAAGACGTGAAAAAGAGGTAGCTGAATATGTATATAAGGTATTAATGAGACATGATGAAATAATTAAGAGAGAAAAGGAATTACAGTAAAAGAATCGTACCAAGTGAGGTTACATAATTTGGTTAAACACAGAATTAACAAAGTAGTAGTAAGCACTAAAGTAGTGCTATAGGGGGTAGATGTAATGCCATACAAAATAATTAATGTACATCCAAAGTTAACTCCTGAGGAAAAAGAAAAAATAGATAGAGAAAATACAATTTTTGTATGCAAAGTTTTTAGAGAGCATGATGAAAGAATCAAAAAAGAGATAGAACTAGCTAAAAAGAATGGTGCTAAATAGAAAAACTATCTATACATCATTCTATAGAAAGAAGGTGAGAAACATGGACAAGCCTGTAAAAGCCTGTTCTAACTGTGTTAATAATATACCTAGAAAAAAGAGAGAGAAAAAGCAATATAAAGTAATTAATCACTACCCAGATATATCAGAAGAGGAACGCAAACGAAGAGAGAGACATTCTATTGAAGTAATGTTTAACATTCATCAAAGATATATTAACAATACTCAACAAAACAAGACAAGATAGAAAGTTTCTGTCAAAGCTATGGGCTACATTAAGGAGGAAGAATGAATAAAAATTGTAGTAATTGTGCAAATAACACAGGTAGTAGATGTATAGCTCTAAGCAAAAGAATAAAAACAAATTGTTTTGCATGGGCTGATACAACTGAACGTATTAAAAGATTAGATGATATGATCAACTATTCTGGTGGTTACTTAGTAAGTCAAAATAATAGACAACTTATAGCAAAAAAAAATGAGTTGTTAAAGAAAAAAATCATCTAAAAAGCTTTTTAGGTAAGAAGTGTTTTAACATGATTTTATTATATCTTAATTGATGTAGTAAATAAATAGATAAATCTATGCAAAATGTAGTTAAAAAATATCGGAAACTATTGCTTATGTAGTAAAAACAAGGGAGATGATTATTTGAAACATGGAAAAAAGCCAACTAGAAAACAGAAACAAGCAATAGCAGCTAAAAAACTTAATTATAATAATTGGCTTGTTGTAAAAGATAGTACAGAAGTATTTGAGATTGTTCACAGGATATCGGGCAAAATAAGAAGTTATCCAAAAAAAGGAGTGGTTTATTAATGTGTGTTGTAGATATCATCAAGTCTGCAAGAGAACAGCAGGGGATTAATCAAAATGAAATAGCTGTTCGAGTAGGTGTAGCGCCTAGTACATATGGTGCATACGAAAGAAAAGAAAGATATATTCCAGACGATGTAGTGAAAGCAATAGCTACAGAACTAGGAGAACCATCAATTATAGCTGAACTTACCTATGAAAGAAACACAGAATTTTTCAATGTTCCATTACTTAATAATGTTGACACCCATCCACAAGTAGTAATTGATAGTCTGATAGAAGAAGCTAGTGAGATGATAAAAGCACTTATGATAATTAAAAAGATAACTAAAAACAGGACAAACGTATCACAAATTACTACAGAGCAGTACAAGAATTTAATGGATGCAGAGGAACAAGTGGGGGATGTTTATTCAGCTCTTAAAATGCATTTTGTAACAATGGACAGGTACGGTGTAAATGTTAAAGAAGTGGAAAAAAGATGTAACAGAAAACTAATAAATAAAGGCTATGTAAGAGGAAATAGACAAAAAAAAGAAGCCCTTATATAAGAGCCATTAATAAAAAATATATAACTAATTATACCATATAAAAATTATATAGAAAAGAGGGAAAATGAATGAAATCAGGAGAAAATATGTTGCTAAAAACTAATAAACAAATTTTTGAAATTGATAAAATGCTAACGCATAGGAAAGATAATGATAATAAACATGTAATAACATGTGAAAAAGAAACGTCAGTTAAACTTGAAGAAGTGTTCTTCAACAATAACTTAGTATCATCTATTGAGATTTATAAACTTGATTTTAAAGATAATAGTGAACCAAGTATTTTTGTCAATTTATATATGGGAAACATAGAAATATGTACCATGATTTATAAGACTGGTGTTGTAATAGAAATTGACTCTACTACAGATAATTATGGAAATGATTATATTAGAACATATAGGATAAGAGAAATATGGAGTTATGACAAATAAATGGGGGTAATATAATGATTACTTTTATCTCAGGGGTTATTTGTGGAATTATAATAACTCAATTAATTAATAGGTATAAGTTTTATAAACGGAATAAAAGATTATGGAGTAATACAGTTACTCGTTTACGAGACAATTAAAGATATAAATATTGATATTAGATAAATATCAATATCATATCTGAATCATTTTAAATATCAATATGATATTCAAAATCAGTAAATTAAATATCAATATGATATTGGGACTAAGTAAATATCAATATGATATTCAAAATAATAAAATTAAATATCAATATGATATTCAGCTAACTATAGATATCATATTGATATTCAATCAAGGGAGGATTTAAAAAGGTGAGATATATTATTTCTGTTGATGCAGGCAAACACGCTACTAAATGTGTAGGTAGAAAAGAGAGTAAGCAAAAAGATAAACAAGTTTTCTTTAATACTAGATATTATGATATGAAGAACGGAGACATGGAGGTCTATGGTAAATCTTATAAGATAACGTATCAAAATAATGATTACATTATCGGAGAACAAGGTGAATTGTATGATACTACAACAACTAAAACCTCACTTATACATAAACTAGCAACTCTTACAGCTATAGCTAAAATCGCAAATGATGATAAAAACCCAACAGCAGTACTAACTATTGGTTGTCCCACTGCTATATATAAAAATTCTAAGCTAAAAGAAGAGTATAGGAAATTTATATGTGAAGATAACCCAATTTCAGTTACTGTTGATGATGTAGATTATACGATTAACATTGAAAAAGTTATTGTCAAATGTGAAGGTAGTGGAATTGTCTACTTAGAACCTCATACTTTTATACATCAAAGAGTTGGTATTTTGGATTTGGGAGGTAGAAACATGAACTTCGGTATTTATGACAATCGAGTTCCAGTCCCTAGTAGTCTATTTTCTAATAACTACGGTGGTATTTTACTAGATACTATTGTTAGAGAAGATCTATCAAGTTATTATGGAGAAGATTATGACTTAATTACAGCTAATAATGCAATCAAAAATGGAGGTATTATCATCAATGGCAAACTACAAGAAGAGAGTGCTCAGATAGTCAATAATTCTATTGATAATTACATAGAGAATTATATTCTTAAGTCAATAAAAGAGAAGAATATCAATCTCTCTACTATGACTGTTGTATTAGTTGGTGGAACAAGTAAATTTATTATAGATCGTTTAAAAAAATATTTACCACACGCCAAGTTGTCCAATAAAGATACTCAATGGGCGAATGTTGAAGGATTTCAAGTGGTAGGGTTAGTAAAGGCTGGGGTACTATGAAAAAACCTCAAAAACTACTATCTTTTAGCGATGATAATATGGACATATTAGATCTACTTAATGAAAAATCTAATGCTTCACAGTATGTTTGTGAAGCAGTTAGATTTTATGAAATCAATAAAACTTTGAATAATAATATAGCTAGAATCGAAGATAAGATAGATAAAATGTCATGTAAGCTTGATAATTTTAAAGTCCATCAAAATCAAGAGATTACTAGTGATACACAAGTTAATAATCAAGATACACATAAATGTATAGACAATGAACTGAAAAACTTAATTTTAAATGAAGATGATTAAAAGGGGGGATACTTATGAAGCATTATGCATTTAACGCAGATATAGCAAGTAAATATGGAATTAATGGAGCTATAATGATTTACAACCTAGCTCATTGGACTGAAAAAAATATGGCTAATGAGAAAAATTATTATGACGGACATTATTGGGTATATAACACTCACAATGCATTTTCAGAGATATTTCCTTTTTGGACTACAAGTCAAATCAAGTATATATTAAAGCAACTAAAGGAAAAAGGTGCTATTTTTCAAGGGAATTATAATAAAGCTGGGTTTGATAAAACAGGTTGGTATGCTCTTAGTGATGATGTTCTAGAACTATGTGATATTCAAATTAATAGAGTGGAACAAAATTCTCCTATCGAAGAGACAAAATTGTCTTATCGAAGAGATAAAATTGTCTTATCGAAGGGACAAAATTCTCCTATGGAAGGGACAAATTTGTCCCATGGAAGAGACAATATTGTCTCACCAATACCATATATAAACACAGATAATAAACACAATATAAACAATAATACATTTGTCAACACTTCGTGTGACGATAATTCACCACCGAAAATAGTTAGCGTTCCATATGACAAGATAATTGATGAATATAACAAAGTATGTATTTCATTACCAAAAGTCCAAAAAGTGAGTGATAAAAGAAAAAGGTTAATGCGAACCTTGTTCAAAACACTAAAAGGAGATCTAGAACAAATATATAAAATTTTTGAACTTGCAGAAAAGAGTGATTTTCTCACAGGAAGGATTGGTGATAGAAACTGGACAGCTCATTTTGATTGGCTAATTGAAAAAGATAAACCTATTAAAATTTTAGAGGGCATATATAACAATAGAGATAAACCACAGAAAGCAAGTAAATTTGTTAACTATGATCAACGAACATATGATTTTAATGATTTAGAGAAAAAAGCTTTTGAACTACAGTGTAAGGAGTAAAAAGTAATGAATGAAAATACAATGATGTTAATCCAAAAATTGAATAATGGGGAAGATATATCAAAGTATTTTCAATACAGCAATCATACACTTTATAATCTTGACGAAGCTTCTGTTGAAGCGAAATATATAAAAATCACACAATACTATAGGGCAGAAATTAACAAAACAAATGAAGTAAAAGATATAGCAAGGTTAGCAGTAGAATGTATAGCAAAAATGACAGGAGATAAGGTTTTTGAAAGAGAAAACCTTAAAAAACTAGAATTATACGGAGGAATGGACATTGAAAAAAATACTAGAAAGCAACAAAAAATTACTTGAGAGATATAAGTTTATATGCCATGCAAAAGGTTTAACAGATGAATCAATAGAATCTAGTTGTGATAATGACTTGAGATTATATTTAGAATGGTTGGGTTACAAAAAAATATTAGATGCTACTCATGAAGATATTCAAAATTTCTTGATGTACTGTTCAGTGGAGAGAGGAAATGGAGATAAAGCGATAAATAGAAAACATACGAATATCGGAATGCTTTATAAAGAATTAATAATCAAGATGGACTTAGAAATAAGAAATCCTATCTTAAAAGTGGATAAAATTAAGGTTAGAAAAACAGTTAGACCTTACTTGAAAAAGCCAGAATATAAGCAATTTATTAACACGCTAATAGAATTAAAAGATATTAGAGGATTGGCATTAACTAAACTGTTTTATAGTTCATCATGTAGGCTATCTGAAATATGGCAATTAAATAAAGATTCTCTTGATTTTGAGAATAGACGATTTATTGTTATTGGAAAAGGTCAAAAGGAAAGAGAGTGTATGTTCTCAGAGGATGCGTCAAAAGCAATAAAAAAATATATGGCAACTAGAATAGATAATTCTACAGCGTTATTTATTTCAAAGTACGGAACAAGACTTTCAAAAAAAGGAATACAAGATTATTTTGGAAGAAGAGGAAAAAAGGCACAATTAACTAAAAAAGTTAACCCTCATCTATTCCGACATACAAGGGCTATGCATCTTCTTGAAGATGGAATAAGAATTGAAACATTAAAAGAATTGTTAGGACACACTTCTATTGCTACTACACAAATGTATGCACATATGATGTTCAATAATGTAGCTAAGAAGATTGATGAAGTAGATAGATTATACTCATTAGATGCAGTTGAAAATAATGTAGCTTAAAGAAAACATGGGCAAAACTAAGTTTTGTACGGATAGAGGTGAAATATGGATTATACATATGCAGAATATTTTGCAGGCATTGGAGCACCTGGGAAAGCATTCAAGAGAGTTACAGAACGTCATGGAGATACATGTAAATTAGTATATGGATTTG